>CAZJAK010000052.1:0-16450 GCA_964543935.1 uncultured Spirochaetaceae bacterium
ACCTTTCTTGATTGATCTAGCCACTTTTCTACTCCTACTTCCGCTTCTTCACGATGAAAGCGCCCGAGGGCTTGTTCTTCTTGCGGGTCTTGTATCCCTTGGTCGGCAGACCCCACGGGGTCACAGGATGCCTACCGGCAGCCGTCTTGCCTTCACCACCACCATGCGGGTGGTCGATCGGGTTCATGGCGACACCGCGGACCTTCGGACGTTTCCCGAGCCACCGGTTGCGTCCGGCCTTGCCGAGGGAGACGTTCATGTGGTCTCCGTTTCCAAGCTCGCCCAAGGTGGCGATGCATTCGCCGAATACCATCCGCATCTCGCCGGAAGGGAGCCTGAGGGTGACGTAATCGCCTTCCTTGGCAACAATGGTGGCGCCCAAGCCGGCGCTGCGCACCAACTGCCCGCCCTTGCCCATCTGCAATTCGATGTTGTGCACCGTCAAGCCAAGCGGGATGTTCTTCAACGGAAGGGCATTGCCGACTTCGAGCGGAGCGCTTGGACCGCTGATGACCTTCGTCCCCACCTTGATCCCCTTGGGGGCGAGGATGTAGCGTTTCTCGCCGTCGGCATAGAACACCAACGCGATGTTCGTGCTGCGGTTGGGGTCGTACTCAATGGTCTTGACCGTACCGGGGATGTCGAACTTGTCGCGCTTGAAGTCGATCATCCGGTAAGCGCGCTTGTGACCGCCGCCCCGCCGCCTGACGCTGATGCGTCCGAACGCGTCGCGACCGGCCCTGCGGTGCAGGTTCTTGGTGAGCGATTTCTCGCTTACGTCGGTCGTCAGGTCGTCGAACACCAACGTGGTCTTCTGACGGAGTCCGGGAGTGTACGGTTTATATTTCTTCAGTGCCATGTCCTTACCTCCTAGATTCCCTCGATGGCCTGGATCGCCTGGCCCTTCTCGAGCGTGACGATCGCCTTCTTCCAATCACCGGTAGTGCCTTTGATCTGGCCGCCCTTCGTCCTGGTGTACTTGGGTTTGCCCTTCATGACCATGACATTGCACTTGACGGGCTTCACGTTGAAAAGCTCCTTCACCGCATCCATGATCTGAAACTTGTTCGCATCCATGTGGACTTTGAACGTGTACTTCTTAGCTTGCGCTTCCCGCGCCAAGTTCGATTTCTCGGTCAGCACGGGCTGGATTATTACTTGATCTGCTCTCACATTCGGCCCCTTATTTGTCCCCGTAGAACTCGTTGAGATTCGAAGCAGCCTGCTCGAGTACCAAGAGTTTCCTTCCGTACAGGAGTTCCTTGGCCGAAAGCCGGTTGTATGAAAGCACGCGCAGATACGGGATGTTCCTGGCCGCGCGCCGCATCATCGCGTCATCATCTTTGAGGATAAGCACGGTCCGCTTCTCGTCCTTGACAAAATTCTTGATGATCGCCGCCAAATCCTTGGTCTTACCATTCTCAATGGTGAAGTTCTCGACAACAACCAACCTCTCCTCCTGCACAGAGAGCGAGAGAAGGCTCTTCATCGCCAAGCGCTTGACCTTCTTGGGAATCGTATAGCTGTAATCGCGGGGTTTGGGTCCGAAGATCGTGCCACCGCCAACCCAAATCGGAGACTTCTTGTCTCCGGCGCGGGCATTGCCGGTTCCCTTTTGCTTGTACGGCTTGGTGTTGCTGTAGTTGACCTCGCCGCGAGTCTTGGTACAGGCCGTTCCGACGCGCCTGTTGGCCAGCTCATTGTTCACGGCATGGTAGATGCTTCCGTCGCTCACCTCGCGGTTGAACACGTCGTCGTTGAGGACGATGGTGCGCACCTGCTCGCCGTTGATTGAATAGACTTTCGTTTCCATATCTCGCCTCTACTTCTTCTTCGCTTTCTGAACGATGACGACGCTTTGGGCGGGACCCGGAATGGCACCCTTCACCAACAAGACCTGCATCTCCTCGTCGACCCGAACGACACGAAGGTTCTGGACGGTCACACGGTCGGTTCCCATGCGCCCGGCCATCCGGTGTCCCTTGAAGGTGCGCGCCGGTGTGGATGACATCGCCGTACCACCGATGTCGCGGTGGAACTTGGAACCGTGGGTGGCGCGGCCTCCTTTGAAGCCGTGGCGTTTCATACCGCCCTGATACCCCTTGCCCTTGGAGGTGCCGACGACATCGACGAACATGATGTCCTTGAACATGTCGACGCCGAGCACTTCCCCGACCTTGGTTTCCATATCGAAGTCGCGCATCTCAACGAGGGTTTTCTTGGGTTCGCACACGTCGGTGAACTGTCCGGCGTACGGCTTGGTGGTCTGGCTCTTCTTCTTGTCGAAGGATCCAAGGACACATGAGCTGTAGCCATTCTTTTCGACGGTGCGGTGCTCGATGACCACGTTGTCTTCGATCTTTATCACAGTCACAGGGGTAAGCTTGCCGTTGGCATCGAACACCTGCGTCATTCCTATTTTTTTGCCGATAAGCCCTAACATCTCTTACCTCAACTCAGTCACTGCTTAATCTCTACATCTACGCCTGCGGGAAGCTCTAGCTTCATCAGGGCATCCATGACTTTCGATGTAGGATCCAGAATGTCAATCAACCGCTTGTGGGTCCGCATCTCGAACTGCTCGCGAGACTTCTTGTTGACAAAGGGCGACCTCAGAACAGTATATTTGTTGATTCGAGTCGGTAAGGGTACGGGGCCGGAGACTTGGGCACCAGCCTTAACCACTGTCTGCACGATAGCTTTTGCGCTCTGTTCCACAAGCTCGATGTCAAAACCCCTCAGCCGCACCCGTATTCTATCCTTAGCCATCATTCCTCCAAAAAACGGGTCTTGCCCGCTACCCTGTCGGTGCGGGCAAGACATTCGTCACATTCACTCGATAATTTCGATAACCTGTCCGGAAGCAACGGTCCTGCCGCCTTCACGGATGGCGAAGCGAAGTCCCTTGTCCATGGCAACCGGGTGGATCAACTCAATGTTCAGCTCGGTGTTATCACCAGGCAGAACCATCTGCTTGCCTTCGGGAAGGGTGACAGTCCCGGTGATGTCGGTGGTCCGGAAGTAGAACTGGGGCCGGTAACCGCTGAAGAACGGCGAGTGGCGGCCACCCTCTTCCTTGGAGAGCACGTACACCGTACCCTTGAACTTGGCGTGCGGGGTGATCGACTTGGGCTTGGCAAGAACCTGACCGCGGACGACTTCCTTCTTGTCAACACCGCGCAGCAAGGCGCCGATGTTGTCACCAGCTTGGCCTTCGTCGAGCAGCTTGTTGAACATTTCAACGCCGGTGCAGACAGAATCCTTGGTCTCTTTGATTCCGACGATGGAGACGGGATCGTTGACGTGGATGATACCGCGCTCGATCCTACCGGTTACGACCGTTCCGCGTCCGGAAATGGAGAAGATGTCCTCGATCGGCATGAGGAACGGCTTGTCGACGGCGCGTTCCGGAAGGGGAACGTAGGTGTCGAGCACATCGAGCAGCTCCTGGATGCACTTGGTCTTGGACGGATCATCGGGGTGTTCCATCGCTTCATAAGCGGAGCCCTTGACGATTGGGGCGTTCTTGCCGTCGAACTGGTAGAATGTCAACAGATCGCGCATTTCCTCTTCGACGAGCTCGATGAGGTCCGGATCGTCGACCATGTCGACCTTATTGATGAACACAACGATGGCGGGCACGCCTACCTGGCGGGCGAGCAGGATGTGTTCTTTGGTCTGGGCCATGGCACCGTCGGTGGCGGCGACAACAAGAATGGCTCCGTCCATCTGGGCGGCACCGGTGATCATGTTCTTGATGTAGTCGGCGTGTCCCGGGCAGTCCACGTGGGCGTAGTGCCGGTGGGCGCTCTGGTACTCGACGTGCCTGGTGTTGATGGTGATACCGCGGGCCTTTTCTTCGGGTGCATTGTCGATCTCGTCGTACTTCAAGACCTTGTCACCGAACGTGCGGCCGCAGTACATGGTGATTGCTGCGGTCAGGGTAGTCTTGCCATGGTCAATGTGACCGATGGTTCCAACGTTCACATGTGGCTTCGTCCTTGCGAATTTTTCTTTAGCCATCAGTTCCTCCTTGTGATCCTCTCATTAGGTCACAAATTTCATGTTATAAAGGCAAGACGCCTTTACCTTCATTGGAAGAGACAAACGGCATTCTGTTGTCAGGCAGCGATAAGGAAGGGATCCAGAGGTCGATGGCCAACAAGGGCGACCGACATAGTACAGATTTCAAAAGTCTGTAGACTGGAACCACCTTATCACCCATTGCTTGTCCAGCAGGATGATTGGTTTGGCTCTGTAACAACGCCCTCAGGGGCATAGTGCTCCTTTCGTGAAGACGCCTTTGCCACTATAGTGGGTTTGACAAAACGTGTCAAGTCGAATGGCGAAAAACAAAAAGATATGGAAAAAAGAACCGCGGCAAATCCAAAAGACGCCGCGGTTCGTTCACAATCAGACGTTTTCTTAGCGGTTGTGGGCGGAGAAGGCCTTGTTGGCTTCTGCCATCCGGTGGGTGTCTTCCTTCTTCTTGAAGGCCGAACCGGTATTGGCATAGGCGTCAAGGAATTCTGCCGAGAGCTTCTCGCTCATCGACTTGCCGTTGCGGGCCCTGGCGGCAGCGATGATCCACCGCATGGCCAACGCTTCGCGGCGGTTGTCCTTGATCTCGACGGGCACTTGGTAGGTGGCGCCGCCGACTCGGCGGGACTTGACCTCCACGACCGGCTTGACGTTCTCGAGCGCTTTCAAAAACACGTCCAGGGCGCTTTCGCCGCTTTTCTGGCCGACTGCTTCCAAAGCCTGATACATGATCCGCGTGCTGATCGACTTTTTGCCGGCTAACATCATGCGGTGGATAAATTTTTCCACAACGACGCTATTGTAGACTGCGTCGGGCAGAATCTCACGGACTGGTGCTGAAGTTCTTCTTGCCATGGTGCTGCTCCTTCCTTATGCCTTGGGCTTCTTGGCGCCGTACTTGGAGCGGCCGCGCTTCCGGTCGGCGACACCAAGGGTATCCTTGGTTCCGCGGATGATGTGGTAGCGCACACCAGGAAGGTCTTTTACTCTTCCGCCACGCATGAGCACGACGGAGTGTTCCTGAAGGTTATGGCCGACACCCGGGATGTAGGCGGTTACTTCGATACCGTTGGAAAGGCGCACGCGGGCGACCTTACGCAATGCCGAGTTGGGTTTCTTGGGGGTGACGGTCATCACCCTGGTGCATACTCCGCGTTTCTGCGGGCACCCTTGCAGGGCAGGAGCTTTGGTCTTGTTGGCCTTCGAGCTGCGCCCGTGCCGTATCAATTGGTTGATAGTAGGCATCTTGTCGATACACTCCCTTTGTTCTGTCTCAATCGCCGGCTCCAACCGGAGCGGCGTCCGGAGAACCGTCCTCAACGGGACGGCTCCCACGTCGATATGTTGTCTCCAAAGTCAGCATGCGGACACCCCGGACCTGCCGGAGGGGCCAACGGCTCATTCGTCGTCGCCTTCTTCCTCTTCGGGGGCTCCACCTTCGGATATTGTCTCACTCAGATCGTCGAGCTCGAAATCATCGTCTTCTTCGAACATCTCCGAACGACGCGATCCCATGATCGACTGCACTTTCTCTCCCAGATCGATCGGATTCTCTTCCTTGACCCGAATGCTGCGGTACCGTTTCATACCGGTTCCGGCGGGGATGAGATGACCGATGATCACGTTCTCCTTCAGTCCGCGCAACACATCTCTACTACCAGCTATCGCAGCGTTTGTCAAGACCTTGGTCGTCTCCTGGAAGGAGGCGGCGGAGATGAAGGAATCGATGCTCAACGAAGCCCGGGTGATGCCCAATAGCATCGGACGGGCGTCGGCCGGCTGACCTCCCTCGCGAATGACCCGGGCGTTCTCCTCGTGGAAGCGGTACTTGTCGACCTGCTGCCCCTGGATGAATCCCGTGTCGCCCACATGGATGATCTCGACTTTGCGCAACATCTGCCTGACAACCACGCCGAGGTGCTTGTCGTTGATGTCGACGCCTTGGAGGCGGTACACCTCCTGGACCTCGTCGAGCAAAAACGACTGCAGGGCGTTCTCGCCAAGGATGTCGAGGATGTCGTGCGGATCGATCGGGCCGTCGCACAACCGCTCGGACGCTTCGACCCGGTCTCCGTCCCGCACCAACATGTGCTTGCTCATCGGGACGAGATGCTTGAACTCATGCCCGAAATCGTCCTCGACGATGACGACCCGCTTGCCCTTCACAACCGGTCCGAACTTCACCAGGCCTTCCACTTGGGCCAACACGGATGGGGTCTTGGGACGGCGCGCTTCGAACAGCTCGCCAACCCTCGGCAAACCACCGGTGATGTCCTTGGTCTTGACGCTTTCCTTGAGCAGCTTGGCGATGATGCGGCCCTTCTTGACCCGCGACCCGTCTTCGACATTGAGGTACGAGGAGGCCGGCAGGTAATAGGTTGCCAACGCCTCGCCGCCTTCGCCGATGATGGCGATGCGCGGTTGCAGCGTCTCGCTGATGTGGTCGGTGATTTTCTTCTCGATACTGCCCGTCTCGACGTTTACCTCTTCCTTGAGTGTGGTCCCCAACTTGACGTCGATGAACTGGATTTTTCCGTCGTACTCGGCGATGATCGGTTCGCTGAACGGGTCGAACACGACGATGGCTTGGCCAGCCTGGACGATCGAGTCCTCGCTCACTTTCAATTCCGAACCGTTGCGGATGTCGAGTTTCTGCTCCTGGGCGACCAACAGCAACTGGTCGTGGAACAACCGGATGATACCGACATCGCGGGACGAGACCACGTTGCCGCGTCTATCCTCGTACAACGGGGCACCATGAAAAACCCGGTCACCGTCTTTGACCAACATCTTTTCGTGATTCGAAGTCGGCAACGAGGACAACACGCGCGAGAATTTGATGTAGCCCTTACGGGTGAAGAGCTTTGAACCATCCTCGGTGGTGACCAACGAGCCATAGATGCTGTTGATGACGGCCGGATGCCCAAGGACAAGCTTGTTCTCTTCGGCTCCGCTGGTCGCCGTGCCACCCACGTGGAAGGTACGCATCGTCAGCTGGGTTCCCGGCTGGCCGATCGATTGGGCGGCGATGATTCCGACCGCCTCGCCAATTTCGACCGGGCGGTTGGTAGCCAAGTTGCGCCCGTAACACTTGCGGCAAACGCCGTGCTTGGCCTCGCAAGTTAGTACCGTGCGGATCGCTATCTGTTCGATACCCGATTCCTCGATCTTGCGGGCGATGTCGGCCGTGATCTCCTCGTTCACACCGACGATGGTTTCGCCGGTGATGGGATGCCTGACTTTTTCCAGGGTGAACCGTCCGACGATCCGTTCGGCCAACGATTCTACGACCTCGTCGCCATTCTTCATCGCCGAGCGGTCGATACCGTTGATCGTACCGCAATCGTCCTCGTTGATCACGACATCCTGGGCGATGTCGACCAGACGGCGGGTCAGGTAACCGGCTTCGGCCGTTTTCAGGGCGGTGTCGGCCAAGCCCTTGCGTGCTCCGTTGGTCGAGATGAAGAACTCGATGATCGACAAGCCTTCCTTGAAGTTGGAGCGGATCGGGAACTCGATGATGTCGCCCGACGGCTTGGCCATCAGGCCGCGCATGCCGCCCAACTGACGGATCTGGGTCTTGGAACCGCGCGCTCCGGAGTCGGCCATCAGGTAGAGCGGGTTGAATCCGTTCTGGCTGGTCTTGAGTTCATCCATCAACGCGCTGGAAATTTCCTCGGTCGTTTTGCTCCACACCTCGATGACCCGGTTGTAGCGTTCATCTTGGGTGATGTGGCCTTGGCGGTACTGCTCGCGAATCTCCGCTTGGCGCTGGTCGGCAGCCCGCACCAGCTGACGCTTTGCCTCGGGCACGATCATGTCGGACAGACCGATCGTCGCACCGAAAAGGGTGGCGTACTTGAATCCGACATCCTTGATCGAGTCGAGCATCTTGACTGCTACCGAAGCTTTTTGCGAGCTGATCACCTCGCCGACGAAGCGCTTGAGCTCCTTATCGCCGAAACAGATGTTCTGGAAGGAGATCTCGGGGGGCATCTCGGCATTGAACAAGACCCGGCCGGCAGTGGTTTCGAGAATCTCGCCAGTGGAAGGCAAACGGTACTTGATCAACGCATTGTACGACAACGATCCGGCATCGATGGCCAAGATCATCTCGTCGATGGTGTCGAAGAACTTGCCGGTGCCCTTGGCGTTTTTCATCTGACGGGTCAGGTAGTTGATCCCAAGCACCATGTCCTGGGCCGGGAACACAATCGGTTTGCCGTTGGCGGGGTCGAGCAGGTTGGTGGCCGACAGCATCAGCGTCCAACACTCGATCTGGGCAGCTTGGGTCAACGGCACGTGCACGGCCATCTGGTCGCCGTCGAAGTCGGCGTTGTAGGCATGGCAGACCAGCGGATGGAGCTTGATGGCCTTGCCGTCAACCAGAACCGGCTCGAACGCTTGGATTCCAAGCCTGTGGAGCGTGGGTGCCCGGTTGAGCAAGACGGGGTGTTCCTTGACCACATCGTCGAGGATCGCCCAGACTTCGGGTGTCTCTTGCTCGACCAAGGTCTTGGCTTTCTTGATGTTGTAGACGACACCCTTCTGGACGAGCTTCTTCATGATGAAGGGCTTGTAGAGTTCGAGGGCCATCTTGGCAGGAAGGCCGCACTGGTGCAGGCGCAATTCGGGTCCGACGACAATGACCGAGCGGCCGCTATAGTCGACCCGCTTGCCCAGCAGGTTTTGGCGGAAACGGCCTTGCTTGCCCTTGAGCATGTCGGACAGCGACTTGAGGGGCCGGTTGGAGGCGCCTTTGACCACCCGTTTCTTCTTGGAGTTGTCGAACAGAGCGTCGACAGCCTCCTGCAACATCCGTTTTTCGTTGCGGATGATGATGTCGGGGGCATGCAAGGCCATCAACCTGGTCAGGCGGTTGTTGCGGTTGATCACCCGCCGGTAGAGGTCGTTCAAGTCACTGGTGGCGAACCGGCCGCCGTCGAGCTGGACCATCGGGCGCAACTCGGGCGGGATGACAGGGATGACCGTCAGGATCATCCATTCGGGGCGGTTCCCGCTGTCGCGGAAGTTCTCCACCACCTCGATGCGCTTGAGCAGGCGCTTGTCGGCCTTGTCGCCCTTCTGGAGCATCTGTTCGCGCAACTGGGCCGACAGCTCCTCGAGGTTGAGGTTCTCAAGCATGATCTTGACCGCTTCAGCGCCCATGTAGGCCTGGAACGACTCGCCGAATTGGTCGCGGGCCTGGAAGTATTCCTCCTCGGTCAGCAACTGCTTGTATTTGAGGTCGGTGTCGCCGGCGTTGGTCACCACATACTTTTCATAATAGAGGATCGACTGCAGCGACGTGCGCGGGATGTCGAGCAACAGGCTCATCCGCGACGGCACCGAGCGGTAATACCAGATGTGGGACACGGGCGAGGCCAAGTCGATGTGGCCCATGCGCTCGCGGCGGACCTTGAAGTGGGTGACCTCGACGCCACAACGGTCACAGATGACCCCCTTGTAGCGAATCGACTTGAACTTGCCGCAATAGCATTCCCATTCCTTGGTCGTGCCGAAAATCTTCTCGCAGAAGAGACCGTCACGTTCAGGCCGCAAAGTCCGGTAGTTGATAGTCTCGGGCTTCTTGACCTCACCGTAGGACCACGCCCGGATTTGTTCCGGCGAGGCCAGCTTTATCATGATGTTGTCGAAATCCTGAATTTCCTTCATCCGATGTCTCCCTGCTTAGTTGGCAGTGTTCTTCTTGTTGATGAGCTCTTCGTCGCGCTCCGTGAGGGGAACCTGCTTGCCCTTCGAATCGTAGACCGACATATCGAGCGCCAGGCCGCGCACCTCTTGGACGAGGACGTTGAAGGCCTCCGGCATGCCCGCATTGGTGGCCGGCTCGCCCTTGACGATGCTCTCGTAAATCTTGACCCTTCCGTTCATGTCGTCCGATTTGATGGTCAACAGCTCCTGGAGGGTGTTGGCGGCACCGTAGGCTTCCAGTGCCCAGACTTCCATCTCTCCGAGCCGCTGGCCTCCGAACTGGGCTTTGCCTCCGAGCGGTTGCTGGGTGACCAACGAATAGGGTCCGGTCGAACGGGCGTGCATCTTGTCGTCGACCAAGTGGTGCAGCTTCAGGTAATAGATGTAGCCGCAGAAGACCGGGTTCACGAACGGTTCGCCGGTGCGACCGTCATAGAGCGTGGTCTTGGAATTGAGCGGCAACCCGGCCTGCTTCATTTTCTCCTCGATCTGTTCGACCGAAGCCGATTGGAATACGGGAGAAGAGTACCATTCGTCGAGCTGATGGGCTGCCCAACCGAGCTGGGTTTCCATCAACTGGCCGATGTTCATGCGCGAAGGAACCCCCAGCGGATTCAGGCACACGTCCAACGGCGTACCGTCGGCCATGTAGGGCATGTCTTCCTCGGGCAACACGCGCGAGACGACACCCTTGTTGCCGTGACGTCCGGCCATCTTGTCGCCTTGGCGCAGTTTGCGCTTGGTGGCGATGAGGACCTTGACCATCTCGTCGACACCAGGGGGCAGCTCGTCGCCTTCGCTGCGCTTCAAGCGCTGGATGTCGATGACCGTTCCCTCGGTCCCGTGGGGGACTTTGAGCGAGGTGTCGCGCACCTCCTTGGCCTTTTCACCAAAGATCGAATTGAGCAGCTTGAACTCGGGGGTCGTGTCCGACTCCGACTTCGGGGTGACCTTGCCGACGAGGATGTGGCCCGGCCGAACGACCGAACCGATCCGGACGATGCCGTCCTCGTCGAGTTGTTCGAGGGTTTTCTCGCTGGTGTTGGGAATGTCGCGGGTGAGCTTCTCGGGACCGAGCTTGGTCTCGCGAATGTCGGTGGTGAACTCCTTGATGTGGATCGAGGTGTAAATGTCTTCTTTGACGACCCGCTCGGAGATCAATACGGCGTCCTCGTAGTTGTACCCGTTCCATGGAACGAATCCGACCAGGATGTTGCGGCCCAAGGCCAGCTCGGCGTTGTCCGTCGCAGGTCCGTCGGCGAGGACAGTGCCGGCTTCGACCCGTTGCCCGGCCGATACGATCGGTTTCTGGTTGAAGCAGGTGTCCTGGTTGGTCCGCTCGAACTTGCGGATCTCATAGCTATCGATCTCGCCCTCGATCTCGGGATTTTCAGGCGTTATCTCGACCTTGGTGGAGGAGACATAGGATACCGTTCCGGCCCGCTTGGACTTGATCAACACGCCCGAATCGTAGGCAGTCTTGGCTTCCATGCCGGTTCCCACATAGGGAGCCTCGGGGAAGACCAACGGGACGGCCTGGCGCTGCATGTTGGAACCCATCAGGGCCCGGTTGGCGTCGTCGTGCTCCAAGAACGGGATCAGCGAGGCGGCCACGCTGATGACCTGCTTGGGCGAAACATCCATGTATTTCACCTCGTTGGCCGAACGGGTCGTGTAATCGCCGCTGCGGCGCACCGGGATGTCGTGTTCCAAGAAGTTGCCGTCGGCGTCGATCTTGGCGTTGGCCTGGGCGATGAAGTGTTTTTCCTCATCGTTGGCATCGAGATAGCGGTACTGGTCCGAGACCACTCCGTTGACCACCTTGCGGTAGGGGCTCTCCAAGAAACCGTGCTCGTTGACCCGGGTATAGTTGGCCAGCGAGACGATCAAACCGATGTTCGGTCCTTCAGGAGTCTCGATCGGGCACATGCGCCCGTAGTGGGTGTAGTGGACGTCGCGGACTTCGAAGCCGGCCCGGTCGCGCGAGAGGCCACCGGGGCCCAACGCGTTCAAGCGCCGTTTGTGGGTGAGCTCGGCCAGCGGGTTGACCTGGTCCATGAACTGGCTCAGCTGGCTGGATCCGAAGAACTCCTTGATCGCCGCCACAACCGGCTTGATCGAGATGAGGTCTTGGGGTTTGACTTGGTTGGTCTCGAGGTTCATCCGCTCGCGGGCGATGCGTTCCATGCGGGCGAATGCGCCGCTGAGTTGGTTCTGCATCAGCTCCCCGACCGAACGGACCCGCCGATTGCCGAGGTGGTCGATGTCGTCGATGTTTTCCTCGCCGATGTAGACCTTGATCAGGAACGCCATCGTGTTGACGATGTCCTGCGGGGTGAGCACGGTCAGCTCGGTGCTGGCATTCTCATCGTCCTCTTCATCCCCTGAACCGAATTTCTTATTGAATTTGTAGCGGCCGACACTGCCGAGGTCGTAGCGCCGGTTGGAGAAGAACATGTCGGGCAGATCTTTCTCGGCCCGTTCGATGGCGATCATCTCGCCGGGTTGGAGCACCGAGTAGATCGGAGAGAGCACGTCTTCCTTGGTGGGTTCGTCGTTGCCTTCCTGGGTGTACTTGGCGTCCTCGACCTCAAGGCAATTCAGGACCATGCGGGAGTGGAGCGAGTCTTCGGCGTTCTCCTCGATGATCTGGACGGAGGTAAGTCCGTCCTTGACCAACTCGGTGATCGCAGTCGGGGAGAATTCGTCACCGGCGCGCAGCCGTTTGACCTTCTGGCCGTCCTTGGTCACCCAAATGTCGGCGAAGGAAACCGCACCGACCAGAGCGTTGTTGGCAGCAGGGTCTTTGGAGAGTTCGACAGTCGTCCCCTTGTAGAAATGGGAGACGATTTTCTCGCGGCTGTCCAAGCCAATCGCCCTGAGGAACAAGGTCCCGAGGATGCGCTTCTTGCGGTCGATCTTGGCGAAGATGAGTTGTTTTTTCTTATCGTCGATCTCGAATTCAAGCCACGAACCGCGGTACGGGATGATCCGCGAGGAGTACACGCCCTTCTCGTTGGAGAAGATGACTCCGGGGGAGCGGTGGATCTGGCTGACGACGACCCGCTCGGCACCGTTGATGATGAAAGTGCCGCGATCGGTCATCAGCGGGATGTCGCCGAAAAATATCTCACGCTGGCGGAGCTCGCCGGTGGAGGTGAATTCCAAAGTAATCTTGGCCTTGATCGGTACCGAGAAGGTCCGCCCCTTGCGCTTGCATTCCATCTCGGAAAACTTGCAGTTCTCAAGATCGATGGTGTAGCCGTCATAGTGCAGGCACATCTCCCCGTTCTGGCTTTCGATGGGGAATGTCGACTGGAACACTTGCTCTAAGCCGAAGGAGGGATCGGGAGGAAGACCCTTCTTCAGGCGATCGAGTTGTAGGAACCGCTCGTAGGAATCGATCTGGATTCCAACGAGATTGGGCAGTTCGCAGACTTCCTTGAACTGGGCTCCGACATATTTTCTTTCGATGGATTTGCCTTTGGCAACCATTGGTACCCTCCACAGGTTGTGAGCGCGCCATCTTCGGACGGGTCCGGGGGCTCACATCGGATTAGGGAACAGGTCCGGAATCTACTTCGGAAGCTGAAGAATCCGGACGAAAGACACGACCGGCCACCGGAGCCAATCCGGTGGCTGGTTTCAGACAGATGCTTGGACCAAGTTATTTGACTTCAACAGTAGCGCCTGCAGCTTCAAGCTTCTCTTTGATGCTCTTTGCTTCATCCTTCGAGACAGCCTCCTTGACCGTTCCGCCGGCAGTGACCAGATCCTTGGCCTCCTTCAGGCCCAGACCGGTGATTGCGCGCACTTCTTTGATCACGGGGATGGTCTTGCCTTCTCCGACACTCTTGAGGACCACGTCGAACTCAGTCTTTTCCTCGACTTCCTCGACAGCGGCAGCGGCAGCGCCGGCACCAGCGACAGCCACGGCAGCGGCAGCGGTGACACCAAACTTAGCTTCCATCGCCTTGATGAGCTCGGAAATCTCCAGGACAGTCATGTTTGCGATAGACTCGAGGATCTCTTCTCTAGTAGCCATATTATCTTCTCCTTGTATTGTTTGTACGGTAGTAGCAGGTCTACGTGAAGACTAATACCGTATTAGTTCTGTTTTGCGTCGACAATCGACTGCAAGGTACGGGCGAGTTTCGCCAACGGCTCCTTCATGGTTCCCATGAGCGAGGCGATCAATTCCATCCTGGTGGGCAGCTTGCTGTATGCTTCCACCTGGGCTTGGTCGAATACTTTTCCACCGAGATAGGCGCCCTTCACTTGGACGGGAGCGTTCTTGGCGTACTCGAAAAGGATCTTCGAGACGGCGCTGGACGCATCTTCACCAACGGTGAGCGCGACGGCTGTCGGACCGGCAAGGGCCTTGTCGGTGCCCTTGTGGTTGAGACTGTCCAAAGCAATCTTGGCGAAGCGGTTCTTGACGACCCGGTAGGTCGCCTGCTTGGTCCGCAACTGATTGCGCAACTCGGTGATCTGCTCGACGGTCATCCCCCGGTAGTCGGTGAAGATGTAACCGTCATACTTGGAGAATTCAGAGGTGATTTCCTGAACGGCATCAACCTTCTGCGGTGCCTTGCGGGCTTCAAATTTTGCCATAGCCTCTTTCCTCCTAGTTCTCTTTGACCACGATCATGACGCCAGGACCCATCGTCGAGCTGAGCGCGATGCTCTTGAGGTAGTCGCCCTTGGCATCGCTCGGCTTCTTGCGCATCACCTCGGCCAGCACGGCTTGGGCGTTCGCAGCAACCTTCTCGGAATCCATGGAAACCTTGCCGATGGCCAAGTGCACCACACCGGTCTTGTCGGACCTGAACTCAACCCGGCCTTGGCGCAACTCGGCCAAAGCGCCCTTGAGGTCGAACGTGACGGTCTGGGTCTTCGGGTTGGGCATCAAGCCCCGGCGGCCAAGGATCGGTCCCAAACGGCCGACGTCCTTCATCATGTCGGGAGTAGCGACCGCGATGTCGAAGTCCATCCACCCACCCTTGATCTTCTCGACCAAGTCGGCATCACCGACGAAGGTGGCCCCGGCATCGCGCGCTTCCTGGGCCTTGTCGCCCTTGGCGAAGACCAGGATCCGCTTCTCAGCTGAGAATTGATGGGGAAGGACGACCGTGTCGCGTACCGACTGGCTCTTCTTGAGCGAGAGGTTGAGCGAAAGCTCGACGGTCTCGTCGAATTTGGCGAACGCAACCTTCTTGACGAGGGCGGCGGCCTCTTCGAACGTATACTGCTTGGTGCGGTCCACCTGCTTGTAGGCGGCCAGATATTTCTTTCCGTGCTTCATGCTAGGCCTCCACCTCTACGCCCATGCTTCTGGCAGTCCCCGCGATGATCCGCTTGGCTCCCTCAAGGTCGATCGCATTGAGGTCGGGCATCTTCATCTTGGCGATGTCGGTGAGCTGCGCCTGAGTGAGCTTAGCGACTTTCTGGGATTGGGGGACACCCGAACCCTTGGCGATCCCGCAAGCCTTCTTGATGAGTACGGCGGCCGGAGGGGTCTTGAGGATGAAGGTGAACGTCTTGTCGGCGTAGATCGTGACGACTACGGGCAGGACCAGTCCAGCTTCATAACTCTTGGTCTTTTCGTTGAACTGCTGGACGAATTGCGGTGCGCTGACGCCATGGGGTCCGAGAGCCGGACCAACCGGGGGCGCCGGCGTGGCTTTTTGGGCTGGGCACTGCAACTTTACGATGGCAGTAACCTTTTTCTTAGCCATAATGTTCTCTCCTTACACGGCTGCACGCCGCGCTGGTATTGACGCCCTTTCCTAGAAGGGCTCCCACCTCCTGCCCATACGGACAGTGAGGAGTGTTTTCAAAAAACGACAGCGAGCACGCTGTGCCGCTTAGATTTTCTCCACTTGGAGGAAATCGACTTCCACCGGAGTCGAACGGCCGAAAATCCCCACCAGAACCCGCAGCTTGCCTTTCTCGAGGTTCACTTCCTCGATGGTACCGGTGAAGGTCTCGAACGGTCCCTCGATGATCTTGACCTGCTCGCCCGAGCTGAAACTCTGCTTGGGGCGAAGGGTTTTCTCGGTCTTGATCTCGCCGGTCTTCTGCAGGATGCTCTTGAGCTCGCCGCTGGTCAGCGGTGTTGGTTTCTTGCCCTCGAGCGAACCCACGAAACCGGTGACGCCTTGGATGCGCTTGATCTGGGAACAAAAGGTCTCCCACTGGTACTCGGGCAAGTCCATCTCGACCAGGATGTAGCTGGGGAGTATCTTGCGTTTGACGGTCTTCTTGACACCGTCCTTGACCTCCACAACCTCTTCGGTGGGAACTTTCACGTCAGAGACGACCTCGTTGAAGAGCCGGTCGGTCTCCATGATCTTGCGGATCGTTTTCTCGATCTTGTTCTCGTACCCTGAATAGGTATGGACTACGTACCAGCCTTTGGCCATCTTCTCTCCTAGAACAACAGATTGACTCCCTGGACGAGCAGGAAATCAACCAATCCAAGGACGAGTGCGAAGACCAGTGTGGAAAGCATGACGACTTTGGTCGACGTAACGACCTCTTCGCGGCTGGGCCACACGACCTTCTTCAATTCATGATGCGACTCTTTGAGATACCGGAACAACTTCTTCATCGATGAACTCCTATTCCGAGCATCGGACAGGCCAGGTAGGACTCGAACCTACAACATCTGGTTTTGGAGACCAGCGCTCTG
>CAZJAK010000053.1:0-16148 GCA_964543935.1 uncultured Spirochaetaceae bacterium
GATTTCTGTTCGTCAGGCCAGAAGTTTGCCGCCGGCTTTCTTCAGATTCCTCCTCGCAGAGGACACCCTTGCCATTGGCTATGTACTTGGCGCTATCACCCGTACTAGGGACTTTCACCCTTTAGAAAATGCTCATACCGAGCGCACAGAAAAAAGGCAGGCCCGCGAGCCTGCCTTCATGACGACCATATTCGATGTCAGTCGATTGTCTGGGGAATCACCAAGTTGAGGATGATGCCGACGAGGGTGGCCAAAGCCACGCCACCGAGTTGGAACTGGATGCCTTCGCCCATCGAGAAGGCCAACACGCCGCCACCGATGCCGATGACCATGATGACCGACGAGATGGTGAGGTTGCGCTTGTCTTGGTAATTCACTCCGCTTTCAACCAGATTGCGCAGTCCGCTCGAGGCAATGATGCCGAACAGCAACATCGAGATTCCTCCGATGACCGGGGTCGGGATGGTCTGGATGAGCGCCCCGAATTTGGGGAAGAACGAAAGGATCGTGGCGATGACAGCAGCTCCGCCGATGACCCAGACGCTGTAGACGCGGGTGATGGCCATGACGCCGATGTTCTCTCCGTAGGTCGTGTTGGGAGGACCGCCCCAGAAAGCCGCCCAAGCGGTGGCCACTCCGTCACCGGTGATGGTGCGGTGCAAGCCCGGTTTCACATAGAAATCCTTGCCCACAACTTTACTGATGGTCATCGTGTCGCCCAAATGCTCGCAAATCGTAGCCAAGGAGACAATGACGAACGTCAGCATCGCCACCGGGTTGAATTTGGGGAACTTGAAGGTCGGCAAACCGAACCAAGCGGCCTCTTTGACGCTGGTGAAATCGATGAGGTGGTATGCGGGGATGAAGCTCCCCATGATCAAGGTGAACACATAGCCGCACACCAAGCCGATCAGGATGGGAATGGTGTTGAAAAATCCCTTGAGGAAGATGTTCGAGACTACCGTGACAGCAAGTGTGACCAATGCGATGGAAAAGACAATCAAGCTGTAGTTGCCGTCACCGTCGTTCATGGCCATCCCCATCGCGGTAGGGGCGAGGTTCAATCCGATGACCACGATGACCGATCCGATCACCACCGGAGGCAACGCCTTCTTGAGCCAACCAAGGCCGGTCGACTTGATGATCGCCGCCACCACCACATAGAACAGGCCCGAGGCGACTGCTCCACCCATGGCGTACTCCACCCCGTAGGCTTGTCCGATGCCGATGAGGGCTGGAATGAAGGCGAACGAGGATCCGAGGAATGCAGGTACTTGGGCGCCGGTGATCAAGATGTAGAGCAACGTGCCAGTCCCGGCGGTGAAGAGAGCCGACGAGACGCTGAGACCGGTGAGGATCGGAACTAATACCGTGGCACCGAACATGGCGAACACATGCTGGAAACTCAAGGGAATCCAGCGGGACAATGGCGGCTTGTCGCCGGGCATGTAGATCTGCTGATCTGTCTTCATGGCGCGGTCATCTCCTTTTTTGGTAGGCTTTCCGCGCCAGCATATCAGAGCCAACTAGGTCTGTATAGGGGGAATTTACAGGATTTCATGCATGTTTATGTATTTTTCAGCTACAACAATCCAATTTGTTGCATAAAGTTGCAAAATCTACCTACGATTTGGAACGTCCATCAGGTCGATTCCATTGTCAACAGGTAGGTCACGAAATATTCCTCAAGGGTTTTAACCGGCCCGGGATGTCGGCGGCACCGCCGCATGCGGGCGTTGCGCTGACGGACCAGGAACGAATGGTACAGCTGGACGCCCATCGACTCGGCCGGATGCTCGCGCACATGCTCTTCGGGTGTCGCGCTGGCCTCCAAGTGGACGAGGATCTCGGCAGCTGATTCGCGGTTTACCGCTGCAATCTTGTTTTGACTCATGTATGCGCGAAGTTGAGAAATTTGTTCGTAACTCAAGTCGAACAGGAATTCTTCCAATGCATAGTTCATGCTCAGGTCCTCGTCGGGCAAAGCCAGGTAAGACAACCATACCGGTGGCAAGCTGGAGCTGAGGCGCATCAGTTCCATGGTCCCCAACAATGTCCCCAGCACGGGCACGAGAGTCCGGCGGGCTTTCCACAAGTCGCGGATGAAAGGAGCGAAGGTTTCTTTGTTGGGGCTGGTCCGGTAGTCCCACATGCCCACCAACTCACGGGAAGCTTGTTTCACCCACGGGTCCGACTCCTCGCTGTTGGTCAAGATGCTGGAATACAAATCCTCAGCCATCAGGGTAAAGAGGATGTCGGTGTACATCTCCTCTACCTCATGCCGGTAATCGGCCAATGTGGTTTCGCTGCCGGCAATCTTGCCCAACATGCCAAACAGATGCAGCTTGCTGACGGTGAACCCATGGCCCAACACCGCCTTGGCTGGAAGATTCACCACCTGATCAAGCCCTTGGTTGACCATTTTCCTGGTGAGCGAATCGAGATCGCGTTTGGTCGATCCATTGAACAAGTCACGGGTGGGGGACGGGGAACGGCTGACGATGGCAGCCAGTAATTCGAGGTCCTCACGGCGGCGTTGGACCACCGGTGCCATCGCTGATGCGCTTAGCTCCAATATGCGTTGAAAATCCTCGAGAACCTGCAATTCGTCACGGGTGAACGTGGAAATCTCTTGCATGAAGCGACATCCTCTGCACAACGATGATGTTCATACCATACGTTCAGAATTGGAACTTGTCCAGAGCAGTGCGGGTGTTGTCGGGCTTAACGAAACAATGCTATGCTCGCACCATCTGGTTTTTGGAGGTGTCCCCATGGCCGACAGGTTGCTTGACCGTTCGCTCAGCATCTTCTTGGAGTTAGTTGCGATCGATTCCCCCTCGGGTCAGGAACATGCCATCGCGCAGGATCTCGAGCGCCGTTTGCAGGGCTTGGGGTGCACGACCCAGTTCGATGCTGGCGGGAACCTCTATGCCCGCTTGAAGGCTTCGCGCGGCAGGGAACACGAGCCTGCAATCCTGTTGAACAGCCACATGGACACAGTACCCATCGCGGTCGCTGTCCGCCCTACCGTTTCGGCCGATAAAGTGACATCCGACGGTACGACCGCTTTGGGGGCAGACGACAAAGCCGGACTTGCGGCGATCTTGGTGACGTTGGAGCACCTCGTGGAACGCCATGCACGGCATCCGGCCATCCAAGTGTTGTTCACTGTCAGCGAGGAGACCGGCTTGCATGGAGCCAAATGTGTCGAGACCGAACGGCTGCTGCATCCCATCAGTCGTGGTTACACCCTCGATTCAAGTTCTCCGGTCGGAACAGTGATCACCCATGCTGCTTTCAAACAAGGCATCGACGTGGTCTTCTCAGGTCGGAACGCCCATGCCGGACTGGCTCCCGAGAAAGGCATCAGTGCAATTTCAATGGCTGCCAAAGCAATCGATGCGATGACCTTGTTACGCATCGACGAGGAGACGACTGCCAATGTGGGAACGATCCACGGCGGCACGAATACCAATATCGTATGCGACCGGGTTGAACTCAAAGCCGAAGCCCGCAGCCTGGACAACGACAAACTCATGGCCCAAGTGGACCACATGAGAGAATGCTGCCGCATGGCCGCAACCGCTTCTGGCGGTTCGTTCACCTTTGAAGCCGAGGAGAGTTATCCCGGCTACCGCATCGGGACCGACGAAGCGGTGTTGACCTCGGTGCGCGCGGCGTGCACCGCCACCTCCATCCCGTTCAAAACAGCCAGCACTGGCGGAGGTAGCGATGCCAACATCCTGCGTGGCAAAGGTGTACCCATGGCGGTCCTTGGGGTCGGGTACCGTGGCGCCCACACAAAAAACGAAGAGTTGGATATCGCTGAACTCGGAGCCATGATTCAATTGCTGATTGCCTTGTGCACGCAAGCGGAGTGACCATGGAAATCGAGCGGGTGGCCCTGATCGGCTTGGGAGCGGTAGGGGCGATGTATGCCTACAGGCTCACCGAGGCACTTGGCTTCGCCGATGTCGAGGTGATTGTCGATCCACAAAGGAAACAGCGCTACATCGACGAGGGAATTTTCCTGAACGGCCGCCGCTATGATTTCAACTACCGGCAACCGGAGGACGGTGCGCGGCATGCCGACCTGGCCCTGTTCACCACCAAGAACAATACCTTGGACCAAGCCATGGAAAGCATGGCACCCTTCATTGGCAAGCACACGACCATCCTGTCGCTGCTCAACGGCCTCGATAGCGAGCAGGTCTTGAAAGAGCGCTTCCCCGAGGCCCATGTGTTGCATGGCTTCACCACCGCCTTGGATTCGACCCGCACAGCCAACCGGATCGACTTCACCAATGAAGGGACGGTCTTCATCGGCGAATCGGACTGTTCCAAAACTGAACGGGTGCTCTCAGTACAACGGCTGTTGGAAGAAGCCGGTATCCGCTGCAACGTGCCCGAGGACATCCACAAGGAGATGTGGGCCAAATTCATGGTGAATGTGAGCATCAACACCGTCAGTGCCATCTGCCGTTCGAGTTACGGTCAATGCGTCGCGATCGGACCGATCAAGGATATGATCATTGCTGTCCAGCGTGAGGTGGTAGCCCTCGCCCAAGCCCATGGGGTTGTCGGATTGGACGAATCCTATATCGAGCGTTACCAGAAGGTGTTCGCTTCGTTGGAACCGGCCGGCAAGACCTCGATGCATCAGGACGTCGAGGCCGGGCGCCAAACTGAGAACCGTTGGTTTTGCTTGAAAGCCTCGGCTTTGGGAAATACCTTGCACGTGCCCACCCCGCTGTGCGACACGCTCGGGCATTTGCTTGACGGTATCGATCGGGTCAACTGTACCGTACATGAGCATTCGTTGTGTCAGACGTAACAATGTCCTATATTCCGCAAGAATATATAATAATTTGTCATGAACGGTTACAAGCCCACAACTTTCACTCTTGAATTCCTTCACGAGATTTGGTATGCTGGTATCAGCTATGACATATGTTTGCAACACATAGACAAAGGGATAGCATGCGGCCACAGGGGTTCCCGAGATTAGTTACGGCATTCGTCCTCTGCTTGCTGTCGATGTATCCTCTGTCGGCAGTCTTTTTCCAATGGGACCCTGCCGGAGGGGTCGGCCGCCTCGACATGTTGAACATCGGCACGAACGATTCCACGACGACAAACTATACCAGTGGTGAATACTATAGCAACGATGGCTTCTTGGGACGTTTTTCCTATCAAGGCGAAGCCAACAACACCATCACGGTAACCAACGGAGGACCGACAGCTACCGGCGGTGGAGCTTCCACTTCTTCGTTCTATTACACCAATGTCTCCAGCACAAACCGCTGGCGCAGGGTGTTCCTTGTCGCCACTGTCAAAGCCTATAAACACGTGGGCGGGGAGTTTGGCCGGATAATCGCCAACAACATCCTCTTGAACGGTCCCGGGGCAAGTCTCACCATACCTGCCGGAGCCGGGACAGAGCAAGTGAACCCAACCAGTCCCGATTATAGCGGCGGTTACAATGCCAACGGCCAATGGGGCTCGGGCGCCACCTACATCTACAAGTACCCTTACCGATACATCTGGATTGACTTGACGGTCATCCGCACAACCAATACCAACAGTCTGAACAATGCCGCTTATGAGTGTGTGCTGTTGCTCTCAGGACAAGGGATTTCAATGGCGTTGAACCTCAGTGGATATCGGGGCAGCACATCCTATGGGGAGGACACCTATTCATTTTCAGTGGAGCGTACGTGCCCGGACACGATCCCGTTCAGCGAATTGATGTTCATGGACTCCTCGAGCAACAGCCTTCCGGTTGCGTTGGTGAAGTACAACTCGACCGAAGTGCGGGCCCGGGTTTATTTCGCCTCGAATGCCGCCGGGACGGCAACCGATTTCCGTTTCACCAACGGATCCCGTTTCTTTTATTATACGGTGATGTTCCAACCGATCACCCCGACAGGAACAGCCCAAGCGATCAGTTCGACCAGCATACGGTTCCCCACCACAGCATCGACGGTGACATTCACCAGCCCAACCCATGGAGAGACCATCTCGCAGTATATCCTCACCGGACAATTGAGGATTTTTATTTCCCCCACCCTCAAGAATTCCATACCCCCGGCTGCTTTGTATACTTCAACCATCTATTGTTTCATCACCTCGTATTGACAAAAGCCCCACACCATCCGGCCAGGACATCACGGTGTGCCTTTTGCACACAGCTGAAGCATGGCCAGCTGCACTTGCCTGGGAAGCAACTCGAACTGCTCGCTGGCATAGAAATCTCTCAGGATTTGGCGGGCGACCCGACGTTTTTCCGCCCCGAGTTTCCGACCCGGGCGAACTGTCCTGTGGTGCTCGGCCCTCTGCCCAAGCGTCATGGGACCCATTCCGTAAGCCATATCGATCATAGCGTCTTCCTCCTGTTCACCATGATTTCCATTCGACCATCGCTCAGCGAAGCAAGCCTGGCAGCAAGACTCCAACCAGGACGGGCCAGGCAAGCCGCCACCTCCTTCCGCAGGTATCCGAGCGGGGCCCTCCTGCCATCCAAGGTGGTCACAACCACCAACAGTGCATTGCGGTCGTGGGGGTTGTCCGTTTCTGGCATGACCGACACCTTGAACAAGCGGTCGACCGTCTCGTCCAACAGCCTCCTGAAATCATGGCTTCCCAATGAACGGACGATCCGTTCGTGGGCCAAGCATGTCCGGACGACTTGCATGTCTTTGACCACAATGTTCATTTCTTGAACATGATACGAAAGGCCGACAACCGGTAGGCGAACCCCTGTGTGGTGCAATGAATCGAGGGCAGCTTCGACCAGTTGCTCGCCCGCCATGATGTTTTCTCGCCGGCACAATCCAGAAAGGCCATGATCCTCCCAAAACTGATTGAACGGCTCATCCCCGTGTTCTTGCAAATATTCCCAAGCAAGCATGTGCAACTCATGGCCATGGCACAGGATGGAAAGCATTTCAGCGGTGATGTGCTGCGGTGCATGCAAGACCTGTTGCAGCGCTTGCAAGTAGTCGCCTTGGTCCAAGACAGTCAATACATCGGCACACCATGTCGCCTGAGTGTCTCCTTCGACCTGGATACAATCACAATCGC
The DNA here is from genome assembly GCA_964543935.1 of uncultured Spirochaetaceae bacterium. GTDB lineage: Bacteria > Spirochaetota > Spirochaetia > Sphaerochaetales > Sphaerochaetaceae > JAAYDK01. The sequence continues at coordinate 7,087 of CAZJAK010000053.1, forward strand.
GAAAAACACGCGCCGGCTCGACATACCGTTCATAGCTTGCCAGACGATTGTCCACCGGCCAACGCGGAACACCGAACCACGAGGGACAAGGATGGAAAAAGTTGCCCAGCGGTGCCAGTGACGAACCGTCGAACCTGAACGACCATGAAGAGCCGCCAAGTTCGATCCGATACGTCACGCTGACGTCCCCTGTGCCACCTTGCATCGCATTACCTTTCGCCACCAGTGTGGCACGGTAGGCGGGACGCCCGTTGTCCCTGGACAGGGAATTGAGGATCAGTGTTTTTTCATATCGTCGGCTAAAGCAGCCAAAGCAGCGACGGCTTCACTCCAGCGAGCGCACAGTCGGTCTGGTGCCAGTGGGACGGCCAACGGCCCGAATGAGAGGATGCGGCCAAGCAACTCGGCGTCATTGGCGATCGGGACATGCAACACCAGCACAGTGTTGCCATGTTCATCGATTGAACGCTCAAGTTTCTGGTCTTTGTGCCAACATTGGTGTTCGACAGTGTACACCGCATCGCCATTGAACCGGATTACCGCCTCTTGGACCGTGCTGCCCATGAACATGCCGAATCCGGCCGACATGTGGCGCTCCAAGCGCTCTTCGAGGTGCCTCTCCACCACCAGTCGGTCTTGGATGTGCACCGCCTCCATTCGGCCAAGGTGGAAGCTGCGCAGGTCATCCTTGGATAAGTCGAAGGCCACCACGTACCAACGGCCCGAATAGTTGATCAACCGTAATGGCTCCACCGTCCGATTGGAACGTTCGCCCTTGGCATTGCTGTAATCCAGGGAAATGCACAGGCCTTTCCCGATGGCAGTACAGATGGTCGAAAAGATGCCGTAATCGGGACTGTCGGTCACGGGAAAGGTATAGACAATCTTGTCGCTCAGTTGGCGATATCCTTCTGAGAGGGCTTGGTCCACCAATTCCAAGGCCTGTTCGCTTACCAGCGGGACCATGTCGGTCGACTTGACGATGCTGTGCAACAATGCGCTGAAGACAAGGGTCTTCTCATCGGAAAACTTCAGGCGGGGATACTCACGGTCATAACGATAGGCCCGTTGACGCCAATCCCAAACAATCGGGGCATCGATGCGGTCGCGCATGTATTCGATATCGCGTTTGATTTGGCGCTCGCTGACTTCGAACAACTCGGCGATCGTGGCACACGTCACCGATCCTTTGGTGCGGATGATTTCATCGATCTTGAATATCCGTTCAGTCTGACTCATACGGATAGTATACGGAGGCCGTCCAGACCGCAGGAAAAGGCAATGAGGGAGATTCCTCGTCTCTGAGGGAGATTCCACACCATGATAGCCGACAAACGTATAGAACAATGAAAAAACCGCCCAAGGCGGAAAGCCCTGGACGGTCATAACGTGAACCCGACGGGGAAGGTCAGCAACAGCAGCAGTTCTTCTTGCCGCAGCAGTCCTTCAGGTTGTTCTCGAGCGTGTCGAGCATGTCGCTCAACTCCTTGGGCAGATGGGCGCCGAACTTCGGATAATGGTTGATCCGGACGTCCTCGACCTCTTTGAGCCAGCCTTCGCGGTCGACTTTGAGCAGTTCGGCCATGTCGGCTTCGGAAACCCCGGCGGGACGGTCGATCGCATCGATGGTGGGCATGATCCCGATGGCGGTATCCTGGTACTTGGCAGTCCCGGCGCACCGCTCGAAAACCCACTTCAACACACGGCTGTTCTCACCGTACCCGGGCCACAGCCACTTGCCTTCGGCAGTCTTGCGGAACCAGTTGACATAGAAAATTTTAGGCAGCTTGTCTGCGGAGGTCTGCTTGCCGATCTTGATCCAGTGCTTGAAGTACTCGCCCATGTGGTAGCCACAGAAGGGCAACATGGCGAACGGGTCGCGCCGGACGCTTCCGACCTTGAGGTCCAACGCGGCAGCGGTGATCTCCGAGCCGACGATTGAGCCAAGGAACACGCCATGGTTCCAATCACGGGCTTGGTGCACCAACGGGATGGTGCTGGGCCGACGACCGCCGAACAGGATGGCATCGATGGGTACACCCTTGGGATCTTCCCACTCGGCAGCGATGGAGGGACACTGCGAAGCGGGGGCAGTGAAACGCGAATTGGGGTGGGCAGCCGGTTTCTGGGTCTTGTCGGCCTTGTTCTGCACCCATTCGTTGCCGTTCCAGTCGATAAGCTTGCCCGGGGCGTCGTGACCGATGCCCTCCCACCAAACGTCCTTGTCCTCGGTGATCGCCACGTTGGTGAAGATCGTGTTCTTGGAAGCGGCGATGAGGGCGTTCGGGTTGGAATCCGTGGAAGTCCCCGGTGCGACACCGAAGAATCCGGCTTCCGGATTGATGGCATACAAGCGACCGTCCTTGCCGAACTTCATCCAAGCGATGTCGTCACCGATCGTCTCGACTTTCCAGCCGGGGATGGTCGGAACGAGCATGGCCAGGTTGGTCTTGCCACAAGCAGAGGGGAACGCGGCAGAGACATACTTGGAAACGCCTTCGGGGCTGGTGATCTTCAAGATGAGCATGTGCTCGGCCAACCAACCTTCGTCGCGGGCGATGACGCTGGCAATGCGCAAGGCCAAGCACTTCTTGCCCAGCAATGCGTTGCCGCCGTAACCCGAACCGTATGACCAAATCTCACGGGTTTCGGGGAAATGGGCGATGTACTTCTTGTCGAGAGGGGCGCAAGGCCACTTGCCGTGGTCGGACTCCCCTTCGGCCAACGGCTTGCCGACGCTATGGAGACAGGGGACGAAATATCCGTCGCTGCCCAGAACGTCCAACACCCGCTTGCCGACCCGGGTCATGATCATCATGTTGGTCACGACGTAGGCGCTGTCGGTGAGTTCAACGCCAATCTTGGCGATATTTGAACCGACCGGGCCCATCGAGAACGGGATGACGAACAAGGTGCGGCCCTTCATGGAACCGTCGTACAGTCCGGTGAGGGTTTTCTTGAGTTCGACCGGATCGATCCAGTTGTTGGTCGGACCGGCGTCCTCTTGCTTCACGGAAGAAATGTAGGTGCGATTTTCAACACGGGCGACGTCGGAGGGATCGGAGAAGAATGCCACGCAACCGGGCTTCTTGTCGGGATTGAGCGGCATGGCCAACCCACTGGCAATCATCTCGTCCATCAGCTGTTTGTACTGGGCGGCGCTTCCGTCGCACACCACAATGGCTTCGGGTTTGGTTAGCGCAGCGATTTCTTCAACCCACGTGCGCAAACGGGCATGTTTCAGGTCTTGTAATTTCATCGATTGCTCCTTATCTGCTTCGCATCTAAGCGTACCATTTCCTGACAGTACGCTAAACGTACCGTTTTTATCGACTTTTGACAAGCGAAGCAAGCCAATTAGCAAACACTATTGGAATTGCTTCAATTACAGACGGTCGATGCGCGAGTAATAATCCATATAGACTTCGGGGGGTATATCGGACGGGACTTCGAGGAAAAACGACGCGTAACGTTTGAGCCGTTCCTTCAGGCTTTCCTTACGAACCGGACGGTCCCCCAACTCGTCGATGAACTCACGGATGGTTTGGTGGGCGTTCACGATTTCGTTGGTAGCACCCATCAGTCGACGGCTCATGGCCTTGAGCATCTTGACAGCCGCATCGGGATGTTCGGCGACGAACTGCGGCAATTCTTGCTCCGAAATCTCCATTACTTCCGAGTCGGACAAGGCCACGGCTGTCACGGCCCGCTTGATTCCGTTGAGCAATCCCATCTCCCCGAACAATTCACCGGGGCCCATCTCGTCAAGGGCGAATTGCTCGGGTTCACGGTAGTTGAGGAATAATCCCACCTTGCCACAAATCAGATACCCGAGGGTGTCGCCTTCCTTGCCCTGTTCATAAATCACCATTCCCTCAGGGATTTTTTGCACCTGTTTTTCCATCGGCAACCTCCTGCCCGTGGTGGTTCCACCGGTACTGAAAGTATACGGGAAGGAACGCTTGCAGGCAATAACGATCGACAGCGGTGCCTATTGTTTGACCGTGCCAAGGCTTCATGCTACACTGGACCGTCGCCCACACCGACGGGCGCAATGATTGTATGGCATCAGGAGGCCCGACGATGACGGACGCACTTTCCGGCGCTGTGGCGAAGGTTTCCACCAAAGAGAAATTCGCCTATGGCATCGGTTGCTTCGGCCAGAATTTCGCCTATTATTTTCTTTCCAATTACATCCTGTTTTTCTACACCGATGTCTTCGGAATATTGCCTGCTGCGGCCGGCACGTTGCTGCTGATCACCAAGATCTGGGATGGGGTGAACGACCCCATCATGGGGGCTTTCGTCGACAGGACCCGTTCGCGTTGGGGCAAATTCCGGCCCTGGCTCATCTTCACGCCTATTTTATTCGTGCCCATTTCCATCATGTGCTTTTCTGCACCCGACCTGACTGCAGTGGGAAAGCTGGTCTGGGCTTACGCCACCTATATCCTCTTCGACATGACCTATACGGCTAGCGACGTACCTTTCTGGGCGATGTCCAGCGCCATCACGGCCGACACGACCGAACGCAACAGCGTGGTCGTCTATCCCCGGTTCATTGCGACGATCGCCGTGGCGGCGGCAACTATCGGGACGTGGCCGTTGATCCAATTCTTCCAAGGCCTTGCCGGAGGGACCTCCGTGAAAGCCGACCGGGGTTTCCAATTGACCGCCCTGACGTACGGCATCCTCACTGTGGCCTGTTTCGCCATCACGTTTTTCATGGTGAAGGAACGGGTGACGGTAGCAAAGAATAGCGAGCGGCCAACTGTCCGAAACGTGCTGCACACCTTCACCCGCAACAAACCGTTACTGCTTCTGATCCTGTCGGGGCTGTTCGTCAACGCAGCTTCGGGAGCAAAGCTTTCCACCTTGATCTACTACGCCAAGTACAATCTTGGCAACGAGGACTACAACACTTTGGTGGCGGCGGTCAACATCCCGTTCATCTTATTGGGTATCGCCCTTACCCCGATGATTGCCAAACGGTTCGGCAAGAAGGTCACCTACATCATCTTCAACGCAATTTTCGGGCTTGGCTCGCTGGGCTTTTTCCTATCGGGATGGGACAACCTCTATGTCGCCATGGCGTGGTCTTGCGTTGGATCGCTTGGGATGGCCTCTCCGCTGGTCATGCAGACCTCGATGCTGGCCGACACCATAGAATACGCCGAGCTTGAGACCGGCAAACGGTCGGAAGGGATTGTGTTCTCGAGCCAGACTTTCATGGTCAAGCTATCCAGCGCGTTCACCTCTTGGTTCATCGGCATCACGTTGGCCATGACAGGCTATCTGGCACCTCCTGCCGGCCACAGCGGTTTCTTCCAACAACCTCACAGCGCATTGATGGGCATCCATTCACTCATTGCCTTGTTCCCGTTCGTCGCCTGTGTGTTGGCAATCCTTCCCATGCTATTTTACCCGCTTTCTGAGCACCGCCACGGGGAAATCCTCAAACAATTGAAACTCAACGGAAAGGAATCGTCGTGACCGAATTAGCCCTCCCCGCCGGTTCGTTGCAAAGCGCCCTAGCCGCCTTTGAACACGGTGCCGATGCTGTGTATTTGGGATTGCAGCAATTTTCGGCCCGAAAAGGGGCCGTCAATTTTTCATTTTCCGACCTTGCCAAACTGAAAGGTTGCCTGCCGCCCGGAAAGAAATTCTATGTCACTGTCAACACATTGGTGAGCGATCATGAACTCGCCGATGTGGAGGCGTTGTTGCGCCAAATCGCCTACTTCGAACCCGATGGCGCCATTGTCCAGGACTTGGGCATAGCCAACATAATCGCCGAACGTTTTTCAGGTACCATTCCGTTGCACGGCTCCACCCAACTGGCCGCCCATACCGCCGCCGGTGTGCGCACGATGCAATCGATGGGTTTTTCCCGAGTGGTGCTCTCGCGTGAATTGACCTTGCCGGAAATCGCCGCGATACGCAGCGAGTGCCCCGATATCGAGTTGAAGGTGTTCATCCACGGGGCGCTCTGCTATGGTTTTTCGGGTTTGTGCATGGCGTCACATGTGATTACCGGCCGCAGCGCCAACCGTGGGGAATGTGCCCAAATCTGTCGTTCTTGGTTCACCCTCGCACCCGGCCAACGCGACGGATACCTGTTCTCGATGACCGATTTGGACATCGGTCAGACTGTCCGTGAATTACATCGGATAGGCATCGACTCGCTCAAGATTGAAGGTCGCATGAAGAGCCCCGCCTATGTGGCGGCCACGGCCCGCTATTACCGCATGCTATTGGATGGCGAGACTGACGAGCATGCCATTGAACAAGCACGGCTCGAAGCCCATACCATCTTCTCCCGTTCATCCAGCGGGGGGTGGTTGGCTTCTTATGGCAGGGTCGCCCGCGAGGACCGCAACGGTCCCGATTTGGTAGCTTCCCGCTACCCCGGCCACATTGGGGTGCCGATCGGACAGGTTACGGCGATGCGTTCGACAGCGGCACAAGCCATCGCCGAAGTAGAATTGGATGAACCAATCGAATTGTACGACGGCCTGATGGCACTGCACCGCAATGCACGGGGAATCGACGAAGCTGAAAAATTCGGCGTGCATGCGATGTGGGACCACAATGGAAAAAAGCTCTACACATCCGGGCAACACAACCGCATCATGCTCGAAGTGCCCGCTACCACCATACGCAGCGGCGATGTCCTGTATCGCATCTCAAGCCACGATCAAAATCTCGCTGAAATTCCGCCGGGTGCGCTGCCGGCTTACCGCAAAGCCATCGACATCCATGTCGAGATCGGCACGGATGCCCTACAATTCTCCACCGTGTTGGCCGGAAGCGGATTGCCTGAAACAACCATGCACAAAACCTTTGCGGTCGAGGTTCAGCGCGCCAAGGCGAAGCAAGACACCCGCAGGAACTTGTCCAAACTGTTCATGGAATCGGGAGACAGCTTGTTCACACTTGGACAGCTGACAATCTCCACCACCGGCACGATCCCACTTGAAGAGGTGTTCCTGCCCCTCTCACAGCTCAAAGAAGCCCGCCGTGCTTGGTATGGTGCTTTGGACAGTGTGATGTTCAACTGGTTTTCAGGGTCAACAAAGCAACGAAACCGCCCGTTACCGACAAACAGGAGGACAGTTGCCCTCCCCGAGCGGACGGCCATTTCCCCGCCGACAGCCAATGGTGCCTTCCTGTGGATCGAGCCAGCCGACATTCTCAAGGGATTGGCAGGTTCGAAGGCGCTCGAAGACCTGCTTGCCATGGTGGACGGGACTGTCTATCTCCCGCTCGCCCCGGTGATGTTCAATGAATCAGCGTATTTACAATCGTTGGACAAGCTGATACTCCTGGTATCTGATCGCTTGGGCAGAGATTCCATCCGGGTGGGGCTGAACAACATCGGGCAGCTCGAATGGGCCGCGCGGCACGCAGACATCGCCTGCTTCGCCGACGTCTACCTGTACATGACCAACCGTGAAGCGGCCGGTTTGCTCTGCAACCGATTGCCCAATCTGACCGGGATGTATCATTGGATTGAACGTCCGATGGATGGTTGCATCGATTGGCCGTGTGCTCCGACAGCAGCGGGTTCTGGCTTCACCCCACCGCTATTCATCAGCCGCAGTTGTTTCCGTTACGATTCATTGGGGCTCAGTTGCGAGCTCTGTCCACGTTCAGGCCAATGGGAAGTCTCTCAGAACGGCAAGCGCTACCGGGTCGAGGTACGCAATTGCCTGACAGTGGTCAGTGCGCTGAATTAACCCAACAGGCCGTAACGGACGGCGAAGGCTTCGGCATTCTGAATGGAACCTCCGGCCGAACCTTTGACCAAATTGTTCACCAGCAGCACGAACCCTATCCGGTTCTCCTTCTTCTTGAGTCGACCGGTGTACACTTCCATCCCCTTGGGAGTACCCCACCATGCCGATTTGGCTTGCGGGAAGGTGTTGGATGGATTATAGACTACCGGCTTGGCTGGAGTGGAGGGAAGATCGGTGCAATCGCGGAAGTTGTCCCACGCGGCAATCACGTCAGCCGGTTGGACATCCTGTTCAAAGTTGAGCCAGACCGACTCGAGGTGGCCGAACATCACCGGGACACGTACGCAATAGGCATACACGACCGGGTCGATCGAGAGTATCTTCTTGATCTCCTTCTCGATCTTCTCCTCCTCTTTGGCGATGTAGGGGATCACGTTGTCGGTGATGTCGAACGATGACAACCCTGGATAACCGGCGCCACTGACCGATTGGTAGGAATTAACCGTGATTTCCTTGATGCCGAACGTGCGCAGTGGAGCGATGGCCATGGCCAGACCGGCAGTGACGCAGTTGGAATTGGTCACCACGAACCCTCCCTCGGGGTATCCTTGGCGCCGGATGAGGTCGAGTGTGTCCAAGTTGGTCTCGGGTATCAAGATGGGGACGTCCTTGTCGTAGCGCATCGCCGAAGCGTTGGAGAACACATAGAACCCAAGGCTCCGCAGATGTGGCTCGGCTTCCATGGCAACCTCGGCCGGCAACGCCGAGAAGACAATTTTCACACCGCGCTGTTTCATGGTCTCGGCATTGAACTCACTGATCATCGTATGGCGGATGGCCGCAGGCATTTCGAACGGAAGCAACCAGTGCACGGTATTGCCGTACTCTTGATTGACACGGGCTGCCGATGCGGTGATGTACACGACATCGAACCACGGATGATCCGCCAGCATCCACATGAAGACTTGTCCGACTGCCCCAGTAGCCCCGATAACTGCAACTTTGATCTTTTCCATGCTCAACCTCATCGCCTCCATTTGCCTGAACGTTTCTGGAGATTGTGATGAATCTATCCTGTTTGGGACTGTTTGTGCAATAGGTTTGCAACACTGATGTTATAAAATTTACAAAATGTGTATTTTTATCTGCTAATGTTATTTTGATAACACAACAATCCAACTTCCCGCGGATTCCAACCTCAGGATGAATGCACTTCCCAGGATTATTGACTAAACTCGGAACAATGGGTATGCTAGGTACTGCATTTCGGGGGTGTAGCTCAGTTGGCTAGAGCGTTTGAATGGCATTCAAAAGGTCAGGGGT
>CAZJAK010000054.1:0-15018 GCA_964543935.1 uncultured Spirochaetaceae bacterium
TAGAAACTGAAGAACTGGTAAGAAAAAAGGACCTTACCATCGTTGCAGACTATGATTCCTATGACCATATCAAACAATTGCTCACTGCCCGCCAATGCCGGACAACCGAAGAGTTCGCCACCCGGGTGACCATCGTGGCAACCGTCGAGGAACGGATGGTCGACGAGGTGGCCGCGGCCATCGTGGAAATCACCCACGGCCGGGCCGAGGTCTCCCACAGTCAAGACGGGCTTGGAAAATCGTTCAGTCCTTGATTTCCCCAGAATCGATTTTCTCGATGAACCTGATCGCAATGGAAATCGTCTCTTCGACCGCTTTGGGATCGATGGCCTCGGGCAAGTCGGCCGGGGTGTGGTAGACGGCGTTGCGTTCCTTGTTTCCCCATGGCATCGCCATCAGGGTGACCGCATGGAAACCCGCCTTGGCTGCTTCGGCGGCGTCGGTCCCCCCGGTCAAGAATGCAATAGGCTGGCTGAAGGCCTCGTACCCCATCGAGTGGGCTACGTTCACGCATTCGGTGGCCATCTTCTGCGATAATTTCACGCTGCCATTGATGTCCGATGTGAGGAAGAACAAGTCCTTGGCGTCATAGGGGCAATCGACATTGAAGTTCCACAATGGCTTTCCGGCAAAATCACCGGCATGTCGTGCGAAGAACGCGCGAGCGCCCCTCAAGCCGGCCTCTTCACCATCAAAACTGGCCAAGACCAAGCGGGTGTGCTTCAACGGCACCCCGGCTGTTTTCGCGCTATGGAAATAGGAAGCCAACTCGATGGCCATCGCTGAGGAAATCAAGTTGTCCCCTGCTCCCGGGGTCCCCTCGGAGGAGGCGAAAAACCAGAGGTGCCCGACAAACGGGACGCCGACCGTCAACAGGATGGTGGCGACCAGATATCCTGCGGGGGGAAGCGAGACACTGAACAATCCGTCGCCTGAGACGGCATTGAAGGTACGCATCAGCGCCACCAGCAAGAAAGCAAGGTAGAAGCCCAGCCCCGAGCCGATGCGAAGCATGTACAAAGAGGGTTTGTTGGTGAAGAAATTGAATACCTGGGCGCTGTCGTGATGCCCGCTGAAGACCACTGTCTGGTGGACTTCTCCGGCTGGTTCTATCACGCCATGCACATTCACCCCGGTTTTGGCCGGGTATAGACGGTCGACCACTTCCTTATATAAGAAGAACTCGAACACCATCACCGCCATACCGGTTGCGTTGAGGATCAATGCCACCAAAGGCAGGTCGACCCACAGCAAGAGCAATGCCACCGGATAAATGACCACCAACATCCGGATCCAGCCAAGGAAGGCCGCAGGATGGACGACAAACGATTCCTGTTCGGCACGATCCGTATAGTTCGACAGCTCCTCGTGCAGGTCGCGGGCGGTTTGCTGGCAGGCCTCCGATCCGACAAGGCGGCTTCCGTAAGCATCCACCAACCGGGCGGTCCTGTCCAAAGCTTGGCGGGCCATGCGGGCCCCCTGAAGTTTTTCCATCTTAGCCTTAACCATCTGCGCATCCTCTTGGTGCATTGTTGCCGTAGCGCTTGAACCTGTCAAGGCATGCAAGAATCCCCGGGGAACTGGCAGATGGGCTTTACTTGACAAAAGCGTCGGCCCTTCAGTATAGTGGGAGTCCTGATTGGAGAGATGTCCGAGCGGTCGAAGGAAGCGGTCTTGAAAACCGTCGAGGCGCAAGTCTCCGGGGGTTCGAATCCCTCTCTCTCCGCTACGTGATATCCGATCAGGTCGAAATACTACCTGTCGGTAATTGCCTGGAGAGGTGCGAGAGTGGCCGAATCGGGCTCCCTGCTAAGGAGTTGTACTGGAAACGGTACCGGGGGTTCGAATCCCCCCCTCTCCGTTTTTTCGTGTGTGCGTTTTTTTTACATGTGTTCATGATCGACTTGTTGCGTAGCCATAGCTCAGCTGGATAGAGCATCAGATTGCGGATCTGGAGGTCGGAGGTTCGAATCCTCTTGGCTACATACGGCGAAAACCCGCCAGGAGAGATGTCCGAGTGGTCGAAGGAGACGGACTCGAAATCCGTTGTACCGTCTGACGGTACCGAGGGTTCGAATCCCTCTCTCTCCGCTTTGTTAGATTTGTGCGTTGACCTTGGAGAGATGTCCGAGTGGTCGAAGGTGCACCCTTGGAAGGGGTGTGAGCTCTAACCGGGCTCCGAGGGTTCGAATCCCTCTCTCTCCGTCAGCGATTCCCCCTTAGCGTTGATGGTATATTCTGCGCTATCGTCCATCACCCAACCCCGCCAGGGCCGGAAGGCAGCAACGGTAAGTGACCGGGCGATGAGATGCAGGCGATGTATCGGAGCTAAGGGGGTTTTTCATCTTGTGGCCGCATGATATAGTCTACACGATATGTATGAAGTGACCGCGACGCGCAAGCGCCCCCAGACATTCGAAAACCTTTTCGGCCAGGAGTTCGTCGTCTCGACCATCAAGAATGCGGTGGAGACGGGCAGGATCGCCCACGCCTATCTGTTCAGCGGTCCACGCGGAGTCGGCAAGACTTCCTCGGCCCGCATCCTGGCCAAGGCGCTCAACTGTGTGCACGGCCCTACGGCCCACCCCTGCGGCGAATGCTCGAACTGCCTCGAGATAGCCCAAGGCAACTCGCTTGACGTCATCGAGATCGATGGAGCCAGCAACACTTCGGTCAACGACGTGCGGGTCATCCGCGACGAGGTGCTCTTCCCTCCCCAAAGCGGCCGCTACAAAATCTACATCATCGACGAAGTCCACATGCTCTCCAACAGCGCCTTCAACGCCCTGTTGAAAACCATCGAGGAACCACCGGATTATGTGGTGTTCATCTTCGCCACCACCGAAACCCACAAGGTTCCAGCCACCATCCGTTCCCGTTGCCAGCAATTCCACTTCCAGTTGCTGCCGTTGCAGACCATCAAGGGCTTGTTGGCCGAGACCGCCTCGGAGATGGGCCTGACCGTCGAGGACGAGGCATTGTTGTGGATCGCCAAGGAATCGACCGGCTCGATGCGCGACGCCTACACATTGTTCGACCAAGTGGCCGCTTTCAGCGACAACGACATCACGTTGGCCAAGATCCAAGACAAGCTGGGCCTCATCGGGGTGGCAGAGCTCGCCGCCATCGTCGAGTCGTCCTATCGTCAAGCCGGGGACGACTCGCTCATGCGTCTCCAAAAACTGCTCGCCTCGGGAGTCTCCGTTGAGCAAGCTGTCAAGGAATTCGCCGAGTTATTCAGAACCCTGTTATTGGTGTGCAAGGGGGTGACCGACGCGGACATCCTCGGACTTGACATCACAACCATCCCCGCAACGGTCCTGAACGCTTTCAACGAAGAACAACTCGAAGCAGCCCTCGAGTTGTTCTTGCGCTTGTACCGCGACATCAGGTTTTCACTCAACCCCCGCTTTGAACTCGAACTAGCAGTCAGCCGACTTTCGTCATTGGCTTTCCTGACCTCCTCGGCGGCTTTGATGAAGCGCTTGTCGGAGTTGCAAAACAACCTGTTGGCTGCTAAGGAAAGCGCCCTGCCGGCCGTCCGGCCACTACGCACGACAGCTGTACCACCACAGAAAACCCCACCCGAGTTGACCAAAGAGGTTGCCAAGCAGGTAACGGCCGTTATCGAAGATCCCCCTGCCACACAACCCCAGACAAGTGAGAAACCGCTCGTAACAATAGCTCCAAGCAACCGTAACGAACAAGAAATAGTTATTAAATCCCAGAATCAGAGCATTGTTGAAGAAGAACAACCTGTAACTACTGGTGTGCAGCAACAGCCAAAAACCGTCTCCATGGACATATTGCCGACGATCACCCAGCAATTGGCGGTGGAACGCAACCCGCTCGGGATCATCATGAGCCAAGTCGTCGCCATCAACCAGAGCGAGGTCGACGTCACCATGGTGTTCCCCTCTCGTTTCGCCATGCAGAGTGCCAAACAGGGCGAGGAAAAGATCAGGCAACTTGTCAAAGACGAGACAGGGTACGACGGGAGACTCTCCTTTGCGGTCCTCGAACCGAAACCCTCGGAGGCTGAAGAACGCCACAGCACCGACGAGATCGTCAATCTCGTAAAGACGGTTTTCAGGGGAGATGTCGTCTAAGCTTCACTTTCCGGAGGAATTCATGAATCCGTTCGACGTATTGAAAAACATGCAGAACATGCAACAACAGATGCAACAGATGCAAGGCCGTCTCGGCAGCATCCATGCCACGGGCTCCAGCGGTGGTGGAATGGTGGAATTGACCATCAACGGGCGCATGGAAGTGCAATCGATCAAGATTGCCCCCGAGGCGGTCGACCCAACCGACATCCCCACCCTTGAGGTATTGGTGGTGTCTGCATTCAATGCCGCCATGCAGAAAATGCAAGAACAGCTCAAAGCGGAAGCCGCCTCGTTGACGGCCGGTATGAATTTACCGCCCAACTTCCCAAGGATGGCGTGACGTGGCCAGCATGAACGCCTTGGACCAACTCGTCAAACTCCTCTCGCGCCTGCCCGGAATCGGTCCGAAGAGCGCCACCCGCTTGGCCTTTCATCTGATTAAAAGCGACGGTGGGTACAATGAGCAATTGGCACAAGCCATCGACACCATCCAGCATCGCATCTTCCCTTGCTCCATCTGCGGCAGTTTCACCGAGACCGACCCCTGCCCCATCTGCTGCGACCCCAACCGCAACCAGCACATGCTCTGTGTCGTGGAACAACCGCAAGACGTGATGACCATCATTGCATCGGGGGCTTACGACGGGCTGTACCATGTGTTGGGAGGGGCGTTGTCTCCGTTAGATGGTATCGGACCGGGCGATTTGAATTTTTCAGGAATGCTCAAACGCATCGAGCAGGGCTCGTTCGAGGAAGTGGTCATCGCCACCAACCCGACTGAGGAGGGCGATACCACGGCCATGTATATCCGCCATCTGCTCAAGGGCAAACCCGTCGCCATCACACGCCTGGCTTCAGGACTCCCCATCGGCGGAGACTTGGAATACGCTGACCGCCTCACGCTGGCCCGTTCACTGCGCGGACGGGTCAAGTTCCAGGAATAACGCACTCAGACGATGTCGCGTTCCTTTTTGATAGCCTCATAGGCACTCTGGATTTCCCTGAACTTTTCGGTGGCGAACTTGGTGAACTCCTCGGGCAGGCCTTTGGAACTCACTGTGTCGGGATGGAACTCGATGCTCAACTTCCGGTAAGCCTTCTTTATCTCTTCGACCGTGGCATCCTTGGCCAATCCCAAGGTGGCATAGGCTTGGGCCACAGTCCCGCCACCCTCGTAGCGCTGCTTGATGCTCTCATACAGCCCGGCGGGGATCCGGAAAATCGTGGCGGCTTCACGAATCAGTTGGTCCTCGGCAGCGGAAAGGTTGCCGTCGGCCACGGCGACACGGAAAAATATGTCGATCATCAACTCGAGCAAAGCTGGTTCATGGGAAAAGTTCTGATGAAATTGGACGGCGAACTGGTTGAAGGTCCCGCCTCCCGACAATGCCGCATGGAACACCCGCATGGCGGCCGCCTTGCTTTGGGCATCCAGCTTCAAATCGTTGTCGATGAATTCTTGGACCTTGCGTTGTTCCTCGGGAAGCAAGCGCCCGTCCACCGTAGCGATGCGGGCCAACATGGAAAATGCACCCACGAAGAACACCATCTGGGCCTGCTGTTCACGGGTGAGGTCTTGCCTGCCGGCGTAAAAGCGTTCAGCCGATTCGCTTGAGGAAGAGCCTTCAGCTGTCGACCGGTCGAACAGGTTGCCGAATGCAATGCCGGCCACCAAGCCGAGCGGTCCACCCAAGACGAAACCCAATGCACCACCGATCAGCTTTCCCATCCAACCCACGATTGAGCCTTGCCTTTGTCAGAGTTTATCGATCAACATCGAGCACTTTCCGGAGGGAATCGGTAGAGTCTTCTTCTTGTTCTCAGCCAAGATTTCAATGGTGAAATAGTAGAGCTTCTCCGATTCCAACCTGATTTCCCAGCCACGGGGCTGTTTGTTGCTCAGGATGGTGATAAGGTTGCGTTTGAGCGAAAGGCCTTCGATTCCCATCGCCTCGAGGTTCGTCATGGTCCAATCCACTGTTTTGCGGGGCAACGAGATCACCAGCCCAATGATGTCCTCGATCATCAACGTCACAGTGATGAGAGCAACGGCGGGCATGTAGCGCCTGCGGGGGAAATCGGCCCTGGAAGGATCCACCGAAGGGCCCTCTTTGAAGGGCAGGTAGGCTTCCCAGACATCGCCCGGCTGTTCGGTGTCGGGATGGAGCGTGTCCAAGATGAAATAGAGGTGCCGGATGGCGCACTCGCGGGCGAACTCGAACTTGCCGTAGCGTTCCAGGCCCTTGACCACCATGAAGGTGTTGTAAGGGACCACGGCACCGTTGAATCCGTTGCCGTTCTCCGAATAGTCGGGATCGTCCACAGGAAGGCAGGGGAAAGGATTCTCGGTCCCGAAAGAATCGGGATCGGAGAGTTTGGCAATCATCGCCTCGGCCCGCTCCTCGTTGGGAATCTCGGCCAACAAGGTCCAAAAGGCTCCGACATGCTTGCGGGCGATACGGTTTTCCTTGACGTCAAGATCATGATAGAACCCGTCGGCCGGATCCCACATCAGGGAATTGATCCTGGTCTTGAGGGAGAAGTAGAGCCGTTTGTAGCGGAAGCTCAGCTCCTTGTCGTTCAGGATGTCGCCGATGGCCGACAAATACAAAGCGCTCACGGCCAACTGGGCGTTGAAATCGACCGGGTAATACATTTTCGCACGGTCGACGTTCCCAAGCATGCAAGCCGAGGAGGGCACTGAATACAGGCCGTTCTCCCGCATGAATTTGGCCTTGAGCCAATCGAAATGCTTCTCGAGAACGGGAACGATGTCTTTCAAGCGCTTCTTATTGCCGACCTTATGGTAAAACCCATGCTCGACATAAGCGAACAGGGGCGGGCACACTCCCTCGGGATTGTCGGCCGACAGCATCGCTTGACCGTCCCCGAGATTGTAATCACAACGGATCGCCCCCGATTCCTCTTGCTTGCCGTAAAAAAAATCAAGCATGGGGAACGGAGAGTAATTCTGGTTGCTGTATACCAAAAAGAGGGCCGCCAAACAGCTCTCGAACTGATTGAAACTCTTTTGACCCGGGTAGGAGAGGTACCCTCCGGAAAATCCGTTTTCTTTGGTACCTTGCGACCAGAGTTCGTCAATCCACACCCAAGACCTGTCGTACATGTCGACAAAATCTTGGTCATAAAAATGTACCGACGGCACCAAATCCTTGATCAAACTCCATACCTCTTTGGAAAACTAAGTAGAAAACGAAAGACATGCACTGTATACAATACACTCAGTTCATGCATTAGTCAAATACGAAGGAGATTTTTTCACTACGGTTTTCTAATGAATTTCAATGCTGCCGGGAGCAATTCAATATCGACCGAGCGGCACGAGCGGGAGATTTCCTCACCGTCAGCATGCACCGGAAGATCGGCGTCGCCGACAATCGAGATGGTGCGGGTCCGTATGGTCGTGAAACGCGGGCTCTTTACCTGGTCGCCCTTAAAGAACTTCAAGGCAAACCACAGGATCTCATGCCCTTGTATCTCACGGTTGGCGTAACAGACGTCGAGCAAGCCGTCATCGATGATCGCATCGGGAGCCATGATGAATGTCGAGCCCATCCGGCGGCCATTGCACACCGAAATCTGCTGGGTGGAGACCTCGACATCACCCTGGTCGCTGTGCATGGTCACCTTGACCGGACCGGGGTAATTGACGAGCACTTTGACGAAAGCGGCCAAATAACTCGGCATTCCGGAAAGGTGTTTGAAATCGGAGGCGACGAAGTTCACCGTCGGCTCGAATCCCAATCCGACCCCGTTCACGAAATACCTTCCCTCGGGATACTTTCCCCCCTTCACCACGGCACAATCGGTGGGAATCCAAGCTTGTTCCATTACAGCAGCACATGCCTGCTGGACAGAACGAGGGGTTTTGGCGATGTAAGCGAAATCATTGCCACGGCCGACCGGGATGAGCCCGACCACGGGCACATCGTCGAAAGCCAGCGAACGACGGGTTGTCTCACGCATGACCCCGTCGATGACCTCATTCAGAGTCCCGTCGCCACCGGCGGCGACGATTAGCTTGTAACCATCAGAGACCGCCTTGGCCGCCAATTCGGCGGCATGCATCGGCCGTTCGGTCCTGGCAACGCTAAACGGGAAACGCTCGTTGGTAAAACAGGCGGCGATGGCGGACTCGGCGGCGGCAGCCCGCCCCTTCGCAGCATGGGGGTTCAATATGATGAAGGCAGTGGGATCCGATGAATACTGGGGCATGCGGGATTTCCTTTCACACGGTATGTACGGTTGGGTCACCATGATATCCTATTTACAGTCCCTTTTCAATTAAATACTATGGACCCATGGCTTCACGCACTGCTTTCCTTCCCATGGACACCCAAGACCTCACCTCGCGCGGTTGGGATAGCGTCGACGTCGTCTTCGTCAGCGGAGACGCTTATGTCGACCATCCCTCCTTCGCAGCAGCCCTGTTGGGCCGCCTGATCGAATCGAACGGCTGGAAAGTCGGCATCGTCGCTCAACCACGCTGGGACTGCCCCGACGATTTTTTGGCATTGGGAGTACCGCGTTTATGTTGCATGATCTCCTCGGGTGCCATCGACTCGATGGTCGCCCACTACACCGCCAACAACAAGGTCCGCAATGACGACCCCTACTCGCCGGGCGGCAAAGCAGGCACTCGGCCCGACCGGGCGGTGCTCTCCTATTGCTCACGGGCGCGGCAAGCGTTCGGTCCGAACGTACCGATCATCATCGGCGGGCTCGAGGCGTCATTGAGGAAGTTCGCCCATTACGACTATTGGAGCGACACTGTGCGGCGCAGCATCCTGATCGATTCCAAAGCCGACTTGTTGGTGTACGGAATGGGCGAATACCAGAGCATTGAGATCCTCAAGCGCTTACAAGCGGGCCATCCGATCTCGTCGATCACCGACATTCCCGGGACGATGGCCAACCTGAACACGAGCGCTTATCTGGAAAAAGTCTCCTCTTACCCCGACAAGATTGTCGAGCTGCCTTCCTACGAGGCGGTGTCGTTGCGCGATGCAGCTAGCAACCAACCCTTGCCAGAAGGCAAGCGGGCCTATGCAGAGGCGTTCGCCACCCAATTATTGTATGAGAATCCGCTGGAGGGCACTGTCTTGGTCCAACGCTGTGCCCAGCGGGTGCTGTGGCGCAATCCCCCGGCCGCCCCGATCGACCAAAGCTTGTTCGATAGTATCCACGAACTGCCCTACACCCGCCGCTGGCATCCCGATTATGACCGGGCGGGGGGAATACCGGCCCTTTCGGAGGTCCAATTCAGCCTGACAAGCAACCGCGGTTGCTTTGGAAGTTGCTCGTTCTGCGCCATCGGCAGCCATCAAGGACGCATGATATCGACCCGTTCCACCGAATCTCTCGTGCGGGAGACCAAGGTGTTGGCCCGCCATGCCGACTTCAAAGGGTACATCCACGATGTCGGCGGCCCGACGGCCAACTTCCAAGGACCGGCTTGCACGCGGCAAGCGCTACACGGACCTTGTCGGACCAAGATGTGCCTCTTTCCTGAACCGTGCCCCAATTTGATCGATCATCATGGGGGCTATAGCACCAAGTTACGATCTATCGCAGAAGTCCAAGGGATTAAAAAGGTGTTCGTTCGTTCAGGAATCAGATACGACTACTTGCTGGCGACCGGTACTCCAGATTCACGGCGCACGTTCATCGAACAACTTGTCCGCAACCATGTCAGCGGCCAGTTGAAAATCGCCCCTGAACATATCGCTGCCGGAGCGCTTGAGGCGATGGGTAAAAGCCCGGTAGCCTCATACGAGTGGTTTATCGAGGAATTCGCCGCTGCCAACGCCCATCATGGCTTGAAACAATACTGCATCCCCTATTTCATCGCCGCCCACCCGGGCACGACGCTCGCCGACGCCATCGAGCTGGCGCTCTATCTGAAGCGCAGCAACTTCATTCCCGACCAAGTGCAGGAGTTCTACCCCACTCCCGGTACCGTCGCCACCTGCATGTATTACACCGGGTTGGACCCCCGGCCAGGTGAGCATCTTGCACCGGTGCATGTCCCCAAAGGCCGGGAGCGGGCCATGCAACGGGCCTTGGTCCATTTCCATAAACCTGAAAACCGGGCTTTGGTCCTGCAAGCCCTGCGTGAAGCACAGCGGATGGATCTCGCCTCGACACTCTCAGCCCGCCGCACTTCGACCGACCCAAGGAACCGAACATGAAAACCGCTACTGTCAGCCCTCTTTCGACCGAGACCACCATGGATTTCACCCGCAAACTGCTGCACCTTTCGCTACCCATCATGCTCCAGAACCTGCTGGGGTCGTCGGTCTCGTTCATCGACACCTTGATGATCGGCCGCATCGGGGAGGATGCCTTGGCTGCAGTGGGTCTAGCGAACCAGATGTTTTTTCTGATCACGCTGTTCTTCTTTGGCGTCAGCAGTGGTTCGGCGATCTTCATCGCCCAATACTGGGGGGCCCAGGACATTCCCTCATTGCACCGTACGATGGGAATATCGTTGAGCATCAACTTATTGGGCGCATTGGCAAGCTCGATCGTCTCCTTGTTCTTCCCCGCTACAGTGATGAAGATATTCACAAGCGACCCACTGGTCGTCGAACGGGGGGTCCAGTACTTGGTAAATGTCGGCATCAGCTATCTGTTCACAGCGGTGGTGATGACCTTTTCCATCGCACTGCGCAGCACCGGCGACACCCGCACGCCGTTGCTTGTCTCCAGCATCGCCCTGAGCGTGAACGTGTTGTTGAACTACCTGCTGATCAACGGCATTTGGATCTTTCCGCGTTTGGAAGTGGCGGGAGCCGCCATCGCCACCACGATCGCCCGCTTCGTCGACGTGACGGTCTTGTTGATCATCGTGTACGGCCGCAAACGGCCGGTTGCCGCTTCGCTGAGGACGATGTTCTCGTTCCACAAGCCGATGGTGGCCCGCTTCATCGTCACCTGCACCCCGGTGATCCTCAACGAGGTGTTCTGGTCGCTCGGGATGACGGCCTACAAGGTTGCCTATGCCCGCATGGGAATCGATGTCATCGCCGCGGTCAACGTGAGCGAAGCGATCCAAGGATTGTTCTTTGTGGCATTGATGGGTATCGGCAATGCCACCGCCATCATGATCGGCAACCGCATCGGCGAAAACCGCATCGATCTTGCCAAGACCTATGCCCGCCGCTGCTTGCTGATCGGTTTCTTCCTCGGATTGGGATTGGGCCTCCTGTTGATCGCCACAGCCCGTTGGATGCCCATCCCGTTCGGCCTCAACGATTCGTTGCGGACCATGACGACCCATGCCTTGATTGCATTGGGGGCGGTCTTGTCGCCCAAGGCGGTCAACATGGTCTCGATTGTCGGGATCCTGCGCTCCGGAGGCGATACCCGCTTCTCGTTGTTCGCCGAAATGGGCGGGGTGTGGTTGATAGGAGTTCCTTTGGCGTTCATCGGTGGTTTAGTCCTCGACCTTCCATTGTTTGCGGTGTATCTTTTAGTTGCGCTTGAGGAAGTGTTCAAGTTGGTGGTGAGCGTGACCAGGATCCGCAGTGGCAAATGGATCAACCGCCTTACCAACGACGTCATTGCGGCATGATTGAAGCACACTCGTCCTGCACGAGAAGGAGAGCATCATGGGCAACACGGTTCTGATCAACGGGACGGTCGTGACCGGCTACGCCAAGCTCCAGAATTGCGCCCTGTTCATGGACTCGTCCGGGAAAATCGCCGACATCTTCAACATGCGGCGCTTTTCGCAGAAGTCGTTCCCTCCCGACACTGACGTAATCGATGTGGCCGGATCCTACATTGTTCCCGGGTTTCTGGACACCCACATCCATGGCATCGGCGGCTTCGGAACCGATGACGCCGATCCAAGCTCGATCACGGGGATGTCGGAACGATTGGCCGACTTCGGCGTATCGGGCTTTTTTCCCACCATCTACACCGACAGCCTCGAACACATGTTCGCATCGATCGACGCAGTGGTGGCGGCCATCGGGCGGGAAGAGGGCGCAGCGGTGCTGGGCATCCATGTCGAAGGTCCCTTCATCTCGAAAGAACGCCTCGGAGCCCAGAACGCCATCGGAGTACAAGCCGTCGACATCGACCTGTTCAAACGGATCATCGAACGCGGCAAAGGACACGTCGTGTGCATGACGGTAGCCCCTGAACTCAAAGGCATGCGCGAATTGGCACTCACTGCCATCAAAGAGGGCATTGTTCTTCTTGCAGGTCATACCAATGCGACGTACGAGAACATCATCGAGGGCATGCAGGCCGGCATCATGCATTCGACCCATTTCTTCAACGCCATGAGCCGGTTGCACCACCGCAACCCCGGGACGGTGGGGGCCATCATGATCCAACAGGACATGCAGTGCGAGATCATCGCCGACGGAGTCCATGTCCACCCGGAGCTGATCAAGCTGCTCATCAGGGAGAAGCCCACCAGCAACATCGTCTTGGTGACCGATTCGCTCAAACCAACCATGCAAACCGAGGGGGAGCTGTGGGCCAACGGCGAGCGGGCCGTGCTCATGGCCGACGGAGCCTTCCACCGCCAAAACGATCCCGACACAATCCTCGGCTCCTCGTTGACAATGTTGCAAGGAGTACGGAACCTGATCTCGTGGGATGTCCCCATCGAGACAGCCATCCAGATGGCCACCTCAAATCCCGCCCGCATCTACGACCTGGCCTTCATGGGCCGCCTTGCACCCGGACACCTTGCCGATGTGGCTGTGCTCGGAAAAGACAACCTTGCCTTGAAGGGCATGTTCCTCCATGGCGAGTTGATTCGCGACCGTTTCCATTAACCGGCATATACCAGGAGGTTTGATCCATGCAGGTACCTGAAGCATCGAAACAGGCCATCAAAGGGCTCCAAAACGAGCGCTTGTGGCGCGCGTTCAGCGAGATATCCAGCATCCCGCGCGAGTCGGGCAATGAGGGGGCCATCCGCGATCATGTGGTGGCTTTCGCCAAACAGCATGGCTTGGAATGTCATGTGGATGCAGTCGGCAATGTCGTCTTGAAAGCCAAAGCCAGCGCGGGCTTGGAACACCTGCCCTCGGTCGCGTTGCAAGGACATCTGGACATGGTCTGCGTCAAGGACCCCGGTGTCGTACACGATTTCACACAAGATCCGTTGATCCTTCGGCGCGACGGGGATCTGATGCGGGCCAGCGGAACCTCCTTGGGTGCCGACAATGGAATCGCCGTGGCGATGATCATGGACCTCTTCACCGATCCCACCGCCATGCACGGTCCGTTGGAAGCCATCTTGACCATCTCAGAAGAGACCGGCCTGCAGGGTGCGTTCGGCTTGGACGCCACCTTGGTCGACAGCCGGTTGATGATCAACCTCGACAGTGAAGAAGAAGGCGTGTTCTATATCGGATGCGCCGGAGGCGGTGGGGTCGAGGGCTCGTTGAATCTTGAGCTCGAACCGGTGCCAGATCGATTCACTGCCTGGAGGTTGCTGGCCGACGGCATGGCAAGCGGTCATTCGGGTGCTGAAATCGACAAGCAACGGGCCAACGCCATCGCCTGCATCGTGCGGGTCCTCCATGCTGCCGCCAAGGAATTCGACCTGATGCTGGTATCCATCGATGGAGGCACAAAACGCAATGTGATCCCCAACCGTTGTGAGGCCTGCTTCATGATCCCGACCGACAGGCAACAGGACTTCGTTGCTATAAAGGACCGCATTGCCAACGAACTACATGTCGAATTCGCTCAATCCGATCCCGCATTGCGTTTGATTGCCGAACTTGCCGACACAGACTTCAGCGAGGCGATTTCGATCGGTCAGACAGCCAAGATCCTGAGGGCTTTGACCCTCACGCCGCATGGGGTGGACAGGATGAGCATGACCATCCCCGACTTGGTCGAGACCTCGTCGAACCTGGCTATCGTGCGCCGGTCGGGCTCGACGATGGAATTCATCACCAGCCACCGCTCCTCGATCCAATCGGCACTCAACCATGTCGCCCAGAAAACGGTGGCGGCCTTCACGACAATGGGGGCCACCTACACCTTGCGCGATTCATACCCCGCCTGGACTCCCGATCCTGCTTCCAAGCTCGCCTGCATCTGCAAGCAGACGTGGGAGGAGTATACCGGTCAGCCGGCCAAGGTGACCGCCATCCATGCCGGTTTGGAGTGCGGCATCATCAACAGCTTGCTGCCGGGGATGGACTCGGTCTCGCTGGGCCCCGATTTGCGTGGCGTCCACTCGACAGCCGAGGCCTGCTCGATCTCTTCCACGCAGAGGGTGGCGGCGTTCTTACGGCATCTGTTGGTATCGTTGCGATGAACAAAGCCATCATAGGACTGCTCGCCACAACCGTGCAACCACCTGCCGACAGTGCCTTTTTCTCTGTCCGCCGCCAGATATCGAACGACGCGTACGTTCAGTCAATCGAACGGGCGGGTGGCCAGCCGATCATCATCCCGGTATCCGCAAACACCGATGAAGATTCGATAAAGTCTATCTTGGCACTTGTACAAGGCATCGTTGTCCCGGGTGGGGCCGATATCGACCCATCGTTCTACGGTGAACCATTACACCCGCTGACTGGCAAGACCGATAGGGTAACCGATGCGTTCCACCTCGCGGCCATCAAGATTGCCAGCCGTTGTGGATTGCCAATTTTGGGTATCTGCCGGGGCGTGCAGGCATTGAATGTCGCCTTTGGCGGGACCTTGTGGCAGGACGTCTCCCTGCATCCCGGAACCAGATCGGCCGACCATTACCAACGGACGCTCTTTTCGGAAGGTTCCCATCGGGTCGATGTAGCACCCGATACGCGATTGGCAAAGATTCTTCAGGACACCGCATTGATGGTCAACAGCTTCCACCATCAGGGGGTGGCCCGGGTCGCTAGCGGATTCTCCGTCA
>CAZJAK010000055.1:0-14687 GCA_964543935.1 uncultured Spirochaetaceae bacterium
GCCGCGATGTCGTCGCCGTAATAGCGCACGCGGGCGTTGAGCAACTTCCGGTCGGCGATGTCCTGATGCTTTTTGTCGGTGGACCACGGGTGCCCAGCGGTGGGAAATTGAATGTCGGGCACATCGAAACAGGTCACGATGTCGACGACCTTGGGGACCTTCCACGCCTCACTGAGGTCGAAGCCTGTGACCATGCCGTTGGCGAAGGTGCTGTGGAGGACCTTCGCCACCAAGGCATGCGGCCGCACCAAATCGCCCGTATATTTCGCAGCACCGGTCACTTTGTCTTTCGCATCGACCCGGTTCATAGGTGTTCCGATCATGATCGTCGCCCCTCCTTGCACGCCGGCTTGCCCATGGCAGGCCCACCGGCGCATCGTCTTCATGATACAACAGATTGCAACAAAATTGAAGAATTCCGCTTGTTGAGAATAGAAGATAAATATCTGTTCTTATAATAATGAATTACCATTTTTAAAATAACGACAATTGACCGTAATCGGTATCGGGTTCCTCACGATGGACGCCCTGAGCCAGTGTCTTGTTCACCACTATCGGAATATCGCTGCTTTTCTTGACTATGATCACGCCGGGACGGATCGAAAGGCGGCGCGGCCACAGGATGGCGCGGTTCTCGACACTGTGATGGTAGAGGACCACCAAGCGCCCTTGCTCGAGGGCATACTCGGCTTGGTGGACCGCTCCACCGCCATCGCGGTCCTCGACCACCAACGAGGCCACCGACAGGGAACTCATCAAGCGGTTGCGCAACAGGAAAAACCATTTCTGGGTTGTGGCTGCCGGTGAAAATCGGGTGATCACCAAACCTGTCTCGGCAATCTTGGCTTGCAAGGCGGCGTGTTGGGCGGGATAGGATTCGAGCAACGAGGTGCCGATAACGGCGATGGTCGGTTTGCCGGCGGCCAAACAGGCCAGATGGGCCACGCCATCGGTACCCAAGGCCAAGCCTGAACAGACCGAGTACCCTGCCTCGAGCAAAGCCAAGGTGGCTTGATGGGCGTTGCGCTTGGCCTCGCCGCTTGGGTTGCGCGTCCCGATGACCGCCACGGTCGAAGAATCCAACAGTCCCACTTCCCCGCGGGCGTAGAGGAAACGCGGAGCGTAGGGATCGTCCACAGCCCGCTCTGGATAGCCGGGGCAACCGCGTTTCAACACGGTGTCGTTGCTCGAAAGCTTGGCAAACGCGTGCGACACGGCCTGGTGGACCTCAAGGAGGCTCTCCAGCGGCACATGCAAGGCCTTGGCATAGGGCGATGGTTGTTCACTCAGGGGTCGACTGACATCGACCCGCTCGGCAAGTTCCTCGAACAATGGTTCTATTGTGGTCTCGCTGCGACGGGTGCACACGACGACCGTTTCGAAATTGATGGCTTCCTGGATATGCTCCGTTGCACGTGCTTCCATGACCTTCAGTGTAGCTGCAACCTGCACCAGTGGGCAAGTGCAGCAACGAGACCGATGGGCCAGAAAACACAAACGTCCATCCCGCAATGAGATGGACGATCATGGTTGCCACCGCTCGGAATTGAACCGAGGACACAAGGATTTTCAGTCCTTTGCTCTACCAACTGAGCTACAGTGGCGCAACGTCAAAACTTATACCCCACCCGGCGACAAGTTGTCAACCCCCGCAGCAGGATGGCAGCTCACCAGTGTCCACCGGAGAGCGGTCTCAGGCTGATCTCTCCCGAGTTCAACGTGTGGACGACTGTGTCGGAAGCTCTCACCACCAAGGAACCGTCATCGTCGATGCGCTCGACGACCGCTTCGTACGAGTGCGGTCCTTGCACGACCAACACGTTCGCACCGAGTACGACCGAGCGGCGCCGGTATTCTTCCAAGAAGGCCATCGACTCCAATTGCGCCATGATGGTCAGCACCTCGTCGACAATGGCCGCCGCCAATTGGTTGCGACTGAGGGGGTCGGAGGGTTTTCCGTCCAAAAGCGAAGCGGCGATCGGGCGCACATCTTCGGGAAAGGACTCCTGTGGAGTGCGTACATTCACCCCGATGCCCACCACGACACTCTCTATGCGGCCGCTTTCAAAACCAGAGATGCCCTCGGTGAGGATTCCGCAAACCTTCTTGCCATCGATCAGGATGTCGTTGACCCATTTGATACCGGCTTTCACCACCACCAAGCGTTCGATTGCCCTGCACACAGCCACCGCCACCGCGCTGGTGACCCGCATGGCCGCCATGGTAGTCAACTTCGGTCGCAGCAGGATGCTCAAGTACAAGCCGGTGCCGGCCGGCGAATGGAAGCTGCGCCCGTTGCGGCCCCTCCCGGCAGTCTGTTGGGCGGCGACCACCACCGTTGCATGGGGAGCGCCCTCGATGGCGAGTTGCTTGGCCACCTGGTTGGTCGACCCGACCGAGGCATGACAATGGATTTCCACATCGGCATGTCTGAGATGCGTTCTGATACCTTGGGCCGACAAGACGTCGTTGGAGGGGCTCAGGCGATACCCCGAGCGGGTGGCGGCCTCGATGAGGTAGCCTTCGCTGCGTAGATCTGCAACCGCCTTCCAGACTGCCGCCCGCGAGATGCCAAGCTCGGCCGCCATCGCCTCTCCCGAGACAGCTTGACCTTGCTGTTGTTCCAACATGCTCAGGATCAATTCCTTGGACGTCATCGGCATTCTCCTCGGTACGGATTGTAGCGAAAAAGACCCATGATTGTAAACCATATTACAAAGATATGTTTACAATTGATGCCGGACATGCTACAACACCCCCATGTCGAACCATGCACCTTCGATCCGTCCGCTCATCTTCAGCGCGTTCTTTGCCGCCGGCATGGCGGCCGGAGCCTATGTGGCAGTCCCGGTCGGTCCGGTACCCGTCACACTGCAAACCCTGTTCGTGTTGCTGGCCGGCTTGCTAGGCGGAAGGAGGATAGCAGTCCCCGCCACGCTGCTGTACTTGACGATGGGAGCCATCGGGTTGCCGGTTTTCTCAGGCGGCATCGGGGGCTTCGCCCACTTTGCCTCCCCTACCGGAGGGTTCTTGCTGGGGTTGGTCCCTGCGGCCGCCATCGCGGGATTGTGCGCGCCGGCAAACCGTCCCGATGGAAAAAACAGACTGCTCGCCACGTTGCTGACTATCGTCGGAGCGATTGCAGCCACGGTTGCGCTGTATGCAGTGGGATTGCCGTTTCTCAAAGTGCGCCTGGACCTGGGTTGGTCACGTACTTTCGCTGTGGGATTGTTGCCCTTCATCATCGGCGACACGCTGAAAATCGTTGCTGCGGTCGCCCTCAGCTCGATGTTCAGCGACCGGATGCAGTCCGTCCTGCTTCCACAGGGTGAGGAAAACGATGAACGCCCTTGAAGTATCCGGCTTGAACGCCTGCGGGGATGACGGCACCGCCATCTTGCGCGATGTGTCGCTGGTGGTGGGTTCTGGTGAGTTCGCTGTCGTCACCGGCCGCAACGGGTCGGGCAAAAGCCGTTTGCTGGCCTGCATCAAGGGTTTGTTCCCCATCACGGGGGGCATGATCAGGATCAACGGGACCGACATGAGCCGCTCGGCTTCTCGGCGCAACCGTTCGGTCGCTTTGGTCTTCCAAGATGCCGAGAGCCAGGTGGTCGGCCAAAGTGTACGCAAGGACATCCTGTTCGGTTTGGAAAACCTGCGCCTTGCGCCCGATCAGCGAGAGAAGAAGTTGCATGAGGTGGTCCATGCCCTCAAACTCGAGTCGTTGTTGGAACGTCGACCGCACACCTTGTCGGGCGGGGAAAAACGCCGGTTGGCCATCGCTGGCGTTCTGGCGATGGATCCGGCATTGTTGATGCTGGACGAACCATTCGCCAACTTGGACGACGAGGGTATCGTCCAAGTGTTGGCGACTTTGGTGGACCTCAAACGCCGCGGCCATACCTTGGTGGTGGTCACCCATGAGTTGGAGAAGGTCTTGGCCCATGCCGACCGCCTGATCGTGATGGAAGCCGGGACGGTTTGCGCCTGTGGCCCGATCGAGCAGGTCCTGCCGTCGGTGGAGAGCCACGGGGTGCGCCGTCCACGCACTCGCGCGGGCTTCCTTGCCGTCGAGGACATGTCGTGGCTGGCATGACGCTGTTCGCCTACCGGGAGCGCGACGATGCGGCCACCCGCTTGAACCCGCTGGTCAAAATCGCCTTGACCACAGCGTTGGCACTCTCTTTGGCCACCCCGTCGGAACATCCGTTGGCCACCACCGGACTGCTGTCGGGCTTGCTGGTGCTCATGGGAACCATCGCCCGCCTGCCGCTGAAACCGTATGGCAAGCGCATGGGCTTTTTCTTGGCGATGGCGCTGGTCATCGGTTTGGCCAAACACCTCTCCGAAGGCAATTGGGTGGTTACGACCACCGCAGTGTTGCGCTTTTTGGCGTATGTCCTGATGGGTTTACTGCTGGCCGACACGACCGCCCCCGACGACTTGGCCCGTTCGTTGGGCTCCTTGGTGGCGAGAGTGAGATCCCGGGCGGGGTATCGCTTCGCCGTAACGGTGGAGGTGGCCTTGCGCTCGTTCGCCATCATCTTCGAGGTTTCCGACGATGTCGTCCAAGCACGCCAAGCCCGTTTGGAGCGGCCATGGCGGCACCCGCTGGGCAGGATGCTGTCGCTCGGGGCGGTCTTGGTCGCAGCGATGATCGACCGTGGCGAGCGCTTGGCCAACGCGATGCAAGCGCGGCAGTTCGATCCCGAAGCTCCCCGGGAGGCCCGCCCTTTCACGAAATCGGATGCGTTCGTGCTGGCGGGAGGTCTATCGGTGATCGTTTTCTTGCGGGTGATTGCCTGACGGTACGATCACGTCAACGGCAAGGTCGCGCTTTCATGGGGATCGAAGGTCGCAGACGGGTCCTTGCCAAGGCGGTAGACGTATTGGCGCAAACGGGCGGTCCACTCGGCGTCGTCCACCGCTTTGTCGAACGTATCACCAGGGAGCAGTTGACCAATGGTGATGTCTAGTTGTGAACCGCGTTTGCGGAACATCTCGTCCACCAACAGGACAGTCTCCAAGCTGTTTTTGATGCCCAAGGCTTTGCGAAGTTTCGAATAGCGGTAGAAGCGCTTCGAGTTCTGCCCTCCGACATGCACGGGGACGATGGGGCGCTTGTGGGTGCGGGCCATCTTCACGAAGGTCTTGAACCAAGCGTAGTCGAACACTTCGCCGAACGAGAGCTTGCGAGAACAGTATCCAGCCGGGAAGATGAGCAGCGGCTCGTCCCCGTCGAAGGCTTCGATGAAGGCGTCGGTTCGGGCGCGGTCGTTCTTGCCCGGTATGTTGACCCATAACGGAACCAACGGCTTGATGGCGTACAGCAATGGCTGGGTGATCATTTTGACCGCCCCGTACTGCTTGTAGATGGCGTGCATCAGCAGGACCGACTCGCTGCCGCCGAGCGGGTGGTTGGCCACCACGATGGGGCGTTTGTCAAGATTGTCGTCCAACACCGCTCGGTTGATGTAATTCACTTCGATGCCCAACCACGCCACGACCGCATCGAGGAACTCTCCAGGGCTGTCATGATAATGCTCGCTGAGAAAATCATTGACAAACTGGAGGTGGATGAGTTTTTCCATCTTCCGGAGGATGAACTTCGGCAACCAACGGTGCAACGCCGGCTTGTGGGTCTTGAGCAACTGATCGATGTCGATACGGGTGAATTCAGATTCCGACGAGGCCATTGAGACGTCCTTTCCAGTTCACGGCTTGGTCTAGGCGGGGGCAACCACACGTCCCTCGTAGGCAATGTAAACGCTTTATGGGCATCTGTCAAACATAACCGTAGCCTTGAGCTGCGGGCAGGGGTATACTGTGGCCATGCCTGCAACCGATTGGACCGGGGCGACCACAAAACGACAAGCACGGGCCGTGGCCCGTACGCTATGCTCCACGCTACCTGTCGAACAGCGCGCCCACAAGAGTGCGGCCATTGTCCAGGCCATCGTGCGCATGCAAGAATTCCAGCAACGCACCGCCTTGCTGGCCTATGTGCCGGTGCGCTCGGAGGTGGACATCCTGCCGCTGGTCGACACTGCGTTGCGAAGCGGCAAGCGGGTGGCCCTGCCCCGTTGCCGCGCGGACGCCTCGCTCGATTTTTATTGGATACCGGCCGATGTGCCGGTTTCTTCGTGGCAAGAAGCTCTCATTGACGGTCCGTTCGGATTGCGAGAACCGCCTGAATCGTGGCCGAAGGTCACCGATGGCGGGCCGCTCATCATCGTGCCGGCTTTGGCTTATACTGCCGCGGGTATCCGCTTGGGCAAAGGCAAAGGCTACTACGACCGCTTTCTGGCCACCTGTCCTCCAGAGTGCTTCAAGGTGGGAGTCTGCTTCCAAGCCCTGCTCGCCCCAGTGCTGCCTTCAACAAGCCACGACATGCCGGTCGATGCGGTGGTCACCGAAGTGCAGGTGTATAGGTAAGATGTCGATACAGGGCTTCATTCCCCGTTGTGGCTCGGACCCCACATCCAAGCGAAGTGTTGGGTGAGCAGCATCTGCAGCAAAGACTGGCACTCCGGTGAATGGACTTCCCGCACCGTGCAGGTGCGGTCGAGCGACAACAGCTCTTGACGCACCTCCTCGCTGCGCAAGGTGCGCAGAATGTTGGAGATGGTCTTGATGTATTCAAGCTGGCGGTTGGGGGAACTGGCGATGACGAAGAGGAACTTGACCGGTTGGCCGTCTTTGGCTTGGTAGTCGATCCCTTGCGGCGAGATGCCCAATGCAACCAAGACGTGCGACAGGTTGCGGACCTTGCCATGGGCAACGGCGATGCCGTGGCCGATGCCGGTAGTCTCGATCTCTTCCCGTTTGAGCACGGCCCGTTTGAATTTGGCCAAGTCGGGCAGTGTGGTGAACACGGGACAGCTGTCGATCGTCTCTTCGATCGCCTCGCGTTTGGTCGTGGCGGTGATGCGGCACATCACCGATTGGAAACTCTCAGGACTCGACTGCACCGCCAGGCTCCCGGTCGCGCAGGTAATCGTTCATCGCCTTGGCGGCGATGCGTCCCTGGCCCATTGCCAAGATGACGGTCGCCGATCCCAGCACGATGTCGCCTCCGGCATACACCCCCGGCATGCTGGTGGCGCACGTCTGCGCATCAACCAAGATATGACCTTTTCTATCGACCTGCAAGCCCTTGGTGGTCTTCTCGATGAGCGGATTGGAGCTGTTGCCGATGGCCACGATCACGGTGTCGCACTCGAGCAGTGTCTCGCTACCCGGGATTTCGACCGGCGAACGCCGACCGGAGGCATCGGGGTCCCCAAGGCGGCACAACACGACCTTCACCCCGACCACCCTGCCCTTGTCGTTTCCCACAATCTCCTTGGGGGCATGCAGGTATTTGAACAGGACGCCCTCCTCGTGGGCATGGCCGACCTCCTCGCGCCTGGCCGGCATCTCCTCCGAGGTCCGGCGGTAGACGATCGAGACCTCTTCGGCTCCCAAACGTTTGGCGGTGCGGGCGGCATCCATGGCGACATTGCCGCCACCGAAGACCAGCACACGGCGCGAATCGAACAGCGGGGTGCCCGCTTTGGCTTTGTCGTAAGCCCGCATGAGGTTGCTGCGGGTGAGGTACTCGTTGGCACTGAACACGCCGATAAGGTTCTCGCCCGGGATGTTGAGAAAATTGGGCAACCCGGCACCGGAACCGATGAACAATGCATCGAACCCGTCCTCTTCCATCAGCTGGGAGATGGTGGCGGTCCTGCCGACGAGGAAGTTTAGTTCGATCTTCACTCCCATGGCCGTCAGCGTGTCGAGCTCTTCCTGCACGATCCGTTTGGGAAGCCGGAATTCAGGGATGCCATAAACCAAGACGCCACCGCATTTGTGCAATGCCTCGAACATGACCACTTCATGCCCGGCCCGCCTGAGGTCGGCAGCGGCCGTCATCGAGGCAGGCCCGCTGCCGATGACTCCGACCTTCTTGCCGGTCGGAGATGCCACCGCCGGGACGCTGCGTTTTCCGCTGGCAGCCTCCCAGTCGGCCACATAGCGCTCGATGCGACCGATGGCCACAGCCCGGTCGACGCTTTTATGGGCTTTGCCGACGGTGCAAGGTTCTTGGCACTGGGTCTCTTGCGGACAAACCCGACCGCACACCGAGGGAAGCATCGAGGCCTCCTTGATGACGGCGATGGAACCGGCGAAATCACCGGCGGCGGCTTTGGCGATGAAGCGCGGGATGTCTATACGCACAGGACAGCCCTGCACGCAGGGAGCGGTGGGACACTGCAGACAACGCATGGCTTCGACCATGACCTGGGCTTCGCTGTATCCTAAGGCGACCTCGTCCATGTTCCCCACCCGTACGGAGGGATCCTGGGCGGGCATCTGTTGGACCGGGATGGCAAGGCGGTCCTTGTTCTTAAGTTGGCGGCCCTGGTACTGGCCAAGCAGGTCCTGGGCTTCGCGTTCGAGCGATGTATTATCGTGGGACATCAGGCATCTCCCTCTTTGATATGCAATCCGACATGGCAGCGGTGGTGGGCTTCCTGTTCTTGGGCTTTGAAGGTTCCCAAGCGCATCATCATGTTGTCCCAGTCGACGGCGTGGCCGTCGAATTCGGGACCGTCGACACAGACGAACTTGGTCTTTCCGCCGACCGACACGCGACAACCGCCGCACATGCCGGTGCCGTCGACCATGATGGTGTTCAGCGAAACGATGATGGGGACCCCGAACGGTTTGACCGTGGAGGTGCAGAACTTCATCATGATGGGGGGTCCGATGGCCACCACCATGTCGGGTTTCCAAGTCTCGCACAACTCCTTCAACGGTACGGTGACCAGTGCCTTGCGACCATAGCTGCCGTCATCGGTGCAGAGGATCAACTCGTCGGCGATCAAGCCCATCTCGCGTTCCATGATGACCAAGTCTTTGGTCCTGGCTCCGACGATGACCTTCAATTCGTTGCCGGCTTGCTTGAGCGCTTGGGCGATCGGGTGCAACGGAGCCGCTCCGATACCGCCACCGACGCAGACGACTTTGCCGAACTTCTCGATATGGGTCGGTTGGCCCAACGGTCCGAGGACGTTGACGATGGCTTGACCGACCTCCAAAGTGGCCAGGCGGTGGGTGGCTTCCCCGACCGCTTGGAATATGATGGTGATGGTGCCGCGCTGTGCATCGGCGTCGGCGATTGTCAGCGGAATGCGTTCCGAATAATCGCCACCCTGCTGCAGGATGATGAATTGGCCCGGTTTGCGGCTGCGGGCGATGTAGGGGGCCTCCAAGACCATGCGGAATACTTCGGCCGACAGTTTTTCCTTTTCGACGATCGTGAACACGTTGCCTCCCGGGAGACCGCCGCCTTCAAAAGCGCGCTGCCCCACATGGGCACTACGGTACCAGAATACGTGCGGTTCTGCAACCTTCGCTTGATTGGATTGCAGCGTAGGCAGACCTGAAATCCAATTGGCGGCTTAGTGTCCTCAGTGATGATAATGTTATGGTTCGGCGTTGATTTCCCTCTCCAAGGCGAATCGATTCCGTGCTACTATGGTGATAAGGAAGCAAGGAGGTATCCCATGCACTTCTATCTGTTGGTCTCGCCGATGGAGGCTCTGATTGCGTCGATGCTGGATGCCCATGAATTCGGTGGCTACATGGCGACCGGATCGCGCAAAACGGCTTCGGAACAATTGATCTTCGCTGAAATCCAAGGGGATTTCGGTTCTGACTTCGATTGGGACTACGCCCACCGGGCTTGCGTTCCCCACCCCGACGGCAGCCCCAAGCATTCGGTCTACCTCAGTGTGTATCGGGTGTTGGAGCGGGTCCCGCTCAAACAAATCGGCGACCTGTACCTCACCACCCGCGATGGCCGCTCACTGCAACTTTCCCAAGGGGAAATTGCCCCGCCGCTCTATTGGAAAGGGTATGCCTTGTACAAGGAGCTCTGTCCCGTCACTCCGTTGGTGGCCAGCAGCCTGCCTCCCGAGCCCTTCGCCCGCTATTTGGTCGATCCATCCAACAAGATTTCGGTGCCGGCCATCCTGTTTGCCGACGTGCGCATCATAGACTTGAACAACATGGAGCATACCGGCAATGTCGGCGGTCTGTACGACCATGGCGGCAACGAACACTTGCGGCAATGCTTTGAGGAAATCAAGCTCCAACCGGGCAAGCGCTCCAAGACCATCGACCGTTCGTACGGGAGCAAGTTCTCCTACCAATCGATCGGCCAGGGCATCTACATCGCCAGCTTCAAGGACGGCATCATCTTCTATCCTATGCCGGAACGCGAGCACATCCGCCACAACCATTACGAATGGGGCCGCTCGGCCAATTTCTACTGACTTCTCGCTTCGAATCTCAGCGACCACAGGGAGTGACACGCCATGATAGTACGTGCAGAAGCAATGCATTGTGAAAAACGCAAGATGCGCGGTGGGGCCGGCGAATGCCAGGTCCTCGACATGCTCGATCCGAAACAGGTGCCCCACGGGCGGTTGTTCTCGACCATCACCATAGAAAAGGGATGCTCGATCGGTTCCCACGAGCATGTCAAAGAAACCGAGTACTACTACATCCTTAGCGGTCAAGGGATCGTCACCGAATCCGATGGCGAGAAAATGGTCAAAGCCGGCGACATGGTGGTCACCGGCGGTGGCGCCAGCCACGCCATCCGCAACGAGCAGGCCGAGCCGCTAGTTTTTGTCGCTCTGATTCTGTTCGATTGAGGCCGGACCATCGGCGAGCGGCTCGATGCGGGTGCGGTAGGTGTGCATGAACATCGCCGTGGCCAAGGAAACCGACACGACCTCGGAAATCAGAAAGGCGAACCAGACCGAATCGAGTCCGCTCAAGGTCGCCAAGAGGTATGCACTGGGCAACAGGAAGACAAGTTGGCGCACGACCGAGAGGATCAGGCTCAGCACGCCCTTCCCGATGGCTTGGAACGAGGATGAGAAGACGATGGCCAAGGCGGCCAACGGGAAATGGAGGCTGATGATCCGCAGGGCGTTCACACCGATGGCGGACATTTCTGGCGAGGCGTCGAACAGATGCAGTAAAAATCCGGGGAACAGTTGGAACACCGCCAGGCCGGCCAGCATGATGAGGATGGCCATGATCGCGGCGGTCTTGACCGTTTGGGCGATCCTGTGGGGATTGCGGGCTCCGAAGTTGAATCCGATGATGGGGATGGTGGCCATCGTGATGCCGAATACCGGCATGAAGATGAAGCTTTGCAGTTTGAAATAGACTCCGAACACCGACACGGCGGTGGCTGAGAAGGCGATCAGGATCTTGTTCATTCCGACGGTCATGATCGAGCCGATCGATTGCATGATGATCGACGGCAGTCCGACTTGATAGATTTCCTTGACGAGCGTGGGATTGGGGCGAATCAGGCGCAGCGAGACCTCGATATGGGTCCGCTCGCGCCTGAGCAACAACAAGGCCAACATCATTGCAGACCATTGTCCGATGACGGTGGCGATGGCCGCTCCAGCCACCCCCAACTTGGGAAAGCCGGCCAATCCGAAGATGAGCAATGGATCGAGGATGATGTTGATAAGCGCTCCGGCGAGTTGGGTGAGCATGGGGCGGATCGTGTCTCCGGTGGCTTGCATGATCCGTTCGGCGATCACTTGTCCGAAGATTCCCAATGACGCGATGGTGCAGATGCGCACATAAGTGGTTCCCAGCGGGGCGATGGCTTCGTCGCCGGTAAAAAGGCGCATGAACGGTTTGGAAATGGCGAAGCCGAGGATGGCGAAGGCCAACCATATCACCACGGCCAAGAACAAGCCGTTTCCGGCCACGGCTTCGGCATCGGCTTTGCGCCGCTCGCCCAAACGGCGCGAGAGCAATGAGTTCACTCCGATCGATGTGCCGACTCCCACCGAGATCATCAGCATCTGGATGGGGAACGCCAGCGACACGGCGGTAAGGGCTTGTTCGCCAAGGCGGGCGATGAAGATGCTGTCGACTATGTTGTAAAGGGCTTGGACCATCATGGAGGCCATGGTGGGCAAGGCCATGCCCAGTAGCAGCGGCCCTATCGCCCGGGTCCCCATCTTGTTGGCCGGTCGTTGTATTTCTCGTTGTTCCATTGGAGCGCAATCCTAGCATGCAGGGCTGTGGCTGTACAAGAGAAGCTCACGACAATAAAGCAGGCGGGGGATCACAACATACTGCCCAAGATTGTTGACATGACCGCCATACACAACAGACCGCCGCGAGGTGCGGCGGTCTTGCATGCGCGATCTATATTTTTACTGCAACGCAGTTATTTGATCTTGACGTCGATCTTCTTGGGTTGCTTCTCGGGAACCTTGGGAATGGTGATCGTCAACAGGCCATTCTTAAACTCACCGGTGATGTTGTCCTCATCGATGCCTTCGGGAAGGGTGAAGCTGCGCTCGAAGCTCTGGCAGGAGCGTTCGCGAATGAGGTAGTTGTAGCCCTCCTTCTCCTCTTTCTTGGTCTCCTTCTCGGCTTTGGCCATCGAGGAGATCTTCAACACGTGCTTGTCGACATGGACGTCGACGTCCTTCTCGCAGAACCCGGGCAACTCGGCTTCAAGCATGTAGGCCTTCTCGTCTTCGCGGATGTCTACCGACGGCGTGCGGGTGGAAGGGAGACCCCAGTTGTTCCACAGGCTGTTGAACAGGTTGTCGAAGTCGCGGGTCGTGCTCACCGGGTTGGAATTTCTGGAAACGATGTATTTCATAGTAGCACCTCCATGGTTTTGATATTCTTTTTCGTTGCCGGGCTTCTTGTCGTCCGGCATCTATCTATAAGCAAGATGCGTGCCAACTTTCCCATTTGCAATATAATATTTTATATTTAATTATATATAAAAGATTTATATCAAATCATGTAAGGATTATTCAGGATTGTTTCTCAGCCAAGAGATAAAAGATTCGGTTATAATTGTGTCAATTTGTCCCACACTAAAAGATATGTGCCGTATGGCGTTCCTTTGTGTCCCACCCGCACCTTAGTCGCTATTCACTCCAGTGTGTCATAATGTCCCACAATAAAGGTGCATTGTTTTCTTGTCATCCGGAGACGCCTTCAGGCGTGCGCACGATGAGTTCAAAGTTGAATTTTTCGCGCCGTAGAGGCCTGGGAGACGGACAATTCCAGCCGTCTCGTTCAATACTCCAATGCGCATTCGACAAGCATCCGGTCGAACAATTCCTTGGCTTTGTCCCGGGAAATGGTCATCAACGGGTCGCTCAGGAAAGCGCTGAACAACAGGTCGTCGTCGGACTGCACGATGGCATCGAGGGTCATTTGTTGCACATCGCTGACATGGCGCACCAGGTTCTGGATGGCCAACGGTGGATCGCTGGCCATGACCGGACGGATGCTGTCGCAACTGATGTTGCCATTGCTTTCGACGATGCGGCCGGTTGGTAGGTAGCTGACCTGTCCTTCGTTGGGAAGGTTGATGTTGGTCACCATGCTGGCATCCCCCATGAGGCAACGCATGATGTCGACTCCCTCCTCGTCCGAACGAACGGCTTTCAAGTCTTGGTCCGTGAACGGTTTTTCCCGTTTCTCCTTGGCTTGGCGCACCCGCCATCCGTACGGAGTGCGGACGATACCGTAGGTGTGCAGGTACTCATCGCTGGTGAGGAACCATGGCACAAATTCGGCTAGGTGGCGGTCGCCGGCAGCTCCAAGCGCACCGAAATCGCGCAGGAAGCTGAGGGCGACCTTCTGATCGCAGTCGAACCATTTCTCTTGGTGCAGACGCTCGAGGGCGGTCGCGGTCCCGTCAGCGAGGACCGCGGGGTCCGCGAGTGATTCGTTCAAAGGCTTCATCAGGTCTTTGCCTTGCCAGGTGGCTTTGGTGACGAAGGTGAAGTGGTTCACCCCGGTGATATCGATCGAAATTTCCCGTCGGTCGGGGAGCGGCACCCCGAACCACTGGCTGGTTTTCCGCGCCAGGAAGTTCTGGGTATGGAAGACCTCGTGGCAGCACCCCAATGCTTTGATCGCGGGGAATGCCTGGTACAAGGCGGCGGTGCACAGCGTCATGGGGTTGGTGTAGTTGATCACCCATGCTTTTGGGCAATGGGCTTTGATGGAGCGGGCGAACTCGAAGAACAACGGGACGGCCCGGCGGGCGCGCATGATGCCGCCCGGTCCGGTGGTGTCCCCTACACTCTGGAGTATGCCGTACTGTTCGGGTACCACGATGTCGCCGTAGCGGCATTCAGTTTTACCGGGCTCGATGGAGATGATCACCAGGTCGCATCCATCGAGTGCCTTGGCGAGGTCGTCGACGGCGTGGACGGTGAAACGGCCCGCGCTGTTGTTGACAGCGAAGATCCGTTCGGCCACCACCACGTTGTTGCGGGCGGCTTGCTTGTCGATATCATGCAAGACCAACGTCCCATGGGTCATGCTGTTGCAGGCAAGGTCCTTCATGAATTGGATGGCCCAAAGGCGGCCACCGCCGCCGATGATGCAGATACGGGTCTCTTTCATAGCCACATCTCCCTTTTCAACCCATTGTGCTCAGTATAACAGGTTGCACCGAGATTGATAGAATTGGCATTGATGAATTTTTTCCTGCCAAGTTGTTGACTAAAACCCCATGCATCCGTATAGTGGATAGAGTCGCCGCAGGGTAGAGCAGTTGGCAGCTCGTCGGGCTCATAACCCGGAGGTCGTAGGTCCGAGTCCTACCCCTGCTA
>CAZJAK010000056.1:0-14557 GCA_964543935.1 uncultured Spirochaetaceae bacterium
GTTCATAAGTTCCCAACCACCGATTTCAGCTTTGCGTCTCAATCTCGGTGTGGCTAACCTTTTCCGTGACATCTCGCACAGAATCTCAGCCCAATCAACCCTATACCCCAAAACCCCTCGATTCCTGCATATTTATGCAGCTTTCGAGCCCCCAGACCTTATTCCGGTATATTCCTTCCTAGTCCTATTCTTCAAAACGACTAATGAAAAAAGAAAAACCGCTCTTTGAAGAATCTACTTTTATTCAATAGAATGTAAGCCTTCTATTATCACACACTCAGCATCTCCATGAGGTTCACCCATGGGAGTTCTGCTTTGGTCAATTCTATCGTTGTTTCTTCTTTCCAGATGATGATCGGAAGGTTTGTGTCTTCCTTTCTGTGATCTTTGACTTCTTGGATGGAGTGGCACAGGCAGATGTCGTGCGGGAAACTGTCGAGTTCCAGGAGATCGTGTATCAGGGCAGCGAAGTCGTCCTGCGGCCCGAAGAAGATCACCTTTGTTGTCTTGTACTTCTCTGCAATGAAGCCTATGGCTATCGCTAGTCTCTTCTGCAGGTCTTCAATCTCTTGATACATCCGCACTATGTAGCCATAGGTCCGTTCCAGCTTGTCGGCGATGCCGGCAGGAGTGAGGAAGTACTTGACCGAGTTCGGTTGCAGCTTTTGGATCTTCACCAAGCCTTTCTTGACCAACCGCTTGAGCAAGATGTTGATCGTCCCCAAGGACACACCGACATGCTCGGACAGCTCACGCTGGGTGGCATCCGAGTTCCGGTCGATGTAACTGAGGATTGAAAATTCTTTGGCTTGTTGTTCCATCTGCTCACTTGTAGATGTTCAAAAAATGAACAGTATACATGTATCCATGCAATTCAGGGTTGAAGACCACCGAATTGCTGTATTGAAAATCTCCATCGTTTTCATATGGGAATGATAGTAACCACAGGAAGCACGGCTTCGCCGGGAATTGCCTGATTTGGCAACTCCGCTTAACGAGCCCTCCGTGCCTATACCGGTCGCCGCAACGGACGCGGTATACCTCTTCCCGATCCCGGCGCAGTCGTGCGCAGCTCATGTCTCAAGAAGAAAACCTGCACTGGACAGGATGGTTACGTCCTTGCGGCTTTTCTGTGCCGCCGGCCGCACCACCTGTCTATCGAAGCCTATGATAGCACCAGTTTCCACTGGGACGCAACCGATAAACAGATATTTACTACATAATTTCCGAAGCCTTTATTTGTTATTAATTTGTACAAATTTTTCCTAAATTTCTTATGTCATTAGTGAGTATGGAATAAAGAGTTATCTAGAAAAAATTATTTATTTTCAATGGAAATTTCTTGTTCCCTTTACACGACTGGTCAGCCAAAAGCAGTGCCACAATTAACACTTGACAATTCACAGCTTCGCTTTACAATGAAAGAGACATAATTAAGGTGCTTTATTAAAGTGGACATGAAATGTGACGGCACCCTGTACCGGTACACGGAACCCGATAGCCGCTCGGTCCTATCGGAGTCACTCGAAAAGGAGGAGGAATTCATGAAGAAACGAATCGTACAAACAGTGCTGCTCGCAACCGTGTTGTCGCTCTTGTCGGCAACGCTCGTATTCGCCACCGGAGGAGCCGAACAAGCTCCTGCCGCACCCGCTGCCCCCGCCGCAGCCGTCTCCAACCTGCCCGCCAACGCCCAACAGTACCCCTGGATCTTCGCCAAGAACCCCAGCGCCATCAAAGGCACCGTCCGCTTCTGGATGCCCTTCAAAGGCGACCAAGGCATGAACGACCTCATCGCCGAGTTCAACAAGTACTACCCCAACGTCAAAGTCGAACTGACCACCTACAACAACAACACCGACGGCAACGTGGGGGTCAACACCGCCATCATGGGCGGTGAAGTCGACGTGCTGGCCAGCTTCGGATTGGCCAACGCCTACCGCCGCTGGGAGAACAACCTCTACATCCCGCTGGACGAACGGATGAAAGCCGAAGGCATCGACCTGGTCTCCAACTGGGGCACCGACAAGTACCGCTACAACAACACCACCTTCAGCTTCCCCTGCGGAGGACTCTCCTACTACATCGTCATCAACAAGACCGCTTGGGACCAAGCCGGCTTGGGCGCCATCCCCACCGAATGGACCTGGGACGAATACCTGGAAGCCTCGCGCAAGATGACCAAGAAGGACGCGGCCGGCAACACCGTCGTCTACGGCGGCTCCAGCTACCACTCCAACAACTACTGGACCTACGTCGCCTACCAGCTCTACGGCAAGAACCAGTACTACGAAGACTCCGGCCTCAGCCGCTGGGGCGACCCGCAGATGGTCAAAGCCATGAACTACCGCTACCAGGCCGACAACGTGGAGAAAATCTGGTTCCCGCTGTCCAAGTACCGCGCCAACAACCTGCAGACCCAGATGGTCTACATGACCGGCGAAGTCGTCAGCGCCATCACCCCCAACATGATCCGCTTCATCCGCGACACCAAGAACTACCCGGCCAACTTCGTCACCTACTTCGCCCCGTGGCCCGTGATGGAGAAAGGCCAGACCAACTACATGTCGGGCGTCTCCCCGTTCTCCCATGCCGGAATCACCTCGGGCTACGACAAGGCCAACATCGACGCCATTTGGGCCTTCCTCAAGTTCTACAGCACCTACGGCTCGAAGTACCTCATCGTCGCCGGCCACCAGTCCAACTGGAAGGGCACCCAACTGGGCGAGCTCGTCAACCTCGTCTTCGGCAATGAAGAGAACGCCAAGAAGCTGATCGACATCGAGAGCTTCGGCCGCGTCGTCGTCAACTACAAGAACCCCGCCTTCTACGACGACATCCTGACCGCCTACTCCAAGGTCAACGACTTCGTCAACAACTACACCCTCGAAATCCACAACGACAAGTACACCGTGGAGGAGGGCATGCGCCTGATGCAACGCGATTGCGATGCCGCCATCAAGGCGGAACGCGGGTATTGAGCCAACTCAGCTGAGGGCAAGGCTTCCTTGCCCTCAGCGTCCGGGAGGGAACGCACAGCCATGAATGCCAGAAAGAAAGCAATCCTTCAAGAAAACGTAGCCGGATACCTCTTCATCGGCCCAAACCTCCTCATCTTCCTCATCTTCATCGTCTTTCCCATGTTCGCCTCGATCTACCTCTCGTTCACCGAGTGGAACTTCCTGTCGGGCTTTGGCGGCATCAAATGGGTCGGCTTGGAGAACTTCAAGAAGCTGTTCGTCGAGGACCGCTTCATCTACGCCATCCAAAACACCTTCATCTACGCCCTCACCATCGTACCGGTCTCCTTGGCCATCGCCATGGTGCTGGCCTACGTCCTCAACGGCAAGATCTTCGGCAAGAAGGTCCTGCGCTTTTTCTTTTTCATCCCCTACATCTCCAGCCAAGTGGCCCTGGCCGCCGTCTTCAAGTTCCTCTTCAGGGACGACGGACTGCTCAACTCGTTCTTGGTCGACACCCTGCACCTGATGAAAACGGCCCCCGACTGGCTGAACAACGAAGCCCTGAACAAAATCCCCATCATCCTGCTGGCCATCTGGACCGGCATCGGCTACGAGCTGATCGTCTACATGGCAGCGTTGCAAGGAGTGCCCTCCGACCTGTACGAAGTGGCCGAGATCGAAGGAGCCACCTCGCTGCAAAAATTCCTCAAGATCACCTTCCCCCTCATCACCCCGACAACCTTCTACCTGGTGGTGGTCCGCATCATCGCCATCTTCAAGATATTCGCCTCGATCAACATCATGACGCTGGGCACTTCGTACAAATCGAACACCTCGATGGTCATGGAGATCTACCGCAACTCGTTCGTCCATTACGCCTTCGGGTACGCCAGCGCCGAAGCCCTGGTCCTGCTGGGCCTGGTGCTGGCCATCACCCTCCTCAATTTCCTCTTCCAGAAGAAATGGGTCCATTATTAGGAGTCAACCATGCGCAGGACTGAACTTCGCTCACAGATCGTACACACCATCCT
Organism: uncultured Spirochaetaceae bacterium; assembly: GCA_964543935.1. Classification (GTDB taxonomy): domain Bacteria; phylum Spirochaetota; class Spirochaetia; order Sphaerochaetales; family Sphaerochaetaceae; genus JAAYDK01. The sequence continues at coordinate 3,995 of CAZJAK010000056.1, forward strand.
CATCGCACTGCTGGCGCTGGTCTTCCTCTTCCCCATGCTGTGGATGATCTCCTCGTCGCTGAAGACCACCAACCAAGTATTCTCCACCTCGTTCCGCTGGATTCCCCAAGTCGTCAAGTGGGAGAACTACGCCACCGTGTGGACCAGCACCGACTTGCCCATGCTGCGCGTCTTCTACAACTCGCTCTACATCGCCATCCTCAGCACGCTGGGCCAGCTGCTGTTCGCCTCCATGGCCGCCTACGCCTTCGCCAGGATCAACTTCGCCGGCAAGAACATCCTCTTCATCCTGTTTCTGACCTCGATGATGATCCCGGTGCAAGTCACCATCATCCCGCGCTTCATGCTCTTCAAGACCATCGGGCTGTACAACAGCTTCTGGGCCTTGATCCTGCCGGCCCTGTTCGGCGCATCCACCATCTTCTTTCTGCGCCAAGCCCACAAGGGCCTGCCCGACGAGCTCATCGACGCCGCCCGGGTCGACGGCGCCAACCACCTGACCATCTTCGGCCGCATCATGGTGCCGTTGACCATCCCGTCGATGATCTCGATGATGGTGCTCTCGTTCGTCTCGACCTGGAACGACTACCTCAACCCGTTGATCTTCTTGACCAAGCCCAAACTGTTCACCGTCAGCCAGGCGGTGCGCTGGTACATGCTGGACGAAGTGCAGCGCTATGAACTGACCATGGCGGCCGCCACCAGCTCGATCATCCCCATCATCATCATATTCCTGGCCTGCCAGCGTTACTTCATCGAAGGCATCGCCAAGAGCGGCATCAAAGGATAAACCCTATGGAAACCTGGAAGAGCCATCATCATTCGGTGCAGTTGTGCGTAATCGGCGGTGGCTTGGCAGGCCTCTGCTGCGCCATAGCCGCCGCCCGCCACGGCACTACCGTCGCATTGGTCCAAGACCGCCCCATGCTGGGCGGCAACTGCTCCAGCGAGATCAGGATGCAGGTGCGCGGTGCCCACGGCAAGGAGAACAAGGAGACCGGCATCCTCAGCGAGCTGGAGCTGGAAGCCATCTACCGCAATCCGACGATGAATCCCAACATCTGGGACAGCATCCTGTACGGGAAGGTCAAAGCCGAACCCAATATCACCTTGTTGCTCAACACCAGTTGCATCGATGTGAAAATGGACGGCAATTCGATACAAGCAGTGCGCTGCTGGCAACTGACCACCTATTCATGGCACACCATCGAGGCCGAGCTGTTCGCCGACTGCTCGGGGGACAGCGTCCTGTCGGTTCCCTCCGGAGCGCAGTGGCGCATCGGACGGGAAGCCTCCTCCGAGTTCGGCGAATCGATGGGGCTGGATGTGGCCGACAGCAAGACCATGGGCATGTCGATCTTGCTCCAAGCCCGCCAAAACACCCATCCCGTCCCCTTCACAGCCCCCGAGTGGGCCTATGTCTACGATGACGAATCGTTCGCCACCATCGCTTATGACGAACACCACAGCTCGCACCGCGACCATGAGTTGGCTACCGACGGGTGCAACTTCTGGTGGATCGAGTTAGGCGGCCACCAGCAGGTACTCGACGATGCCGAGCAAATCCGCGACGAGCTGCTCAAGACCGCCTACGGCGTGTGGGACCACCTCAAGAACCACGGCGACCACCACGCCGAAACCTGGGAGTTGGAGTGGATCGGATTCTTGCCCGGCAAACGCGAAAGCCGGCGCTATGTCGGGCCGTACATCCTCACTCAGAACGACATCCAGTCGAACCGGGCCTTCGACGACATGGTCGGATACGGCGGCTGGCCGTTGGACGACCACAACCCGATGGGCTTTCTCAACCGCGGCGATGTCAACGAGAAATCGCAGTTCTTGCCGACCCCCTCCCCCTACGCCATCCCCTTTCGGGTGCTCCATTCGGTCAACGTACCCAACCTGCTCTTCGCCGGGCGCAACATCAGCGCCACCCACGCCGCCCTCAGCTCCACCCGGGTGATGGGCACCTGCGCCATCCTGGGCCAAGCCATCGGTACCGCCGCGGCCATCTGTTGCCGCGACAACCTGGTTCCCGCAGCCCTTGGTGCCAAGCACATTGCCGAACTGCAGAGGACCTTGGTCGAGGATTACTGCTTCCTGCCCGGCTTCAAGCGCCCCACCCCCGCATTGACCAAGCTCGCCCGCCACAACCTCACCGCCGCCCAAGCTGCCGTGTTGTTCGACGGCATCGAGCGCATCGGCGCCGATGGGACGCCCCACTCCATCGCCCTTGCCCCGGGGCAGGCCATCGAGTTCAGCTTCGACAAAAAAGCAACCGTGCGCCAGCTGCGCATCGTCTTCGATCCCGACTATTCACGGCAGTCGATCACCCCGTTCATCCGCATCCAAAAATTCGCCATGCGCAGCCATATCGGCCAAGACTTCCAGCTGCTGCGCATGCCGGCTGCCATGGCCCGCCGATTCACCGTCGAAGTCGATTACGGCAACGGGCAGTACCGGCCCATCCACCATAGCAAGGCCAACCACCGCGACCTGTTCACCTTGCCCGTCAACGAGGAGATCACGCGCATGCGCATCGTCTTCGAAAGCGCTTGGTCGGCCGACTCCATCTCGATCTTCGCTTGCGACCTATCATGAGGGAGACCACCATGCACCTTGCCACCATGACCAACCTCCATCAAGTCTACCGCGACAATCCCGATTATTTCAGCACGGTCGAGTGCATCCATGCCTGTGCCGACGCCGGTTACCGTCACCTCGACTTGAGCATGAGCGGAATTACCGCACCGGGGCGACCGTTGCATGAAAAGGCCACCCACCGGGCATGGCTCGGACAGGTCAAACAGGCTATGCGCGAACGTTCTGTGGCGTTCTCGCAAGCCCATGCCGTATTCTACGGCACCAAGCTGGCTCCCGAGAGCCAGGAATTCGCCCAGTTCGTGCACAACATCGCCGACAATTTCGATCTGGCCAGCGAGCTGTCCATCCCCTGGATGGTCGTGCACCCGATCCGGTGCCTCAACGGTGAGAACCCGAGCGATGAAGCCACCTTCACCCTCAATGTGGCCTTTTTCCGCTCACTGCTGCCGTTGATCGAACGAAGCGGGGTCGGCGTGGCCATAGAGAACATGAACGCAGGGCCGTTCGTGAGCGCCAAAGCGCTGCTCGACTTGCTGGCCGCTTTGGACGATCATGAGGGTTTTGGCTTGTGTTGGGACACCGGCCACGCTCATTTGACCTCGCAGGACCAAGTCCAGTCCATCCTCACGATGGGCAAGCGCTTGAAAGCGACCCATATCGCCGACAACCGCGGTGTCAAAGACGACCACCTGTTGCCTCTGTCGGGCACCATCGATTGGCCCCCGCTGGTAGGGGCCCTCACGCAGAGCGGATACGAAGGAGATTTCTCCTACGAAGCCCCCAACGCGACGATGAACTACCCGCCCGAATTGCGGCCAGAAGTGCTGCGCCTCAGTTTCCACATCGGCCAACATTTGCTACGATAGGACCATTCAATCTACAAGCACGAGGAGAACTACGTGGCTTCATCTTCCCATGGTCCCATCCGCTTGGTGGTTTCCGACTTGGACGGCACCTTGCTCAACCCCGACGAAACCATCCCGGCCGAAGCGGTGCAGGTCGTCCGCGCGCTGCACGAGCGGGACATCGCCTTCACCATCGTCTCCGGCCGCCCGATCCCCTTCATGCAGCATATCGTCGAGCAGATGGGCGTCATACTGCCGGCCGCAGGCTGCAACGGGGCGGTGGTGTTCGACCGCAGCGCGGTCCTTGAACGCCACACCTTCACCCTCGAACCGTTACGGCAGCTGATCGAGCAAGCCACCGCGTCGGGCGCGACCGTGCTGTACTACACCGACCGCGACACCTTCACCTTCGGCGAAACGGCCTGGATCGTCAGCCAGAAAGGGACCATCCGGGAATACCGAATCCACTGTCCCAGCGAGACCGAATGGCGCGAGTTGCCGGTCACCAAACTCAGCTTGATCTTTCGCGGCCATGCAGAGGCCTACCGGCAGGTGGCCCCGTCGCTCGACCAATTAGGACAACACTATTCATTGAACCGTTATCACAACACCAACTGCGAGATCATGGGGGCAGGGGTCTCCAAAGCGTTGGGATTGCACAGCATCTCACGATTGACGGGCATCCCGCTTGAGCAGATCATGGCCATCGGTGACGACGTCAACGACATCGGCATGCTCAGGTGTGCCGGTATCGGGGTAGCCGTCAACAACGCCGAGACGGTGGTCAAGCAGGCAGCTGGTTATGTCTGTAGCGCCAGCAACACCGCTGGCGTGCTCGAGGCCATCGCCCGTTTCACCTGATCTAGCCTTTGAGCGCCAGCGAGAGGGTGGCTTTGCAGGTTGCCCCGTCCGAGACCGTCCCCTGCAGGCGCAACCAGTTGCCGAAATGACGTACCCTGACGAAATAATCGCCGGTCGTGCCCATCGGTGTAAAAGCCGTGCCTTCTTCCAGCCAGACGATGCCGTCCATCGAGATCTGCACCGAAGCAGAAACGAGTGCCTTCTCGTCCAATTCATGGATGCGGATGAATGCGATGGCCTCGTCGGCCCAACCCACCTCGTACGGTTCGCTGGCGAAGGTGCCCGAGAAGCGGGTGAACCGGTCCAGCACGACGTAATGGAATTGCTTCATGGCCTATCTCTCCTCTAAGGTTGGTCCGGTGGAATTGACGATCGAATCGACATAGAGGAAGACCCTCCGGTTGGTATCGGATTCGATGAACACCACGGGATTCAGCAGCCAATCGATCCTGGGGAAGCGCCCGGCTCGGGTCGCCTTGATGCCGCGCAGGTCGAAGCGGCGGTTGACCGACTGCAGCTCGACATACTCACCCTTGTCCAGATCGACCGTCAATGAGAAATAGTGCCAGTTGATCTTGTCGGGGGTCTCGTTGTAGCACAGCTTTTGGGTGCTGTCCGGCAGGTCGTAGTACCCGTCGGAGCTTCCGTTGGGATAACGCTTGCCCAGCCACAACATGTCGATGCCCGGTTCAAGGGTCACCTTTTGCGAAGGGGTATCGCCCGGGGCGCTCTCCCCGACATAACCCCATGGCTCTTTGCTGTGCTCGTTGACCTTGAACAGCTGCCAGCGTTGCTGCATGACCCCGTTGGCGCAGTTGAGGTAGCGCGCCCCGAAGAAAGTGCGGTGATCGCTGTCGGTCGAGTCCCAGAAGAAGCCGAACGAACGGATGGCATCCTCGCCGATGCCGGGCACGTTCTGCTCGGCGGTGAAGGTGTAGTACATCTCGCAGCGCAAAAAGCCCTTGTCGATGTGGGTCAGGCGCTTGATGGCCACCCCTTGGCTGCCGGCAGCGGGATAGAATTCGGCCGGAGCCGCCACAGCCCGGGTAGGCAGCTTCATCGAGTAGGTGCCGTGCAGCGACCCGTGCGTCCCGGCATACCCGAACGAAGCCGACGAGAGCATCGGCGGACCCCATGAAGTCCAGTTCTGCTGGGCCGGATAGTAATTGAAGATGTCCTGGCGGAAGTTGGGCATCAGGGTGATCCAACCGTTCAGCCCCTTGTCGAAATCATCCGCGAACAGGATGTGCTTCAGCGGCTTGTAGCCATACATGTCATCCATCGTGAACCTCACTTTCTTTGACAGTCCCGGCCGGTCTCATGAAGGGAATCATGACCGCCAGCCGAGTTTCCCTGCAAACATCATCACTTTTATTAATCTTCCGATATAAGTAATGACATGGTGTACCATGGCAGGGAATCTGTCAACAGGAATCGCCTTCAAATGGTGGCGATGTAGGTATTGATATGGTGCATGGCGGCTCCCACCGCCGAAGCCTCGTAGCGGAAGGTGCAGTTGCGGATATAGGAGCCGTCGTCGTCGTAGAGGTTGATCGCCATGGTTTTCACACGCAACAGGTCGATGTAATCGGTCATGAAACCACCGACGTACCCGCCGACGATGACTTGGCAGTCGAACGCCATCCTGATGTTGTTGACGGCGATGGCCAAGTGGTCCAGATAACGGTCGAGCACCTGCCGGCAGGTCTCATCCCCCGCCCTCACCAAGGCGAAGAAGCGCTCCAGGCTGCCTTGACCGTACTCGACTAGTTCCAAAGCCGAGCAGTAGGCGTCGACATGGCCCTTCTCGCCGCAATAACACATCTTGCCGTCGGGAATGAGGATCATGTGGCCGAACTCGCCGCTGCGTTGGTTGTCGCCGTAATAGAGCCGGTTGTTCCAGATGATGCCGCCACCGACGCTGTTGGACAGCGACAGGTAGACGATCGGCTTGTCGCTCTCAATGGCACTCAACTCGGCCAAGCAGGCCGCATTGGCGTCGTTCATGAAAATGCATGGATAGGGAATGCCTGTCGAGAAGCGGGCGCAGGGGACCTGCTGCAAGCGCAACGCATGCGAGTCGGTCACCATCAGCCCGCTGGCATCGATGATACCGGGGATGGAAAGGCCCACTCCGATCAGCCGTTCGGTCGGAATGGCGTGCCGCTCGATATAATCGCCCACCAACTTGCCCAGCATCCCGTAGTACTCGTCGTGGTCATGGAAACTCGTCTGGATCCGTTCGACATGGTGGGTCTGGCCGAGCAGGTCGACCACCACCAGGCTGACATGCTTGTAGGTGATGTCGAAACCGATGGCGACCTTGGCCATGGCGTTGGGAACCAACACCCCGGCCCGGCGCCCGCCGGTCGACTCGAACAACCCGGCCTTCTCGATCAATCCCATGGCTTTCAGCTCTTGGGTATAGGCCAAGACAGTCGGCATGCTCATGTTCAACGAGATGGATATCTCGCGATGGGAGGTCTTGCCCCGGCTGAGGATGAAACGGAAGACAAGGTTGCGGTTGTAATTCAGTTTGAGACCAAGTTGAGAGAAATCCACCGTATGTACCGCCTTTGAATCATACACATGTATGACTCAGCATAGCAGTGACTTTTATAAAATACAATGAACCAAGCAACTTGTTTGCAAAAACTCAACCCAATTCGATGCCCAATTTGCGCAAGTCCCGTTGCACCACCACCGCCGGCAACATCCTTGGTTGGACATGTTCCCTCACACAAGCGGCGGCGGCCACACCGACGGCCTGCCCCATGGCCATGCAGATGCTCATGACCCGGTAGGAAGCCATGGCCCCGTGGGTGCCCGAGATGCAGCGGCCGGCAGTGTAGAGGTTGTCCACCCGCTTGGGGACGAAGCAGCGGTAGGGAATGTCGTACGGCCGGGCCGCGACCGGTGCCCCACCGGTGGACTGCCCTCCACCGACTGGATTGTGGATGTCGACGATGAAACAAGCCTGGTGGACGATTGCGTCGGCAAAACGACGACCGCTCATGACGTCCTCTTGGGTGAGCACATATTCGCCGATGATCCGGCGGGTTTCGCGCACCCCGAGGGTGGCTGCGCTTGAGATGACCTTGGCCTGTTCATAACCCTCCACATATTCATTCAAGAAGCGCAACACCTGTCCGATTTGGTCGCGCAATTCCACTTCGGCCTTCATGACTTGGCGAGGGTCGAGGGCGTCGATACGGTTGGCTTGGGTGGTGTTGACGTTGCGCTGGCCCGCGATGGTGGTGCGGTGCAAGCGCACCGAAAACAGGTGCTCGGGCAAATGCCCCAACCGGCAATGCCGTTTGGTGTATTCGATGAACGGTTCGCCTTGGTACTGCACGCCATCGACCTCCCCGATGCAGGTGAGCGCCCGGCTCTCGTCCACCCCGTCGATGAGGAACTCGAGCGTGACCGGTTGGGTCAGGCGATCGGTCTCACGACCCATCGCCACCTCACAGCCGGCCAGAGCAGCCACATCGCCATCACCGCTGGCGTCGATGTAGAGGGTGCCGCTGATGGCAAACAACCCATCTTTGCCTCCGATGACCAAAGCTTGGATAGCATCTTGGTTTTTGATCACGTCTATGACGGGCGATTGCAGGTAGGTGTCGACGTTGGCTTGGGCCAGGAAGGCAGTCAGTACACGTTTGGCTAGTTCGAAGTCGTGGGCCAATCCCACCACCCCGAGTTCGTCGTTGCCTGCGACGTGCAAGAGTCCTAGCAATTCCTCGCGCATGGTCCCTGGACCGACCATGCCGAGGATGGGACCGACATGTCCAATCGTGAGATTCCCTCCGACCACTCCATACCGTTCAACCAAGGCGACGTGCAGCCCTGAGCGGGCAGCCGCCACTGCCGCGCAGATGCCGGCCGGGCCGGCTCCGACCACCACCACATCGTAGCAGTCGATTACGTCGACGCGTCTGTTCAATTCCACTTGCTTCATGCCCTTATCCTCTTTATTAGCGAGTTTATTCATAACAATCCTACACTGTCAGTGCGGGCGCTCCACAACCGACTTGCGCTGCAGCAACTCGACCGGCACGACCTGCTGTTCGGGCGTGCCGGTCGGGTGTTGGATGCGCTGCAGCAGCAGCCGGCCGGCTTGTTCGCCCATGAGTTCCTTGTCGAAGTGGACTGTGCTCAACGGCGGGCTGCAATAACCCGACAGGACCGAATCCTCGTAACTGACGATCGAGACATCGTCGGGGACGCGGAGGTGCTGCTCATAGAGGAACCGCAGCACACCGAGGGCGATGCCGTCGTTGGCGGTGGCTATCCCATCGGGCCGAAAGCCCCCTTCCCACAACTCCTTGACCGCCTCATAACCACCCAACCCGTTGTTGTGGGCGCAATATACGAGCCGATGGTCGTGGCGGTAGGGAGAAGAGGCGAACGCTTGTTCGTATCCGACCCTGCGGGGCAGGTGCGATGAGAATTTCTGCGGGCAGTTCACATAACAGATGGCGGTATGGCCGGTGTCGATCAGGTGCCGTACCGCCAGGTAGGCTCCTGTGGCAATGTCGGCGGTGACGCAGTCGACACCGTCATACGAGCGCCCGACCACAACGACAGGAACACCCCGGCTTGTGAGCCGTTCGATGAAGCGCTCGTCGAACAAGCCGCCGATGATTATCACCCCGTCGACCCGGTTGTGCTTCACCAGTTGCGGCAGATCGTGCCGGCTGTCCTCATGGCTGAACCGCTCCATCAACATACCGTAATCGGTCCCCGCCAAGGCCCTGGGGACTCCGATGGCCACATCGTAGCCGAAGGTCTCGGTCTCTTGGTCGTACTCATAGGTCTTGCTCCCGTTCTCTTCGACCATCAGCACCACCCCGATGATGGCGGTACGCTTGGCGGTGAGGCTGCGGGCGTTGATGTTGGCCACATAGCCGAGCCGCTCGATCGCGGCAAGGACTTTCAGCCTGGTTTCTTCCTTCACCACGGGATTGCCGTTGACGACCAACGACACGGTGCTCTTCGATACACCGGCTTCGTGTGCCACATCGATGATCGTGACCGCCATCTCCACACTCCTCATTTGGAACGTTCCAAATAGAGTGTAACACTGTTTTGAGGATTGTCAATGGACGAGGATTGCATCGTATGGAACGGAATTCTTGAAAAACCAGAAAAAGACGGATCTCTCATCGCCTGAGATGTGTGAATTCACATCTCCTGATGAGGATGTATGCTCTTAAAATTTGCTTTCTTCGTATGCCTGATGGATGAGAATTAAGCTGCACGAAATCGATTGGTGCCGATGGGATACATCCGCCATAACAGGGGTCGACCATGGCTTCGAGGTGGCTCACACCGAAACTGTCGATGCAAGGTATAAATTTGTACAAACATCCCCAACCAGGCGTCCTTTTTTGGTATAATGGCACTAACACGGCATGGGCGTGGGAGTTTGAGATGGGTATCAGTTTACGCGAAGCGATGAGGATTTTTCCCTTTTCCGAAGCCGTGCTAGTGGCGGGAGCCTCAGGCATGGACGCTGTGGTCGATTCAGTAAACATCCAAGAGATCCCGCAGGTGGCCCGTTGGCTTAAAGGTGGAGAGATTGTCTTCACAGCCGGCTACGCCTTCCAGAAACCTGGTGACGGGGCCGTGTTGATCCGTCAGTTGAAGGAAAAGGGAGCAGCCGCACTCGCGGTCAAACCTGGACAATATCTCAGCACCATTCCCGCCGACATGATCGCCTGTGCCGATGAGGTGGGATTCGCCTTATTCGAACTCCCCGCCACCCTCCCCTACATGGACTGCATGGTCCCCATCCTCGAATGCCTGACCCAGAAGCGTCTCTATGCATTGGAAAAAACCGAAGCGATCCGGGAGCGGCTCACCCGAGCAATCATCCAAGGGCAAGGGTTGGACGGACTGTGCAAAGTCCTTGAATCAACCTTCGGCTGCTCGGTGATGGTCATGACCCCCCAAGGCTTGGTTCTCTCACACAGCCTGCGCAGCTCGGAAGACTTGCTGTTCGAAGAAAAGTTGAAACACTGTTGCAGCCGCACCTTCCAACACGCCAGCCCCGACTCATTCGCTGTCAACACCTGCACCAACATGGAATTGTGCGACACTCATGTGGTAGCCTACCCGATAAGCGTCGAGCACGAACTGCTGGCGGTTCTCTTTGTGACTTCCACCATAGCCTCGCTAGACAGTGTGCAGATGTTGCTGTTGGAGAACGTTGGATCGATGGTGACTATCGAGTTGCTGAAGGAACGGG
>CAZJAK010000057.1:0-14496 GCA_964543935.1 uncultured Spirochaetaceae bacterium
GAAATGCCGCTGTCCACCAGCATCGTCTTGCCGTCGGGGAACGTGACGAGGGTACAATCCCCCCATTTTTGGCCAAGTTCCCCCAATTCTGGGAAATGGAAGAAGCGGAAGGTAAGCGTCGCCGCCTGGGCGGAGACTGTCAGGATTGTCAGTAATACGATGATGCAAAGGACTTTCGATCGTTTCATTGAAGACTCACTTTACCTTGATATGGCTGGCGATATCGAAATCCTCGATGTCGCTGAATGGATAAAACGAAGCCGGCACGTGTGAAAACGGCAGCCGCTTCAAGTCGGCTGTCGCAGCGCAGCCCGTATCGGTGAACATGATCCTTGAGCAGATGTCGCCATAACTGGCATAAAAGGAGGTATTGGACTTCACCATCACGAGATCGTACATGCTTGGTTCGATTCCGAAATGACGGTACAGCTGGTTGTCTCCGGTACTCGCCATCATCCTGGTGACTAAGATGTCGATCCTGTCGACCGATATGACGGCACACGTCCCGATATGCCTGACGATACCGCGGGAAGGCCCGCCAAGCTTGAAATCGCCATCATGAAGCGAGCGTACCGTAGCCGTCACTTTCACCGGCTTCGAACAGTTTGTATCAACAGTCCCCCCCAATTCAAACTCCCCGCACGCGCCGATTCCGAGCCGGAAGGCTTGTTCGACCGCCGGCACATCGGTAACGATCAAGGCGGTATCGATGGTGTGGTCTGCTCCCATTTCCACCATTTTCGCCAACACGTCGCTGTTATCGCCAGCTGCCCCTGCGTTGGCGGAATCGGAGAAGTCAACCAGCAACACCGGTTTGCCGCTAGCATTGTGCTCATGGGGATCATGATGTTGAAGGCCTTCCTGAACGGCCCGGCCCCGTCGATCGTCGCGCTTTCGATCAGCTCTTGCGGTACGTTCCTGAATCCTACCAAGAGGAAGATGAAGCTTGCCCCGATGCTGAGCCAGACGGTGGCGATTGCCACCGATGGAAGTGCGGTGGCGGCATCATTGAGCCACGCAGTGGTCGTTCCGAAAATCCTGTTGACGAACCCGTCCTTTTTGAGCATGAACAGGAATATCGCGGAGGCGGGCACCGAAGCGATCGACATAGGCATCGAGAACATGGTTTGGTATATCCGGCTACCCTTTCTCATCCGGTACGATATCAACGAGAGGACCATGGCCATCAAGAGGGTGAGGCAGGCCACGATGAAGGCGAATTCGAAGGTGTTCTTGACGACCAACCAGAAGGCCGGCTTTGTGAACAGACGCTTGAAATTCGCCAATCCGATCCACTTCACGAAATTGCCCCGTTTATCGGTCAGCGAAAATGCCAGCAACGCATTCTTCACGAACGGATAATAGGAAAAGGACATGAACAGGAAAACCGTCGGGGCGATAAGCAGGTAAGGCAACGCCTTGATTTTCGTATGATTCGATTGCATCGGTCTGTTACCCATATCCACCCTGCATCTCCTTGGCATCAGTATTGAACACTATTGTGTATTTGTCAATTTTTTTTACCGATATTTTTTGTTTTTATATGTTTTAAGAATCAAATAGTTTTTCATTTAATTAATAAAAATAGTTTTATCTTTTCATTTATAATAATTTATAAGGATTATCACTGAAATATCAAAAACCACAAAATACCAACTAATTCCACATTTACTATTCTTCATGTTGCAAGTTATGGATTTTATGCTTGTAATTTCGAACATTTGGTTGCTACACTATACCCACTAAGGAGACTCCCATGCTGGCACAAGAACGCTATGAAGTGATCCTCGAGATGCTCAAGGAATCCAACATCATCAGGATATCGGACATTGCAGGCAAACTCAGGGTTTCCAATGAGACCGCCCGGCGCGACCTGGAGACACTGCAAGACCAAAAACTCCTCAAACGGGTGCATGGCGGCGCCATCCTCATGGACAGCACCAGCATATCGAACATTTCGGGCACCGCCCGCACGGTGCCAAAAATCGGAATCAGCTATGCCGAGAAAGTCGCCATCGGCAAAAAGGCCGCAGCCCTCGTAAAAAATGGCGAGACCATCCTGTTGGATATCGGCAGCACAACGCTGCAAATCGCAAAAAACCTCAAAGGGATCAAGAACCTGACGGTGCTGACCACCTCGCTTCCAATCATCAATGAATTGGCTGGATCCGATGTCAATGTTGTCGTCCTGGGCGGCAAACTCCTGCACGACGACCAACTGATGTTCTCGCCGTTCACATCCGAGGTGTTCGAAAAGTATTATGTCGACAAGTCCTTCATCGGTTGCGGCGGAGTCACGAAGACCGGAGGGGTCACCGATTACAGTGAGGATTGCTTGAACCGCAGGGTGATCAAATCCCATTCTGACAAAACCGTCTTGGTGGCCGACAGTGGAAAATTCGGACACAACGCTCTCATACAGGTATGCCCGCTGGGGTGCATCGACATCATCGTGAGCGACGAGAACCTCAAACAGGAGTTCATCGAAGACTTTACCGGAATGGGCATCGAGATGATTTTGGCACCGTTGATCCACACCGATTGAAAACCACTTTCCGTATCGCGTCGAATACAGTACCATTCCTTCATGGAAATACTGCACAAGCAATCCAACCTGCACACCCACTGCATGTACGACGACGGGCATGGCCCGCTTGAGGAGTATGTCCTCAAAGCGCTCTCGTTGAATTTCGAAGCCATCGGGTTTGCCTGCCACGCCCCGATGCCGTTCGAGGACGATGGCCACATCAGAGTCGATCAAATCGAGGAGTACCTGCAGACGATCCGCGACCTACGCTCGGCCTACGGTAACCGCATCGAGATCTATGCCGGCTTGGAGTTGGATTATCTTGAGATGTCGGACACCATGGCCGGCTTCGAATATGTCGACCGTCTCGACTTCACCATCGGTTCGCTTCATGTGATGTATTGCGACGAGGAGTATGGATACCGCTCCATCGATTACAAACAGGAAGATTTCGAGCGGATCCTCGAGCGGCGTTTCCACGCCGACATCAAGGCGATGGTCACCCATTACTGGCATGTGCAGCGAGTGATGGTGGAACACCACCAGTTCGACATCTTCGGCCATTGCGACGCTATCAAGAAGCTCAACAAAGACAACCGGTATTTCGATCCGCAAGCCGACTGGTACCAAGCTTTGGCAGCCTCGTTCATCGAATCGGCCGCCAAGCACCATGTCCGTCTGGAAGTGAACACCGGTGGCTTGGCCCGCGGCAAGACCACCGAGATGTATCCTTCGCCATCAATCCTGCGCCAAGCCATAGCAGCGGGCATCCCTTTGATACTCACGTCGGACGCACACCGCAGCGACACCCTCGATTTCTACTTCACTCAAGCCCATGACGAGCTCATCCAAGCTGGTGCCAAGACACTCGACACCCTTTACCATGGATTTTGGGTGAAAAAACCGTTGCTCTGAAGCACTCTGAACTCAGACTAAATACCCCAAGTGTTTGTGCTGCCGTTCGATCATCAGGTCGACCAACTCTACAATCGAGCGGCAGGTGTCCACCACCGGGCAGGCCAGCAACGCTTGCACCACATACTCCTTCTTGCCAGCGAGGACCGCTTCGGCGATCAAATCATACGTTCCGCAATAATTACGCAACAAAGCGGCGAAGCCCTTCGGGTAGGAGGGGAACGAGAGCGGTTGCAAGCCGGAGGAACCGACCACAGCCGGGACTTCCACCGCCACACTCGATGGCAATTCGGCGATGAATCCATCGTTCATCACATTCACGGCCGGTTCTTCGTAGCGACTGTCGCACACGAGGCCCTCGACGATGGTCACGATACGCTCGTGACGGTGCTCGCGTATGCGCGCCTCGCCGTGCGCAAGGCTCATGCGGTAGAGGGTGTAGAAATCCTTGATGCCTTTGTGGTCGGCCACATCATGGGCCCATTGGATGTACTCGCCCAAATGGCTGTCGCCGGTGATGGGCAACAAACCATACACCTCGAGGATCTGTTTGAACAGCGTCCGGTCGGCCCAACTCTTGGCGCTGCGTTGCACGTCGAGCTTCAAGCGGCCGGTGCTTCCCTCGGTCTGGGGCGCCTCGCCGTGGCGCATCACATAGGCCAGGATGTCGGAATACCCCGGTTCCTGCTCAAAGAAAGCGGGAGCTTTCCGCCTGATCAGCGGATAGGCATCGTCGCCACTGTCGCGAAAGCGTGCTTCAAGCAACACGCTGAAATGGTTCAACCCGGCTGCACGGACCTGCAGGTTCTCGAATGGCGTCTCGAGAATCGCCGGCAGATACCGTTCCAACGAGGCAATCTCGTGGCACATGCCGATGAACTTCAAGAGCGGGTATTTGCGCAACACCGTCGTCACGATGGCTGTCATCGGGTTGGAATAGTTGAACACATACGCGTCGGGACACAACTCGACGATGTCGTCGCATATCGATACAATCACCGGCGTGATGCGCAACGCATGGAAAATCCCGCCCGGGCCGCCATTCTCGCCATACACCTGACGGATGCCGTACTGCTGCGGCATCGACCAATCCTCATCCCACAGTTCGAACCGTTTGCCGACCTCGATCGAGATGATCACCACGCCGGCTCCCGTCAAAGCTTCGCGCCGGTCGGTCGTCCCAGCGACGGCAAACGGTAGATTCCGTTCACGCACATGTGCCTGGGCCACCTTGAGCACTTTGGCCAAAGCGCCCTCGTCAATGTCGACCAACACGATCGTGGATCCCGACAACACCGTGCTGGTGAAGATGTCGCTGAGCATGCCCAGTCCGAATTGAGCGCTTCCCGCCCCGATAAGCACAAATTTCATCGTTGATCGCCTCCCGCCACGTCGTCCATCGTCCCATGGGCGCCTTTGGCTGTCAAGTCGATGCCGGCTTGCCGCAATTGCACATCCAAGTCCCGGTAATACCGTTTGAACACCCTCAGGATTCCCTTGGACTTGTCGGTGATATAAGGGAACGGCAAGTTGCTGTCGGCCAACAAACGCTCGAAACGGTACGGCCCATTGACCTTAAGGGGTTGCAGCACACCGATCGATACCGCATCGGCAGGACAATACATCGCACAATACATGCACATGGCGCAGTCCTTGCCAAAGCGGACCCGACCCGCTTCAATTGCAATGTTCTTCATCGGACACCCTGCCACACAGGTACCGCACAACGTGCATGTCTTCGGATTGGCCCGGTACAGCCGGCCATTGAGCGCTGCATGAGGCCACAGCAACCTGAAAGCAGCCGAGACGAAGCGGGCCACCAGCGGGCTCCGCTGCACACCCATGGGTTCGGCTTGCACTGCTTGACGGGCTAGCAGACGGCTGGCCGCCATGCCATAGCGGTACATGTGGGCGGCCAATGCATCGCCATAGGTGAACCAGATGTTGTACGGCATGAGCAGGTGGCGTTCAAAAAGGAGGCCATAGCCTTTTGCCTGCAACACATCGACCAAACGGTCCGAAGCAGCCGCGTTGATCACCAACGGCTCGCCAGACACCTTGAAGATGAAAGCGTTCTGCCCCGGCGAGGCCTGCGGCAACCGGGCCATGGCCTGCATGACCGGACGCGGCGTGTTGAAGGCATGCACGGGATAGCCGATTCCGATCAGCGCATCGGCCGGGGGCTCGTCAAGTTTTGCATCGACCGGCCCTATCAACTGGATGCTGCAAGGGATGTGCAACGAACCAAACTCGCCACAGATCATGCCGGCAACCTTGAACGTGTTGCCCGTCCCCGAGAACACGTACAGCACAACCGACCTAAAAGTCGCCACCGGCCTTACCCTTTTCTGCGATCCAACAACAAGGCAATCCCTTGTGCGAAACCCTCGCCACCGGCGCTAGGTGTCACATAGGCGGGCAGCACATGCATCAAATGGGCGTAGGAAACGACACTGGCCACCCCCACGCTGGTAGGGAAGTGGCTGAACATCGGCTCATCGTTGGGAGAATCGCCAAAGAACACGACCCGTTCACGCATGGTCTTGTCATCGTAGCCGAAGCGTGTGGCCAAGAATCGGACCGCCATGCCCAACTTATCGTAGACACCCATCCAAGTGTTGACGTGGATCGAACTGATCTTGGCAACAGCCCCCTCCTTGCGGCAGATGTCGGCGATGACAGCCGCACTGGACAAGGGCAGCTTCGGCTCCTCCTCGGCAAAGTCGATGGCAAGGTCGAACATGCGGCAGAACTGGTCTTGGGCCACCCGGGCTCCCGGAACCTCGGCCAGAACCCGCTCCCGGATGCGGTGCAAGACGGGATTGTCGTTGGGAAGGGCATGTTCATGGTAGATGCGGCGGGCGTGGCCCTGCTCTTCCCAGAATGCCAAAGCCCCGTTTTCACCGACAACCCCGTCCACCGGCCATTGCCGGGCGATGAGGTCGCACCATCCTGCCGGGCGGCCGGTAATCGGCACAACGGTCAATCCCGCTTCATGGCAAGCCCACAAGGCATCATAGGCGCAGGCCGGCAGCTTGCCCTCGCTCGTAATCGTGTCGTCGATGTCCATCAGGACGAAATCCACATTGGCGGCAACGGATGCCGGCAGTTCCTGTATCGGTCGCATGTCCACCTCGTCGGGCCGTTGTCGTCGCTGGCCACGCTGTGCATTATGACGTATCGGTCCGATTTGTCAACGCACATCGGTTCGGAATCGATTGACTGCCATTACCCACTCGTTTTTCATCGCACTGCATGTGGCCGACAACCACACTGAGGAAGATCGGCTACCTTGGCGACTTCACCATTGAAATACATCTATTGTCGACGCCATGCACGAGTGCACCGGTACCTTCACAAAGGAGCCCGGGGAGCGTCTATTGAATCTCGCCGGACGCCTCAGTCGATGTACAGCGGATTGGAGAACGCTACAAGTCCTCCATCGGGTCGCCACACTTCCACCCGCACGAAGCCCGTGTCCACCTCTGTCGGGATGGCTCGATAGAAAGCCGACGACCCGACCGTCTCGTCAATGCCGATCTGGCCGTCGGCATCGAACAACCTCACGATAGAGCCGATTTCAAGTCCGGTGATGTACACATCGATTGATCGACCCGTCTCATAGGCCACAGAGTCACCCATGATGGCATCGCCGCACATCAACGAGAGCACCGGTCCATCGGGTGCCGTGGTCACATACGAGTGTCCGTGTGCGAGGGCGTACAGGACGGCCACTTCGGAGCGCTCGCTGACCCACACATGATTGTATTCGCTGCGGATGTCGTAATTGCGGTGGGCGTCGCTGCCAGCAGTCCCGGTCCGACGGATCCCCGAGGCAAGCATCGCTTGGAAATCGCGCTGCAAGGTCAACTTGTCCTCGTCGTTGATGGTCTTGTTCAAGATCTCCACACAATCGACCTGCAAGCCATAATCGGCCACAAAGCCTTGCTCTGGTGTCCGGTCCCGGTTGGGATGGTTGTGCTGCACCACCGCCCCCAAGCCCTGAAGGTACTCGACATAGGCATTGAAATCGGCGACAGAAGCAAAATCGGATCGCCAATCGGCCAACTCCGTCAATCCGAACACATTGAAATGGCCATAATTGGTGGACAGTTCCATCCCGCTCAACACCAACAGCGAGGGAGTGCTCCAATCCCATTGGTTCTGGGCCAATGTGTTGTGGTCGGTCAAGGCAACAAAGTCGTAGCCGACCTTGACCGAGTCCGCCAACACCCGGCTGGTCATGATTCCACTTCCGTTCGATTCTTGACTATGGCAATGCAGGTCTCCCGTCAGCACAAAACGCATCCCGGCAGGTTCCACATAATCCGGCAACAAGGTCGCTTCGGCCGGCCGGACCCGTTCTACCGGAGCAGGGTAATCCCCGATTGCAATCGAGCATCCGGTGCCCAAAGTCAGGAAGCCGGCCATGAGGACCGCAACGCACCATCGATGGATCCACCTCACTGCAATGTCCTCCTTGTATCTGAAACCGATAGTCATTTGCGTGGGGCAAAGCCGATTCACATCAGAGGTGTCCCACGCTTTCGAACACCGGGCTCTTAGCTTCGGTCCGTCCGGCAGAGTACCCCCAGACACTCTCATATTCGGCGGGATTTTCGCCCATCTGGGCCACTTGGTCCAGATAACGCCGGATGCTCTTGGACTCGATGACGATCACCGTCCCCATCGATGCGACCGCCGGGCTGTGGGGGCGGCTATGGTCGAATTCGAATTCAAGGATTCTGCGCCCGTCATCGGTGATCCCGATGGTGCGGTAGGTGTTGCTCTTGCCCACCCCCGGCAAATTGAGGGTGTTGCGGTCGGTCGCCAGAAACGGGATCTCGTCGGCTTTGCGGATGGCGTCGACGGCTTCGGGCAAGCGCTTGGCGTCGGCGATGAAGCTCCGCATCGTGCTGTGATATTTTGGATCGACCCGACCGATCGATTTCTCCTCGATGCGCTCTTGAATCGAACGGGCGTTGTTGGCGAACAGATGGCGGTTCTCGCGGTAACCCTTGACCGTGAAGGTGTAGTACGGGAGGACCCCGATGTCCTGCAAGACCGCCCGCAACTTGGCTGAATGGCCCCGCCGGGAAGCGGCGACAGTGAACACCTCTTGGTTGGTCACGGCCCACCCGGCCGCCTGCAAGCGCCCGATGGCCCGTTTGGCCTCCAGCGTGACTTCCATGGCGCTGGAGAAATGGGTCTGCACGACACATTGGGTCACGCCGACTGCCAATAATTGACCTTTGAACTCTGCCAACATCGAGCACAATTCAGTGGTGATCCGTTGGGGGAGATAAATGGGAAGCTTGGTCCCCAACCTGACCCGCTTGATCTCTGCGTAACGCTCATCGACCATCCGGGTGGCGTTGTCGGCTCGTTTCGATGTAGCCATCTCCACGACCGCTGCAAGGATCTTTTCCAATGCCGCGGTCGAACTCATCAGGGCATCTCCACCGGTGATGAGGATGTCGGCCAATCGGGGATCGTCTCTGAAATAGGCCATGGTGGTAGCCAGCTCATCGTTCCAGGAACGATTGGGCTTCAGCTTGTCCAGGTTGAAGTTGAAACGACCATTCTGAAAGTCGTACATGCGCTGACAGTAGGCGCACAATCCTCCGCAAGCCCGCCCCATCGTAGACGGGATGTAGATGGCAACCTCGGGATAGCGCCGGTGGATGTTGTGGGACGGGAGGATCCAACCGGCTGCGTTGGGCTTGCCGATCTGTACGACATCCTCCTTCTCCCAAGCTGAAATCTTGCCGAACTCATCGACAAGATCCTGGCTGTACAACAGGTAACTGCGCAGCACGCCATCGCTGTGGCGCTGAAGACCCGGGTGCTTGCGGACATCGATAAGCGACAAGAACCAAGGGGTGGCGAAGATCGGGATGCCCTTGGCCCGGGCTTCACGCATGACCTGCAGGGTCTGCTTGTCCAGCGAATGGTCGAGGTACAGGTCAAGGTCCTCGACCGTGCGCACGGCATAGCGCAGGTGGAACCTGTCTTCGCGCCACCATCGCAAGACGTGCTTACGGGCAGCTGTCTTGTCCATGGCGGGATCCAAACGATAGATGCCCGAATTGGTGGGGTCGGTCACGGCACTCTCGCGCAGGATACGCTCGACCAACAAGTCGACGATCCGGTGCTTGTTGCGGTTCCTCCATGCAACGACCTGTTTGTCCAATCCTGAAGGATGGCGGCCCATCCAATCGAGCACTTGTTGCCGACTAGGGAGATCAGGACGATTTGTCCCGTTCAATTGCCTGAGCAAGTTGAGCATGTCCTCGAGATGGTCTGCATTGGCCTTGTGGGGAAGACCGAGCAATGCCATGCGAAGGTTGCCGATCGGCCTGGAAACAACCGCTTTGCCGTGTTTGAATCCATCGCTGTAACGGTGGTTCTCATGATCAAGATAATCCATCATGCGGATGAAAGCGAAATCGCGCCAGGTGAGCGAAAAGAAGTCGGCATCCGAATTCTTCGTCCCGTTGTAATAGGCCCACGCATCGGGCCGTTCGTTGCGCATGCGCTCTTGATAATGATTGCGCATGCGGTCTACCAAAGCATCGTCATCAAGCCGAATGTCGGTGCAATACGACGTGATGACCGGATTTTCCATACGGATCTGATCTACTATCTGTGTAATGTTTCCCAATTGTTCCTCCACCGTTTCATGATACCTGATGGAGATTTTTCCTGTCAACCGAACGGTAGAAATTAATGCAATTCATTGTTTAAATAAAAATTATATTTTTAGAGAAGTGAAATTTTCCAGAACTAAAAACACAACAGCCTCCATCAAGCATACGATGGAGGCTGTCGGTGATTGTTCCGAACCCGGCAGGAAATCAGTTACTGCATCAACCGGGCCAACGCCTCTGGCGTCCTAGAAGGACGTTGCCATAACGGCCGCTTATCCGTGCTGTAAGCCGGTGCTTGGTCGGTGATGGTCGGCTTCGGCTCGGCTCGTCTGTAGAGGACTCCGATGGGGAACGGTCCCTCTTCGAAAGAACGCGCCATCGCCTGCATCCGGTCGCTCGGATCATGCTCGGCGGGGAGCACATAGGTGTTCTCCTTGTACCATTGGAAGGTGTTGAGCTTGTTGAACGACACACAGGGATCGAAAATGTCCACCAAGGCATAGCCGGGATAAGCGATTGCCTCCTTGATGACCTGTTTGGTCAACTCGGCGTTGCCGACGAACGTGCGGGCTACGAACGGTGCCCCCAAGGCGATGGCCACCGCCAACGGGTTGAACGGTTCGTTCACCACCCCTTCGGTCTGCACCGGTGTCTTGAACCCCCTTCGGCTGGTAGGGGAAGCTTGTCCTTGGGTCAGGCCATAAACCATGTTGTTGTGCACCAGATGGGCCACATCGGCATTGCGACGGATGTTGTGGATGAAGTGGTTGCCACCCTCCCCGTACATGTCCCCATCACCGCCTTCGGCAATCACGGTAAGCTCGGGATTGGCCATCTTGATGGCGACGGCGACCGATAGGCCCCGGCCGTGCAATCCGTTGAAGAAATTCGAATTCACATACTGGGGCATCTTGGCCGCTTGGCCGATTCCCGACGAGATGACCAGCTTGCGCGGGTCGATATCCAACTCCTGCAAGGCCTGTTTGAGCAACACCAGCAACGGGTAATTGCCGCAACCGGGGCACCAAGCGATATCGCTGCTGCCAAGATAATCGAAACGGGTTCCTTTCATCGCATTGCCTCCTCGAGTTTGCCGACCAACTCCTCCACGGTGAACTGCAGGCCATTGTACTTGAGCACCTTGGCATCGAAGTCGATGCGCAACTCACGGCTGATGAGCTGTCCGAATTGCCCAGTGGCATTGTTTTCGACCAGTATCAAGCGCTTGGCTTTTTTCAACAACGCCTCGGTCGATCTCGGTAGTGGATAGACTTGCGTGAAGGAGGCGAAGGCCACTGTCCTATCCCCGATGCGCTCGACTGCCTCTTTGATCGGACCATAGGTCGAACCCCACCCCACCACGAGCGTCTCGTACTGGCCATCTGGGCTGACCTGTGGCTCCACATCCACATAACCCGATGTTTTACGCAGGCGCTTGTCCACCATGGCGATGCGCACATCGAAATCCTCGGTGATGCGGCCTTCCTCGGTGTGCTCGTCGCTGTCGACACACACCAGACCGTCGCCATAAGCCGGAATCCCGCGCGGCGACAACCCGCTGTCCGTGATCCGGTAGCGTTGGTACCCCTGCTCGGTTTTGACAAACCGCCGCTGGACCGGGAGTGCAGAGAAGTCGATTTTTTCGGTGAACGCCTCACTGTCCAGGAAATATTGATCGGTCAATAAGAACACCGGCACTTGGAATTCATCGGCCGTCTCAAAGGCCTTGTGGGCCAACCTGATGCCGTCATCGAAAGTCCCGGGAGCATAGATGACCCGCGGGAAATCGCCATGACCGGCATACAAGGCCAAATTCAGATCACCCTGCTCGGTCCTCGTCGGCAAGCCAGTGGCCGGCCCAGGCCTCTGAGCCACATGGATGACCACCGGCGACTCGATGCCGCCGGCCAAGCTGACCCCTTCGGTCATCAAGGCGAACCCGCCACCAGAAGTGGTGACCATCGCCCGAGCTCCGGCGTACCACGCTCCGAGGGCCATGTTGATGGCAGCGATCTCATCCTCGGCTTGCTCCACCACAACACCGTAGGTGCGTGCCTTCGAAGCCATGTACGCCAACACTGCCGTCGATGGCGACATGGGATAACTTGCGATGAAATCGCACCCGCCCGCGATGGCGCCGATGCCGATCGCCGCCGAACCGTTGAGGGCTGTTTTTGCGAGCACAACCGGGTCGACCTTGACCGAAACAGCCACATCCAAAGTTTTCGAGAGGGCCAGCCCCATGTCGAACGCTTGCAGGTTCTTCGCCACCACCTCCTCACCTTTGGCTGAGAATTGGGCGGTGATCATCTGCCTGGCCACATCGGCCTTGCAGGTGAACAAACCGGCCAGCAGTCCTGCCACCAGGTTGTTGGCGTAGATTGGCGAACCCAATTCCTTCATCCGGTCGGCGATCGGAAGGGCAACCAAACGGGCCGCAGTCGGCACGGCCTCGATGAAGGCTTGTTCGCCCAAGACAACCGTATCTGCACCGATACGGTCCTTGATCCGACTCAGGCCATCCTTGCTCAGGACGATCACCATGTCGATCCGCTCGACCGGGGCCGACACCCCGCTGTCTGCGATGCGGATCTGAGTGGTGTTGTTGCCTCCGCGAACGCGCGACATGAATTCCTTGGAAAGGAAGGCGTGATGGCCGCTTTTCTGCAACATTGCCATGAACAGGCTCTCGATGGTCTTGAGCCCTTGGCCGGCTTGGCCAGAGAGCACCACTGAGTATGAAGATTCCACTGCGGGCACCTCCTGGACGCACCATCGTGCGTCGTTTGTCCAATTTGATGTATCCCCTACACGTTCAGACTTAGTACAGGATATCTTATCATGGAACATACTGAAGCGAGAGTGGAATCGAACAGAGGTGAATGTTGCTTTTGCAACTTGCAATGGGTTTCAGACCTCGTCGTGGCCGGATAGCTTGCCAGGACGGACCTTCGCTTGCACCAACACCACTCCGGCCAAAATGACGACCGTTCCGGCAATCTGCAACGGTTGCAGCAGTTCACCGAACACCACCGCTCCCAAAAGCAGCACGAACACCGGCGGCACATTGCCGTAAATGGAAACCCGAGTACCCCCGATCAACCCCACAGCCCGGTTCCAGGCTATGTTGGCCAGCATGTAGCCGACCAAACCCGAGTACAAAGTAGTCACCCAGGCTTGTTCAGCCATGCCAAGCAGATCGAGCTTGAGCATCTGGGGCATGTTGACGGCAAAAAAGGCGATCGTGCCCGCCGACATGGTCAGCCCGGTAACCTGTAAAACGGAGTAGCGCCTCAGGAAAGATTTGATGAAGGTGGTGTTCACTGCATACCCGAACTCAGCCATCACCACGCAGACCACCCCCCGCAAGGTGGTTTGAGTGGCATCAGCTTGACCGGTCGAGGAAAAACCGATGAAAGCCAACCCTGCCACAGTCAACAATATGCCTGCAATCGTACGCCAAGAAGGCTTCTCCAGTTTGAAGACCAAGTTCAAAACCGCCACATGGATCGGCATCGTCGCCATCAGGATCCCTCCGACCGGGGTGGAAGTCTCATCGATCCCGATCGGGAACAAGACTTGGAACAACCCCAACCCGAATAATCCCAGCAACGAAAGCTTGACCACATCGCTGCGGGTGAAGGCCGTGCGCCCGGGCATGAAGAAGGCGAAGAACAGCATGAACGGCAGACTGAAGGCCAGCCGCAATCCGTTGAACTGCAACGGCGTGATGTATTCGAATCCGATTTTCATCGAGACGTTGTTGAATCCCCAGCTGATGGTGACGAGCAACAACACCGCGTGCACCCACGCCTCGCCTCTCTTGTGTGAATCCATATGGAGCAGCCCCTTCACAGACACGTAAAGCGGAGCATAGCATGTTTGTCTGAAGCGGTGAAGCCTAGTGCTGGACCTGTTTTTTCTTGCACATCACGATATGGTCGCTCTTACGCGACAACGAGGGCGGCAGCTGACTCTCGTACGGCTCAACCATCGAGAAACCAAGTTTCTCGTAGAGCTTGATGGCGGCAACGTTACTCTTTTCGACTACCAACAAGTATTCGGAATACGGCAACTCCTCGATAAGGTGTTCCTGAATGATCGTGGCAATCCCTTTGCCGCGGAAAGCGGTGTCGGTCACCACCGATTCGATGAAGCACTGGGAGCTGTGCAGGCCGAGCGGTTTCTCAAGCTCGTCGCGCAACCGGCGGTACCCGAGCAAGCCCTTTACCAAACCCAAGCGGGTGACGAACTGCTTCCGGTCGAACCGATGCGAACGGGTGTCGTCGGTCGAGCAGGCCGCGATGCCGACCACGGTGTCGTCCAAAATCCCGGCGAAATAATGGTCACGCACGAACGAATGTTCAAGGACGTCGACCAACGCATCGGTCTCGGTAGTCAAAA
>CAZJAK010000058.1:0-3263 GCA_964543935.1 uncultured Spirochaetaceae bacterium
ATTTCCCGATGTCAAGGTGAAGCTCCGTGCCGGCACCCTTATCAATGACTGGACTGTGCTCCATGTCGACATACTCTATTGAATCGACTGGTCGAGGCAACACAACCTTCAAGCTTGCTGCACCATTCAGGTCGGTATTGCCGGCAAGCACCATGATCCGGCCATCCGGGAGTTCCCAAGAGGTAGCGTCGCAGCCTTGAGTGATGTGGGCGATGTATGTCGTATCCAGGAATTTCGCTTGGCTGAAATACGGTTGCAACCGTTGCCTCAACGAAAGGGCTTTCCTCATATAGCCATACTGAACGCTGGCAGCATCCGTGAAGCGGGATGTGATGCCGATCCAAAATACGCTACCCAGCAACAACGCCCGTTGCACGTCTTGGTAAAACCAGTTGTGCCGTTTATCGGGATTCTTCTCCCATGCCCGTGGATTGACCATGTTCACATGGGTGAATTCCGGAAAAGTATATTTGAACACATTGAAATACTCGTCATAGTCGGCCCCATTCCAAGTGAGGTTCGCCCAGACATAACTGGCGTAGATGTCGCCACAGTTCTCGGTCATGATGTAGGAATCGGGATCATGGGCTTGCAAGCGCCTATGGATCTCTTTCACGACATGCAAATATCCGTTGTTGAAATCACCGATGTCGGCATGACTGTGCGTTCTGCTATGGCAAGCAAATGGTTCAGCCGAAGCAAGTTGGTCCAAGTAAATCCCATGTGCACCATAAGCTTTCACAGTGAATTCTGCTGTATCTATGAGATATTCCTGCCATAAATTATCGGAGGGGCAATTGACGGTGAATTTCTCAGGACCATAGGTTTCATAGACCATACCCCCGCTCTTGTCACGCAAGGCCATCTGCTCTCCAACAGAGCGATGGAAATCGGATTTCACATCGAATATCCGGGCATTGATGTACATGGTGGTGAATCCACCCTTGGACCGGACATATTCCAAACCACGCCTGAGTTCCATCGCCGAGCCAAGCTCCATATCGGGATAATACTCGGGGTAACAGGAGTCGAACCCGCTCCTGTTCCAGCTGGCGATGAACATATGGCGCACACCCCACGCCACGCCTGCATCGAACATGGCGGGGATGTCGCTGAAACGATGGTGGA
Source organism: uncultured Spirochaetaceae bacterium (assembly GCA_964543935.1). Taxonomy (GTDB): domain Bacteria; phylum Spirochaetota; class Spirochaetia; order Sphaerochaetales; family Sphaerochaetaceae; genus JAAYDK01. The sequence goes on from CAZJAK010000058.1 coordinate 1,129, forward strand.
CGACACCCTCTTTCTTGAAGTTGTAGCATTGGTTGAGGGCGCTTTCGGCTGAAAGAAACTGCGGCTGTCGTTGGATATCCAGGAGGGGAAGGATGTAGTCGCGGTAGATGCGGGCGCCGTGATGCCAATCTTGGTCGCTGACCGCACAAAGGTACTGGCCTGTCCCGTACGTTTGCCCGAGGGCGATGCGGTGGTGTTTCCTGAATCCGAACCCCATGTAGGGATCATCCTCGGTCCCCGTCTCGGCTATGACGCCGGTAACCGGAAACCTTGGGTCGTGGGACCCGAAATACAAGCCATGCCCCGGATCTTGGTAATACATCCAGCTCATAGAGGCCAGACCGCAATAATTGATCTCCCTTCTGTAGATGCTGCCATACGGCTTGCTCGCAGCCCGCCAGAAATCCTTTGCGTCATGGCCGTACATTTTAACCGGATTGAGCGTCCGTTCCCCGGCATGATGTGGATAGATGATTGTATCGTCTGCATAGGAGTCGCCCAAGAATATTCCACTGATATGGGGGAACAGTACTTCGACAATCTCCATCCCGGCCTGTCGATTGGTTATCAGGGCACTGAAAACGAGCGTTTCGCCTTGTGCTTCGATGGTGACGGCCACGTCCACTTCGAATCCTCCAAAACCGTGATACAAGATGGTTGCTCGAGAGGCGTCGGTTGTAGAGACGATCTTGTCATCGATGGGGACAGCTTCAATGTACTCCCCTGTCCCTTCACGGCTCAATGTCAGGCTCATGATGGGGACTTGCGGCGTCCGTTTGATATATTCATCATGAGTGAGGACATTTTTCAGACTCACGAGATTGTGGATTCTCGAATCGTAGCGTGCTTGGAAAGTCGTACCGTTCAATACCATGGGAGGAAATCTCCATTGGACGAGATGAAATCAATAACCCAGTCTTGCGTACCTGTCCAACCCCTCGCCGTTGATCCGTGCAGCATCCGGCATGTGGTTGGAGATGTAAACGCTTGGTTTCAAACCTTTGGCTAGCAGGCTCTCCACCACGCTGCTTTGCAACGCCCACATGATGTAGCTGGCCCCGATTCCGCTTGAAGGGCAAATGGACTGTTCCAATTCGGGGACATGCACGAGCGTGTCGGAATAATTTGAGCAGTTGTCGATGCAGTAGGTGCACGCTTCGAACAACCGCTTGCCTGATGGATGCTTGGAGACAAGCCTCGAAGAATAGTCGATGGAGGTTATCGCGACAGTGAGGCACCCCATCGTGTTTGCTTTCAATGCCAAATCGACTGGAAAGTGTGAATAACCCGAGACTGAACCGATGATGATGATGTCTCCGGCAAGAATATTGGAACGACCGATCACGAAATCGGCAAATCCCGGGATTGCGTCATACCCATGGATGCCCCTGGCTTGAGCGGGTCGGTAACGGACGGGGTTCTGGATTTCACAAGTAATCTTGATCGCTTTCAACGCCATCATCCCGCCGGTCCTGCCAGCACCCTCGAACATGAGCATGTGCCCTGTGTCCATGATGTGCCAAGCTGCGCCTTTCTCGAGGCGGTCCGCTATTTCACCCGCCACGGTGACGATCGTTTCCCTTTGGGTGCGTTCAATTTTTTCTTGCACAGCCTTCATTGCAGCAAAATATTGGTCCATCAGCATGTTTGAATCATCTCCTCTATGGTGTTCATTGCACGTAAAACCGAGGGCGAGCCTATGTCTACCTTTTCCATCATATCCAGCACATACAACACCGCCCCGATAGCCGGAGGATATTTGCTCGACAGATAGGTGCATTGCGGCAACCTGGTGGCAATTTCCTGTTTGAGTGGGGCAACTATGAGATCCCCCATGTTGGCGATTCCACCGGTGAGGGTGACATTCAATCCGTCGGAATCGATCCGGTTGGCCACCAGGACCGCCAAATCTGCGAGATGGCTAGCCGCTGTGCGGATGATGTCGACGGCCAGAGGGTCTGACTTGGCTGCGGCCTCTGAAACAGCGAACGAAAGTCGGGCAATCTCCGCACGCGAGATCATCGGTCGGTACAGGCTGCGCCGGAATTGCCCGACCGAGACCAAGTTCAAGTGGCTCAGCACCAAAGATTCCAAGACCGAGCCTGTCTTTCCTTCATCCGCTTGTTGAGCCAATC
>CAZJAK010000058.1:3363-8841 GCA_964543935.1 uncultured Spirochaetaceae bacterium
ACCAAAGATTCCAAGACCGAGCCTGTCTTTCCTTCATCCGCTTGTTGAGCCAATCGTGAAAGTGCCTGCAGCCCGATGTGGTAACCACTTCCGTAATCGCCGATGAGCGGGCCCCATCCCCCGACGGTTGCATGCTTTCCTTTACGGTCCTTGCCTGTTGCGAACGAACCGGTCCCGCTGAGAATGGTGATTCCGACTCCATCGCCCAACGCTCCATAGGAAGCGTTGACATGGTCGCTTTGGATGAAAAGTGCATCGAACGGTAAAGATTTTTTCAGCATGGGAAGACAATCGCTGAATCCGGGGATGAACAGCACGATGGCGTTCACCTCACCAAGACCTACTTTGCCTTGGCGCAAGCACTCCCGTATCCCAGTCTCGACAGCCCTCACGGAAGCCGCTTGATCCAAGAACAGGGCATTCGCCCCCGATGAACGGAAAACCGCTTTGGGAACTCCTTGGCCGGAAAACAGGATGAACAGCGCTTTAGTACCACCAGCATCACAAATTATATAGTCAGACATGTCCTACTCACCCTCATCTTAGAGCTCTTACAACATGTTTGTACAGGTGCGAAATCATCTCATTGTACTCGTCCCCTTTCGGGAGATTGGCGCTTTTGAAAATCGGGGGATCCAGGCCCTCGGAGAGATAATGGTTTTCCACTTTCAACACAATCCTTTGGGCAATGTACAAGCTGCTGAAGGTCGAGGCCCCGCCGGTTATCATGCCTGAGCCTGGGACCGTAAGGAAACCATCGCCAATAGGAGCATGGTTGTCAATCACGATGTCGCTCACCTCATACAGCTTTTTCCCACTGCAGTGCCGTGAGTTCAAACGCTTGGATGCGGCAAGCGAAGTCACGCAAACAACCGTAAGCCCCTGTGCTTTTGCGTATAGAGCTCCTTCGATAGGTACATTGTTGATACCCGTATTCGAAGATATCAGGATCGTATCGCCTTTCTTCAGACCCGCGCCGAACAGGATCTTCTCGGCAAGCCCGGCAATGCGTTCATTCTTCGTGCTGGTGATGGCACCCTCATGCAGCATCAGAGAAGCATCCAAAATGGGATTTACCGGAACGAGGCCTCCAGCCCGGTAGAACATCTCTTCCACGATCATGTGTGAATGACCGGTGGAAAAGACATGCAACAACCCACCATGCCGCATGGAGCGGTAGACCTGAAGCGCTGCCGCTTCAATGGCTTCGAGTTCATCCCGTTCCACATCGTTGAGCATGGTGCAGACTTTTTGTATATAGATGTGATCTTCAACCAATCCAGTCGACAAGATGATACTCCTCCCGGCACCATGCAGCTAGCGACCAAACACTCACAAACGAGTGCTCTTCAAGCCGGGTCCGCCCTTGATCAATGAGTAATGCTAGTGGGAACCCATCGGGGGAGAATCCTCCCCCGATGAGCTTCACGCGACATGTTTATTTGTCCAAGATTGCCTTGCTTTGCTCGTCTACCGACTTGGCAAAAGCTTCTGGAGTGGTGGCACCAGCCCACAGATACTCGCATTCCTTTTGGAACATCACTTGGAAAGCAGAACCATTCTTGTTGACGGGGAACGGAATGGCGGTCTTCAATGCGTCTACGAAATACTTGTTGTAGGGCGCCTTGGCTTTGAACTCGTCTGTATTGACTTTGTTCGAGGCAGGCAGACCGTAATTCATGTCAAGGGCAATCTGTTGTCCATCGGTTCCTGAAAGGAATTCCACCACTCTCCATGAAAGCTTGGGATTGCGAGCCTTGCTGGGGATAACCCATGTGTTGACGAACGATGAGGTCTGGCTCACCCCGTTGATCAAAGGAATCGGAAGGACAGTGAACTCGACTTTATTCGCCTCGTAGATGGAGGCCGTGGACAAGGATCCGATCTGCATGGCGACTTTATTGGCCATGAAAGCCGCAGTCTCGTCAGTACCGAATTGGCCAGCTTGTGCTGCCGATGGACACACTTTATAGGTATTGTACAAGTCATACATGAATTGGATTGCTTTGAATGTATTGGGGTCCGATGAAAGCACACTTGATTTCCCATCGGCGGCATACAGGTTTCCACCGAATGCGGCGATCAACGCATAGGTCTGGTCGGTGTAATTTTTCCAATAATAGCCCCATTGGGAGTCTGCTCCCGTCCCTTTGGTCAACTGCTTGGCTAGGGCGGTGAATTCTTCGAGGGTCCATGTATCAGCAGGGATGGGGATGCCCGCTTCACGGAACATCTTCACATTCACATACATGACTTTGGGGGTGACATCCCTGGCTGCCGCATACATCGCCCCATTGAATGTAAGAGCATTCTTCACTACAGGATACAAAGAATCCTTATAAGCTTGTGAAGCCAAGTCATCCAAAGACAACAACATGTTTGCCGAAGCATAACGTGGCAGCTGATCCATGGCGAGCATCATCACATCGGGAATCTCCCCACCGACCAATTTGGTCACCATCGTGTCGGCATATTTGCTCGGGATGGTGACGAATTCAAGAATGATGTCCGGATTCTTTGCTTCGAAATCGGCCTTCATTTTTTGCAGATGGGCAAACTTCGTGATGTCCCACCACGTATAGACTTTCACCGTCTCGATGGTGGCTTCCTTCGCACCTTGTGCAAACAGCGGCACTGTCAACACCAAGATCATCGCCACAACGATGGCGGACCTCAGTATCGATGTCTTGTTTCTTGTGTAAGTTCCCATGTAGATTCCTCCTTGAATATGTTTTTGAACCTCGAAAGGTTTATGCTCCTATTTACCGCCAAAGCCCGAATTCATCGCGGAAGCCATGAATTGGTTTTGGAATATGAGAAAGACTATGACGATGGGTATGATGCTGATGGTGGCTCCCGCCAGGAGCACCGCCCAATTGGGCTCCCAGTCCTTGAGGTATTTCAAACCGACCGTCAATGTCATCTTGTCATAATCATTGATGACGATCATCGGCCATAAAAATTGGTTCCAGACCGAGCGGAAGCTCAAAATGGCAGTGGTGGCGACCGCAGGTCTCGAGTTGGGTAAAATGATGTTGAAAAACACCCTGATCCTCGAGCATCCGTCGATGATTGCCGCGTGTTCCAGATCCTTGGGGATGCTTAAGAAAAATTGGCGGAAGAAAAAGATATTGAAGGCGTTGGATGCAGTGAACATCCCGGTCAAAAAGAGCGCCGTGAACGTATTATAGAGTTTCAGATCCACAATCGTCTTATAGTTGGGTATCAACACGACATGGCTGGGAACCATCATGGTCGAGATGAAGGCAATGAAAATCAAATTCCTTCCACGAAACTCCAAACGGGTCAAAGCATAGGCGGTCAAAGAAGCGACTGCGATCATGGCCAACGGGATGAATATCGAGAGGAACAGCGAATTCATTGTGAACCGTCCGAACGGGAGGATCACGAACAACCGCTGGTAGTTGGCCAGTATGAAGGGATTGGGCAGGATGTTGAGCGGGTTGTCGGCGTAGAGTTGTTGGATGTCCTTGAAGGAGGAGAAAGCCGACCAGAGGAAGGGATACACCATGATCAGGGACAACACGATCATGAAACCGTGATAGAGCGCTGCGTGTGGCTTATGGTTGCGGATATTGGAAGGGTTCGACATCATTCGCCTGCCTGTTCATGCCGAAAACGGTATTGGATCAACGTCACTGCGAGGATGAGGAGGAAGAATATCCAGGCCAGTGCCGAGGCATACCCCATCTCATAATACCTAAATGCTTTCTCATAAATATAATACATGATTGTACTCGTGGAACCGAGCGGGCCACCTTCGGTCATGATGAATATGCTTTCAAACATATTGAACGACTCGATGATCAACAGGATGCCGACGACAAAGAATATGTTCGAGAGCATCGGGATCGTAATCCAAAAGAATTTTTGGCGCGAAGAGGCCCCGTCCACCTCGGCAGCTTCGTATAAACTGGTCGGTATGGTCTGCAGGCCGGCAAGGAACATGATCATGTAGTAGCCGCTCATCTGCCACACCCTCATGATGACCAAAGCGGGCTTGCTCCATGCGGTGCTTGCCAACCATTGCGGGGGTGTCGGGATTCCAAGCGTCAACAGAAGATTGTTCAACAACCCCATCGAAGGATTGAATATCCACAGCCATACCATGCTGATGGCTACTGTTGAGGTGATGGATGGGAGAAACAGCGCCGTCCGGTATGCTTTGGTGACTCCCGTTTGCCGTGTGTTGATCAGGATTGCCAAGAACAACGATACGGCAAGCACGATGGGCACGAGCAGCAACACAAAGTAGAAGGTATTGCCCATGTATTGGTAAAAATAGGGATCCTTGAAAATCTTGATGAAATTCTTGAATCCAGAAGGTTTCGGGCTCGTCAACAGGTCCCAATCGGTGAATGAATAGTACAGTGAACGGAGGATGGATCCGAACGTGAATATGCTGAATCCGATGACGGCCGGGGTAATGAACAACCAAGCAGTGCGGGCTTCTTGTTTTCTGAGGGAATATCGTTTTGTTCGTTTTGTCCTGATGGCAATCATGAAGCACCCTTACTTACATTCTCTAGTACATGTTGTTATAGACATCATGTCATTATAATAAGTTCAAAAACAAAAAAATCCGATCATCCTTAGCACTGCCGTACTCCTGTTCTATCCTTATGTGCGGCCATTGAGAGGTTCATTTCTCAATAGTGACGTTAAATTGGTACTTGTCTCCCCTATAGGTAGATTGCACAAACTCAAAGGGTTTTCCGGTTTGGTCATAGGTGACTCGATTGATGAGAAGGACCGGTTTGCCCAATTTTATCTCCAAAAGCTCACTATCGCTTTCCGTGGCACAACTGGCTTTGATGGATTGTTCGGCTTTAATGAACTCGCATCCGAATTTCTGCCGGAGAATTTCATACAGGGATTGGGTGAAATCCTCATGCTCAATCCCTGCGAAACGTGAGAACGGCATGTGGACCTTTTCGATTGCCATCGGCATCCCGTCAGCACATCGCAACCTTGTGATAACATATACCTTTTGCGTACTTGAGATTACAAGCGATGCAGCCACAATCTCAGATGGAGCGATAAGCTCCATCGAAATGAGCTTGGTTGAAGGATCGAACCCAAGCGCTCTCATCTCTTGGTTGAATCCCTGCAGATGGTTGAGTTGGATATCGGTTCTTTTGGTGGTGACAAAACTCCCCTTGCCTTGTTGTTTGTAAATGTAACCTTCCTGCATCAATCCATCCAAAGCCCTGCGTATGGTGATACGGCTTACGTTGAAATGGTCGCACATTTCCTCTTCGGTAGGAATCTTACTACCTTCAGTGAGTTTGCCCGATTCAATGAGGGTTCGGTAGTAATTGATGATGTGCTGATAGCGCGGCAATGCCTGCATGTCGATCCCCTACCATTGGTGTGCAAATCCAAGCAACACGACCAAGTCAAAACTCATCATGTTGTCATTACAAGTTAGACTTTACAACCGAGTGTCCGGATTGT
>CAZJAK010000058.1:8851-13943 GCA_964543935.1 uncultured Spirochaetaceae bacterium
AATTTCCACTTTCAGGTTCTTTTTTGGTAGCGATAGGAGAAGTGCAGAATATGAAAGCCACCATTCTCGAATCGGCGGAATGCTCGAAAGGAGACTTTGCATGAGAACTGTTGTTTTTGAACATGGTGAACTTCAAGACAACTCTAGCTGGGCATGGTTATCATGATGCATAAAAAAAGATTCTTTTTGAAAGACTTGGTCGAGTCATCCTTCCACCAGATGGTTTCCACTCGACACCCCCTCATCTCATGTACAATCCCCCGTTTACATCCAATACCGCACCTGTGATATAGCTGGAAAGATCGCTGGCGAGGAACAACACGGCATCGGCGATGTCTTCGGGTGTCCCGAAGCGCCCCAACGGGATGGTCAGTTTGGGATCGTCTTTCGGATCGGTCAGCCAACTCAAACCCTTGGCCATTTCCGTCAGGGTTCTGCCGGGACATACCGCATTGCTGGTTATGTTGTATTGGCCGCCATTGAGCGCAAAGCTCTTGGCCAAGTTGATGACCCCTGCTTTTGCAGCCGAATAACTGGCGGAAGAACCTCGCCCACCGCGCTCCCCGGCCATGGAGGAAATGTGGACCAACCTCCCGTAACGCTGCTCCTTCATAATCTTGAACACAGCTTGGGAACAGAAAAAGACACTCTTCAAGTCAATGTCCTGCATCCTGTCCCATTGCTGCAAAGTGATGCTTTCAATCGGAGCCGATTCGGTGATTCCCGCGTTGTTCACCCAAATGTCGATCCTGCCGAACAATTCTTTGATCCGGTCGACCTGGGCAGGGATGCCAGCAAAATTCGCCACGTCGAATTGCATTGATTTCGCTTCATGACCGCTACCCGTCAATTCCTTCTCAAGTGCCTCGATACCTTCCGCATTGATATCGGTCAACACGACCTTCGCCCCAAATTGAGCCAACCTGCGGGCAATCGCTGCTCCGATACCCCGTCCCGAGCCTGTTACCACCGCCACTTTCCCTGCTAACAACTTATCCATTTCTATCTACCTTTTATGTTCACTATCGATCGAGGGCACATCGTAGGGCCCTGTTCCATCCTTCGATGCATTGCTTGCGTCTCTCAGCCGGCATCCCGGGCCGGTATTCGTTATAAGAATTCAGGGAGTCCCGAATCCGGTCGTCATAGATTCCCAAGGCTCGGCCGGCTATCATCGCCGCCCCGAAGCAGGTCATTTCTTCATGATCGGGGACATGGACCGGGCAGTCGAGGACGTCGCTTTGGAACTGCATCAGATAATCGTTCTTGGTTGGACCTCCGGCTGCTTTCATAAACGGAATGGCAACTTGCGCATCGAGCGCCATCGCGGCGACCACATCGGAGACTTGGTAAGCGATACTCTCCAAGGCAGCCTTCACCAGCTCGGCTTTTCCAGTCATGCGGGACATCCCGTAAAACACGGCATTGGACTCGTTGCTCCAATGGGGAGCCCCGATCCCTGAGAAAGCCGGAACCAGATAGGTCCGGTCCTCCCGGTTGGCCTGATGTGCAACAGCGCTTGTCTCCCGGGGAGATGCCACCAAACCCAAGTCTTTGCATATCCACGTGATGACGGCACCCGAATAGTTGATCACGCCGTCGAACAGGTAACGGACGCGCCCATCGACCTTCCACGCGATGGAGGTGAGCACGCCATGTGTGGACATGACCGGTTTTCCACCCAAATTCATCATCACGCAGCTGCCGGTACCATACCCGGTCATGCACATGCCCTTCTCAAAGCAGCCCTGGCCGAACAAGCTGGCATGGGAATCCCCCACGGCACACCTGATCGGGATGGGTCTTTCAAACAGGCCATCCACATCGGTGAATCCGAACATTGCATCCGAATCACATATCTCGGGAAGCATCGATTTCGGGATCCCCAACAGGGAGCAGACCCCGTCATCCCATGCACTGGTGTGGATGTTCATCAACATCATGCGTGAAGCATTCGAATAATCGGTTTTATGGGAAGAACCTTTAGTGAGGTTGTATATGACCCAGCTATCCATCGTACCGCAACACAAACGGCCTTGTTCGGCCTGTTGCCTGACTCCAGGGACGTTCTCGAGCACCCAAGCAATCTTCGGCCCCGAGAAAAAGGGGGAAAGGCGCAATCCGGTTGTCGACTGGACATAAGCGGCCGCATCGGATAGCCGCTCACAGATATCCTTGGCCCGATTGCACTGCCAGACTATCGAGTTATGGACCGGCTGGCCGGTAAACCGGTCCCATATGATCACCGACTCGCGCTGGTTCGCCACACCCACTCCAACCACACGGTTTTTGTCCACTCCGCTGTTGGTCATCAAGTTCTTCACCACCGCAACAACATTGCCGGCGATCTCCACCCCGTCATGTTCGACATAGCCGCGCTGGTCGATGATCTGGCGATGCCCGAGGATTTCACTGGCGACACAGGCACCCAGTTCATCGAAGAGCATGGCCTTGGTTCCTTGGGTGCTTTGATCTATCGAGACGACATACCGTTTTTCCATACCGCCACCTGTCATAGCTCGGTCACAACGTAAACGGATGCTTTCCCTCTACGAATGACGTATCGTATTTCGCTTGGTCCTTCTGGACGAATCCGGCAATCTTCACATACGGATTCTTCAAATGCTCGTGTAGATGGGAATCTTCGCCCCACTTGATCACTTCGAATTCTTTATCGGAAGAAAAATCTATCGTAGTGATCGAAGTGTTTTCCAACCTGACCATATTCCATACTTCACGGATCGGTATCCCCAACAACCTGGACATGATCAACTGGATCGTCAGCATATGGGTCACGATCGCGATACTTTTACCGGCTTCCTTTTCAAGGATTTCTTTGAAGGCTTGGACGGACCTGTCTTGGACTTGTTTGAAACTCTCCCCGTCAGGCATGTGCAGTTCATCGGGGCGGTGCTCCCACAACTCGATCATGCCGGGCCAACGTTGCTCGATCTCAGCGCGGACCAAGCCTTCCCATTGTCCGCAATGGATCTCGCACAACCGTGTCTCAGGTATAACGGGTATGTCGCGGCCTGCTAAAACCTGCATGGCAGTCTGCATGGTCCTCTTGTAAGGGCTGACATAGATCTTGTCGAGGTAAATCGTGCTCATCGGATGCCACAAGCAGGAGGCCTGCTCAAGCCCGCGCCCATTCAAGGGATTGTCGGTCGAGCCTTGGAATCGATGCTGGACATTGTAGTCGGTTTCGCCATGCCTGACAAAGTATATTCTCGTTTTCATGGAGCTGTCCCCTCACATTTTGTGTAACGCGCTCTTGAATGCATCCAATGCTGCTTCCTTGACCATTTCCGACAACGACGGATGGGCAATCACAAGATGCTTCCAGTCTTCGAATGTGAATTGCTTGGCGACTGCTGCCGTTGCTAACGAAATCAATTCGGGTGCATGCTCGCCCACGATCTGCACGCCAACCGTAGTCTTTCGTTGTTTGTCCATGATGACGTACACGACTCCTTTGGCCTCCTCAGCCAAAGCCATGCCGTTCGCTTCATAGGAGAAAGAACCGAGTGCTGTTTCCACCCCTGCGATTTTGGCTGACTTCCCGACAGCCGCGAATGCCGGAATCGTATAGACGCAACGAGGCATCACCGAATCATCGTAAGGTTTCTTGCCATCTGTGGAGAGGATGTTGTCGACGACCGCTTCCGCTTCGGCATAGGCGGCATGGGCCAGTTGATACCCCCCGACGACATCGCCAATGGCGTAAACTCCCTCGACATCCGTTTGCAACCATCGATCGACTTTGACGTGCCGTGTTTGGGTGAGACTGATTCCAGCATCGGGTGCAATGCAAGCGGTATTGGCTCTCCTTCCGACCGCCATCAACACTGCCTCAGATTCAACCGACACCTCTTTTGCACCAACGGCGCAGACCGTCCGGCACAGGCCTTCCATCTTCTCAATCTTGTTCACTCGCGCGGAGAGATGGAACACAAGCCCGTTCTTCTCCAAGGCCTTTTTCAGTTGGGCAACCGCTTGGGGTTGCTCTTGCGGCAACAACGAATCCATCATCTCTATGACAGTCACGGCACTACCGAATGCGTTGAACGCGCTTGCCAGCTCAAGCCCGATCACTCCTCCTCCGATGATGACCAAACGCTTCGGGATGCTGGGGATTGCCAGCAAATCGGTGGAGGTGATGGCATGTTCCACCCCGGGTATGTTCAGCATCGCTGGCTGGGACCCAGTGGCGATCACGACATGGTCGGCCGTGTAGTGCTTGCCGGCGCACTCAACCACTTTGTCGGCCTTCAAGGTCGCTTCTCCCTTGAATATCGACACTTGGTGGTGCTTGAGCAGACCCTCCACACCATTGACAAGCTTCTCTACCACTTTGGCTTTCTGGCGCTGGATTTCCTTGAAACTGAACTGCCCGGCCTCTTTGTAGATGCCTGCAACAGTCAATCTCCTGATTTTCTCTAAATCGCCGGCTTTATCCAACAGGTACTTGGTGGGGATGCACCCCACATTGAGACACGTTCCACCGAGCGCTTCCTTTTCAAAAAGTGCAACGCGAAGCGAGGCTTTGGCCGCCTTGATCGCACAGGCATACCCTCCCGGGCCGCCCCCTATCACCAGCACATCATATCGTTCCATCTTATCCATCCAATTACACGAACATCATGACCGGATGCTCCAGCAGCGTCCGCAATGCTTCAAGCATGCGGGCGGCGTAGGCTCCGTCGATCATGCGGTGGTCGAACGACCCGGTGATCGTCATCGTCTCGACCGGCTTGAAGTTAGTGCCATCCCAGACGGGCTTCGTGACGATACTTCCGATGGCCAAAATTGCGCTTTCGGGAGGATTCACGATCGCTGTGAAATGATCGACACCATACATCCCAAGGTTCGAGATCGAGATACTGCCGCACCCCATTTCGTCTGCAAGCAATGTCCCTTGGCGGGCTTTCTCGATCAAAGCCCGGCTGGTTTTACTGATTTCAGTCAAAGACAGCGTGTCGACCGCTTTGACCACCGGCACGACCAGGCCGTCCTCGATGGCGACAGCCAATCCCACGTTGGTATGCCCGTACACGCGAATCTCATCCTGCTCGTAGCGGGCGTTGATCAA
>CAZJAK010000059.1:0-13764 GCA_964543935.1 uncultured Spirochaetaceae bacterium
CGAAACCAAGGATGGATCCGGTTGAAATCTTTCTTTAATTATAAGAATTTCTGTAAAATATGGCATTTTTTACTAGTAGATCTAGAAGATCCAACGATTTCATGCAGATTATCCACGATATATACTAATCAGTGCTTACTACAATTTTGAATGAATAGTAAAATATTGCATACTATAAACTTGATGCATTGTCATGGCGATGTATGTTATAATAAAAGCCTTCTTACATAAGTCATACACCAAGCAGTAAAAAAAATATCGGAGATTATGTAGATGCGAGAATGCAACCAATTGGTTCAAACGGGAATTATTGATCAACTCTCAAAATTCGGGGTAAGGCCTCTGTCAAATCGGATCGCAGTGTACCGCTATCTCTCCAGTGTGGACACCCATCCGACTGCTGATGCAGTGTATGCGGAGTTGAAACCGAGTCTGCCGTCGCTCTCACGCACCACCGTGTACAACGTGTTGAACTATCTGTGTGAAATGGGGGCCATCAGGAGAGTGACGATCGACGGCTATGAATCACGGTTTGACGCAGACGTCACCCACCACATCCATTTCAAGTGCAAAGAATGCGGGCAAGTGGTCGACCTAATGGACGCCGTGTTTCCAGAAATTGCCGTGACCGAAGGCTTCACGGTAGATGCGGTGCAAGTGAATATCGAAGGGACCTGTCCGTCCTGCAGGATGCACACGGTGTAAGCGACCGTACATACCAAGTAGAAAACTGGAATGTACCAACGGCGTGTTGACAAGGGAAATATATCGTGATAAGAGTTAGCATACACTAACAAAAGATGTGTATAAGCGCATCTTTGTACGAGGAGTATCATGCCGTTATCGTTAGCCCGTGGAGGAGAGACCTACATCATCCGGAAAATCAGTGGGAAGGACGCCCTCTCACAACGCTTGGAGGAGATGGGGTGTGTTGTGGATCATCCCATCACCGTCATCACGGTGAATTCCGGCAATGTCATCGTGCTGGTCAAAGGATCCCGTTTGGGATTGGATCGAAGCATGGCCAACCGCATCCACGTCTAGGAGTCTGCAATGAAGTCTTTACTTGACATTGCGTGTGGGCAGTCAGCCACCGTGCGCAAGATACACGGCGAAGGCCCCGTCAAGCGGCGCATCATGGACATGGGCATCGCCAAAGGCGCTGCGGTGATGGTGCGTAAGGTCGCCCCTCTCGGCGATCCGATCGAGGTGAACGTGCGCGGGTACGAGTTGAGTGTGCGCAAAGCCGACGCTCGGTTGATTGAGATTGAATGAACTTGATGTGAGTTAGGCATACATAACAAAGGAAGATGTAGATGGACATACGGATTGCGCTGGCGGGCAACCCCAACAGCGGTAAGACCACCATGTTCAACGAACTGACCGGTAGTTCACAGTACGTTGGCAACTGGCCGGGGGTCACGGTCGAGAAGAAGGAGGGCCGCCTGAAAGGCAACCCTGCTGTCTTCATCCAAGACTTGCCAGGCATCTATTCATTGTCGCCATACACATTGGAAGAGCGCATCACCCGGACGTACCTCGTCAACGAGGCCCCCGATGCCATCGTCGACATCATCGACGGTTCGAACATAGAGCGCAACCTCTACCTCACCACCCAATTGCTCGAACTTGGTTTGCCGATGGCCATCGCAGTGAACATGATCGACGTGGTCCGCAAGCGTGGCGACGAAATCGATGTGGCAAAATTAAGCGCTTATCTGGGTTGTCCGGTAACCGCCACCAGCGCTTTGAAAGGCGAAGGTGCCGTCGCAACAGTCCGTACAGCAGTTGCTTTGGTTCGGGAAGGCCAGCTGCCAAAGCGGCCCGATGTGTTCAGTGGATGCGTGGCCACAGCCCTCGGCATGATCGAAAAACTCATCATGAACCGCGTACAGCCCCGGCTGTCGCGTTGGTATGCCGTCAAGCTGTTTGAACGCGATGCCGATGTGTCGACCCAATTGGCTTTGGACGAGGAACTCCGTTCTGCGGTGGAACGTCTCATCGCCGGTTGCGAACAAGAACTTGACGACGATGCCGAGAGCATCGTGGCCAACGAACGCTATGCGTTTGTCGGCAAGGTGGTCCAAGCTGCCGTGAAACACAAGCGGCGACCGGGCGAGTTGTCTGCATCCGATAGAATCGACAGCATCATGACCCACCGGCTGTTGGCCTTGCCTTTGTTCGCCTTGGTGATGTTCTTGGTCTATTATCTTTCCATCACCACGGTGGGGTCCGCCGTCACCGATTGGACCAACGATGTGTTGTTCGGCGAATTGGTCAGCAAAAATATGCGGACATGGCTGCAGACGCTCGGCATGGCCGGGTGGCTAGTCGGCTTGGTGGTCGACGGGATTATCGGCGGCGTCGGTGCCGTGTTGGGTTTCGTGCCCCAGATGTTGGTGCTGTTCGTGTTGCTTTCGATCTTGGAGGATGTCGGGTACATGGCGCGTATCGCGTTCATCATGGACAGGATCTTCCGCAAGATCGGTTTGTCGGGCAAGAGTTTCATTCCCATGCTCATCTCCTCGGGCTGTGCGGTCCCCGGAGTGATGGCCTCGCGTACGATCGAGCAGGAGCGCGACCGCCGCATGACCATCATGACGACCAGTTTCATGCCCTGCGGTGCCAAGATGCCGATCGTGGCGTTGTTCGCCGGAGCGTTCTTCGGAGGATCCACCTTGGTGGCAACTTCAGCGTATTTCATCGGTGTGGCCGCTGTGATCCTGTCGGGTACGATCCTGAAGAAGACCAAAGCCTTGGCCGGGGACCCGGCCCCGTTCGTGATGGAGTTGCCCGCCTACCATGTACCGTCGTTGAAGGGTGTCGCCCGAAGTGCATGGGAACGGGGCTGGAGCTTCATCATGCGCGCCGGCACGGTGATCTTGGTCTCTTCGGTAGTGTTGTGGTTCTTGCAAGGATTTGGTTTCAGCGATGGCTCGTTCGGCATGGTCGACGACAACAACCGCAGCCTGTTGGCCTCGATCGGTTCCTTCGTGGCCCCTGTCTTTGCCCCGCTCGGCTTCGGATTCTGGCAAGCCGCCGTTGCGACGTTCACCGGTTTGATCGCCAAAGAGAATGTCGTGGGCACGTTCGGTGTGCTGTACGGTTTTTCGGAAATCGCCGAGGACGGCCGTCAAATCTGGTCGTTGCTCAGCCTTGATTTCACCCGATTGTCGGCCTACAGCTTCATGGTATTCAACCTTCTGTGCGCACCGTGTTTCGCTACCATCGGGGCAATCAAACGTGAGATGAACAGCTCCCGTTGGACATGGGCGGCAATCGGATACATGACCGCGTTCGCCTATACCATAGCGTTGATCGTCCATCAACTCGGTTTGGCGTTCAACGGTGGGGGCATCACTATCGGAACAGCTACGGCGATCGTGTTGTTGGCCGCATTGCTGTATCTGGTAGGTAGGAAGAACCGCCACGGCGCACGTACTGCGACCGTTTGAGGGAGGCAACCATGACTCATGCAGCAACGATCATCGGAGCGTTCGTTGTTTTCGGCGTATGTGCCGCAATCATCGTGAATACTGTGGTGAAACGGAAAAAGGGACAGGGAGGTTGTTCGATCGGGTGCTCGGGATGCCCCAAGTCGCGTCAATGCCACGAGTAGTGACAGGGCTCTGTTTCAAAATAGGAAGCCGGCCAGAATGGCTGCCGCTACGATCAACGGGGCGGGCACCCGTTTGGTGGCCAACACAGCCACTGTCGCCAGCGTGGCAAGAGCGTTGTCCAAGGACAATCCGTTCTTCTGCATCAACACAGCCGCCGAAGCAGCAATCAGACCAGCTGCCACCGCCACGATGCCGTGCAGAGCAATCCTGATTGCCTTGATTTCTTTAAGCGTGTCCCACAGGGGGTAAACGAAGAAAATCAGCAACAAGCCAGGCAGGAAGATGGCGATCCCGCTGAGCAATGCTCCAGCGACCTGTCCAAACAGGTTGGTTCCCCGCATCGCCATTCCACCGGCGTAGGCGCTGAAACTGAACATGGGACCGGGCAAGCCCTGCACCAGGCCGAATCCTGTCAAGAACTCGGCAGCGGTCAGGTAGCGGTTAGACTCGACGAGTTCGCTGTGCATGAGCGGTACCACGACCTGGCCTCCGCCGATCACCAAATACCCGTAGCGGTAAAATGCTTCCGACAGCCGGATGATCGGCTGGTGCCACAAGGCTGAAATGAGCGGAAGTGCGACAGCGAGCAAGCCGAAGACAATCAAATAGCCCCATTGCGCACGGGTCTTGACCCGGTTGAATACATGGCGTTCGCCCGATGCGGCAATCGAAGCGAGCCCCCCGGTAATCAAGACCAATGGGAATACCCAGCTTTGCCGAAAGAAATAGGTGATTACCGCTGCCGTGAAAAGCAACGCGGTGGTCAATGTGTCTTGAGCGACCTTGCGCCCGATGCGCAAAGCGGCTGTGATGATGAATCCTACAGCCATCGGTCCCACAAAGCGCAATGCGTCCTGCTTGATGTCCATGGCAGCCAACCATTGGCTGAGAAACGAAGCGGCAGTCATCAGCATGAGGGCGGGAATCGCCCAGACTGCCATGGTGAGCCAAGCCAAAACCGGGCCGCCTACTTTGTACCCGATGGCGACGATCGTCTGGGTGCTGCTCGGTCCTGGCAGCAATCCGGTCAAAGCGATAAGCTCGACCAGTTCCTCTTCGCTCACATACCGTTTCTTGGTCACCATGTGGTCGTTGAACACCGCGAAATGAGCTTCGGGGCCTCCGTAAGCTCCTAATGAGCAGATCAAGACATCTGTGAGGAATGTCGACCAGCGGATGGTGTTAGTTTGGTGTTCCCTCTGTGCCATGGGGTCAATTTACTCATTGGCATCTCTTTACGGCCAGAGCCTTCGGTAGCTACGAGAAGAGGTAGTCCACCTTGACACGGACAAAATCATGCTGTATGTTTAAGACAACGACGTGATTTATCGCCAACTTGCAGCGTCGCAAAACAATTCGCTAAAGGGAGTCGCCATGCATCATCCATTCCAGCTTTCCTCTTGGTCGCTAGCCCCAGCTCTCCCCGTGTTTCCGGGAGGCTGCCCCATGCCGTAAGGAAACCATGCCGAGGACAATCACAGAAAAGTCATCAACCAAGGAGGAATCCATGAAGTACGAGACAATCGTTGAAAAAAGCAGTGAACGCATCACTGAATCGTATGCGTTTGATGGACGCCAGTTGCATGGAACACTCGCCATCGTTCCACTCGGATGGATCGCCGGTATGGCCGGATGGTGCGAACATGCCGTGACGATCACGTTACAAGAGGGGGACAAGGAATTCGGAAAGCTTTCGGTGAACTTCCCGATGGTCATGCGGTCCGACCGGAAGCATCCCCATCGGATGGTGCAAGTGGATGATTCGCCGAGGGCCCCCAAACGATTCACCCCTTATGCCCAGCAGGTGATAAATGAAGCGGTCCAAAAGTTCGTGTGGATGAAGAATACCTTATCATCAGGCACGTTCAGCATGACAGGCGCCTCGCTTGCCGTCAAGCCTTGAAGAATCCAACGAAATACTAGACGATACCAAAGTGCATGGGATTTCAAGCCTTGAATCATATGTAATCCCGCTTGAAGATGCGCTATGATGGCAGTGATGGGAGGAACGACATGGATACCAGTAGAGAGGCTCGTTTGTCGAGGGCTCAGGGGTGCTTGATCGGCCAGTTGGCGGGAGACAATCTCGGGGCTCTCGTTGAATTCATGAATCCTCCCGATATCTCCAGAAAATATCCTCAAGGGATCCACTGCATGGTCGACGGCGGGACCTGGGACATCCTAGCCGGGCAGCCGACCGATGATTCCGAAATGGCATTGGCCCTTGCCAGGACGTTGGCAGCCGATGCCCGTTATGTCAAAGACCATGTCTTGGCGGCTTATGTGCGGTGGTACGATTCCCATCCGTTCGATTGCGGCAACACCGTCGCGGCGGCTTTGCGCGGCATCCCCAATACCGATAGCCAAGCCAACGGGGCCCTGATGCGCATCAGTCCATTGGGAATATTTTGTGCCGGCAAAGGGCTATCCGAAGAAGAGGTGGACCGGATTGTGGCCGAAGAGACCGGCCTGACCCATCCCAATCAAGTCTGTGTCGCAGTCAACCAACTCTACGTCAAAGCAATAAAAGCCGCCATCGAAGAAGGCCTGTCGGTAGAGGACCTCTATCAACGGATAATAGGATGGGCCCGATCGTTGACATCTGAAGGGCCGCTGTTGGATTGGACACTTGAAGCGGAATTCAACCATCCCGATTCCTACACCCGACAGATGGGCTGGGTGCGCATTGCTTGGCAGAACGCCGTCTACCAGTTGCTGCATGCCACAACAGTCGAACAGGCCATCGCCGACACCATCTCCCATGGTGGAGACACCGATACCAACGCAGCAATTTGCGGGGCCTTGCTAGGTTCGGTCTACGGTGTTGAATCCATGCCCGTACAATGGATCGGATGCATCGAATCATGTTGTCCTGCTGTAGGCGACAGGCGGGTCCATCGGCCCCGACCCCAGGTATATTGGCCGAACGACGCATTCCGTATCGCCCACGATTTGTTGGAATCGCCCTATGTCTGTGTTGGTTCTCGGACCATCCAACACAAGCAATCAGGGTGGGATGCCGCTGCATGGTCGGAGAGTTTCATGAAAGCCGAGCAGGATCGTGATAATGACTCCTTGCATGAGCTGCGTAGTCTTGTGTTCGAGGATACAGTTAAGGATGTGCTTGATGGCAGCTACGTATCACCTAGCGGTAAAACGGTATCCTTTGGTGACGATAGCGGGATGCGTGACTCATCGGTCGTGTATGGGATTCCGTTCACTGTCAAAAAGTGGCCAAAGCATGACCGACCTCCAAAAATCGAGGTTATCAACGATGATACGTTGAGCGTGGCGCATCGGTTGGTGGAACTAGGGGGATCTGTAGCTGTTTTGAACATGGCTAGCCGTCAAAATCCCGGTGGGGGTGTGCGCCATGGGGCAGGGGCCCAAGAAGAATACCTGTTCAGGTGTTCGAACTATTTCAGATCGCTGTACCAGTTCGTCTGGTACGCCTCGGAGTATAATCTGGAAGAACGGGCCGCCCTATACCCGTTGGATCGTGATTACGGTGGAGCCTACTCACCCGATGTCACGGTGTTCCGCGGAACCGAGAAAGAGGGATATCCAAAATTGGAGCAACCTTGGAAGGTTGCATTCATAGCTGTTGCCGCTCTAAACAAGCCCGAGTTGGTCATAGATTCTGCTGGCCAGTATTGGTTGAGTCCCGCTTTGGTCGAACCTACCAAACGGAAGATCCGCACGATCTACCGGATTGCCCTCGAGCACGGGCACGACCAGATGGTGCTCGGGGCTTTCGGTTGTGGTGCGTTCGCCAATCCACCAGCCCATATCGCCCGCTTGTTCCATGAGGTGCTCAGGGAAGATGAGTTCTCATTGGCGTTTTCCCACATTGTGTTCGCAATTGTGGAGAATCACAATTCATACTCATGGTTCAATCCTGAAGGTAATTTCAAACCCTTCAAGCGCGAGTTCGGGGTTTGATGGGTTTTTCATGGTAAAGCAACTGGGAAGCCGGTCTCCTTGGTAGAGCCAATTCGACATGGAATTCAGACTAGGATAGTATTCAGGAGCAAGAAGAAAACCAAGGTTTCGGAACAAGTGAGGCAGGAAATAGTCGCGCAATTGGTCCCAAGAATCATCCACCCTTACTTCAGGCACACCATCTCCGAATCGCTTCAGAAAGCCGGCCTGCCACCCTTGCAGATCCCGTTGATCGAGACTCATGAGGATGATGATTCCTAAGCATTGTAGTTGATGAGTACTGAAGTATAGCCTGCCAGGATCCAAGTGGTTTCTCAATACCCGTTCTCACTTCTTCTTCGTCTCCCTTCCCGCTATAATCCATTTTATCGGAGGGATCGCGATGCAAGAAACTCTGCGAACCGATTATGCGTTCGACGCCATCATCCACAAGGTTCCCGATATCGACGGGGCCTATGTCGTATTCCCCTATGATCTGAAAGCCGTGTTCGGCAAGGGAAGGGTGAAAGTCCACGCGACATTCGACGGCGTACCGTATGAGGGCAGCATTGTCAACATGGGAACAAAGCGCGAAGATGGGTCGGTGGCTTACATCGTCGGATTGCGCAAGGACATTCGCTTGAAAATCGGCAAGCAGGTTGGGGATACGGTCCATGTCACAATCCATCCGCTCTCTTGACGGCCAGCCAGCGGAAGTTGGCAGCATCGTTTTCTTTGGCAGGTATGCGCAGACTGCCAGCGCAAAAGACTGCACTCCGATTGCTTGGTACGTGGCCCAGTGTGACGGTACTGCGATGATGCTGCTCAGCGAGGCCATCCTTGATTGCAAACGATATCATCGTGACTTCTCTTCGACCACCTGGCGCGATTGTGACCTGCGCTCTTGGTTGAACGATGGATTTTACCAGACGGCTTTCTCTGACGATGAAAAACAGCGCATCATTCCCACTGTTTGCTCCGACAACGGCCCTGGGGCCCCCGACACGATCGACTCTGTTTACTTGCTCAGCACGAAGCAAGTCACCGAACTTACCCAGGTGGACCGTGCGGTCAAGCGCCAATCATGCGGGACCGAGTTCGCCCGAATGACGAGAAGCGATGGATGCCGCTTGTACGTCTACGATAAGGGCAAGGGGAAAGATTACCTGCTCTGGCACGGCCAGACGGTGGGCAGTTCCTGGTGGTGGCTGAGAACCCGGAGCGACGATGCGCGGCGCTCATGTTTCATCGGCACCCTCGCAAGCGTCCGGCATTACGGCAGGGTGAACGTGCCATATTATGGAGTGCGGCCAGCGTTGACCGTTCTTCGATGAAAAATCATGGAATTGTCTCTTGAGGTGGTTGCCGCTCTCGCGTAAGATGCTCTTCAGAGCCAAAAGATGATCGACACTCACCGTTTGCGACAGCTAGGTACAGCGCCACTATGCGTGACTGCAGCCATCCTGCTTGGCGTGATGGCCGCAGCCGCGCTGCTTCCTTGGCCTGCAAGGGCAGTGCCGATCGTGGTGCGGGAAGGCAAGGCGACGGTCCCGGCTGATTTAGGCGACCGCTATGGCGCATTGGACGGAGAATGGGAATTGACCGCCACCGCTGGCGAACCACGACTCCAAACGGTACCGGCAGTGGCCTGGCATAGCGGCAGCGCCACATACGCCATCGATGTGCTCTGGCAAGGTCCTGTGCTCGACATCGAGCTGTACACCGTCAACGCCGGGACGAGTTATGAGGTGTGGTTGAACGGCAACAAGATTGGCGAAGGGGGGACATATGGCGAGAACGCCGGCGGGAGCACCCCGAGCGCCGAGCCGAAAGTGTTGGCCGGGACATTGCAGACAGGCAGCAACCGGCTCGAATACCATGTGGCCAATTATGTCCATCCACGGGCGGGCTTGTGGGAACGGATCTGGATTGCCCGCGCACCGCTATTGACCCATCGGTACGGGAAGGCCGTTTCGCTCGACCTGATCTTGTTCGGCCAGATGCTTTTTTTCGTATCGCTGCAAATATTCCTCGGAGTGTTTTCCAAGAAATCCTCGACCCACATCTGGTTCGGCTTGGGCGCGTTGTGGGCAGCCTGCGGGAATTTGATGCGCAACCATTTCGCCATCTATGCTTTGTTGCCGTCGATAGAGTATCTGTTGTTGAAACGGTCGCAGATAGCCAGTTACGACCTCGCGGCAGCCTGTTTCATCATGGCTTTCGTCAGTGCCCAACGGTTATCAGCGGTCAAAACCCTGTTCACTGGTATGTATTGGTGTTTCCTGGCTGGAGCGGCTTTGAGCTTTCTGCTGCCCTACCGCATCGTCTACACCTCGGCCATCATCTTTATTCCTCTCATGTTGGGAGCGACCGCGGTCCTTATCCACTACAGGCTGCACAAGGTACCGACTGTAATCGAGCGGGGCTCACAGACCAGCGAATGGTTGAAAATCGCGGCCGATGTGGCGCTCACCTATGGGCTTGCCCACGATTTTTTCATGATCATTGGCGGTCGGTATGCTTTGCAGGCGATCCCCTACATGACCTTCGTGTATGTCGGCATGTACTCGGTCGTGTTCGCCCGTGATTACATACTGGCTAATAAGCGGGTCCAAGAAGCCAAAGACCAGCTCCTGTTGGTCTCGGAGCATGAGCGACGCCATCTTGCCGATGATTTGCATGACGGAGTCGGCCAAATGATGCATGCTTTGGAGTATTTGGCCACCGGGGCATTGCAACCAGGTGCCGATGTCGCGGCTGCAGTGGAAAAAATCCGCTTGACGAGCAAGGAAGCTTCAAGTCTTTTACGACATGTCATCGACGATTTCAATCCGGTCAGGTATGGTGCGGCGAGTCTTGAGTCGATAGTCCTCCAGTGTGCCAGTCGGATTGAATCGGTCTACGGGATTGCTGTGACGTGTGAAATCGATGTCGCCAATCCGATTGTGGATGGGGCAATATCGCGCAACCTCCAGTATGTATACAATGAGGCACTGAAAAATGCAGTGTCCCATGCCAAACCCACCCGCATCGCCATCAAGTTGGTCGGCAAGCCCGGTTCGATTGTAGGAGCGGTTGTCAACGACGGGTCTGTGCCCCTGACCGCCAGCTCGATTCAACAAGGACACGGAATTGCCATCATGCGGCACCGGATCGAACAATTCTCGGGGGAGTTCAGCGCCCACCATGACGGACGATCGACGTTCACCATCAATTTTCGGATCCCGGTGGATAGCGAAGCCATAATAAATTCTCCTGCGCTTTGATTGAATCAATTCATCGACATGCAAATATGACAATTTTAGATCAATTTTCCAGATAACCTATCAAAGACAAAATTTTTCTTGTGATTTGCCCTTCGGTCTCGTAAAATCCTCGTGATGTCGCCGACATCATGCACAATACAACCCATGCCCACATCGGAGGGACCATGTTGCAGGTATTCCTGCTCGATGATCATGCCATCATTCGCGAAGGCGTCAAGGTTCTCCTTGGCGGCGATCCTGCGATGAGCGTGATCGGTGAAGCCGGCTCGGTGCGCGAATCGGAGAGTTGTTGGGATGTGGTCCTGAAAGCCGATGTGGTGGTGCTTGACCTCTTTTTGGAGGAGCACGATTCGGGCTTGGCCATCGTCAAGCGTTTGATGGCCGTCCCCGGTCATCCCGCCATCATCGTCCTCTCGATGTTCACCAACGCGGCCTTGGTCAAGGAGTGCCTTGCAATGGGCGTGTCTGCCTATGTGACCAAAGGGGATGCCGCCCAATACTTGCCGCAAGCCATCCGCATCGTGGCTGATGGTAAGAAATTCATCAGCCCGTCCATCCTCGGTGCGGTCCTTGAACCGACCGGACCGGGTGACAATCCTTCAGCGTTGGAACGCCTGACATTGCGCGAGCGCGACATCCTTTACTTGGTGGGCAAAGGTTACACCACCCGTCGAATCTGCAACCAACTCTCCATCAGCGCCAGCACCGTGGGAACCCATATCGAGAACATCAAGGATAAGCTGGGCATCAATGATAAGAATTCATTGGTCCGTTACGCTGTTCGCTTGGAACAGGAACGATTCCAACAAGGGCCAAAGTTTACTCCGCAATGAGCTCCTTCTCGTGACTGTAGGCCTTCCCCATAGAAAAAATCGTAGGTTTTGCCAACTAAACTGGATTTTTCGCCGATAAAACTTCTTACAAACTTACAACATACTACATCCACTCGTCAGAAGTGCCG
Organism: uncultured Spirochaetaceae bacterium; assembly: GCA_964543935.1. Taxonomy (GTDB): domain Bacteria; phylum Spirochaetota; class Spirochaetia; order Sphaerochaetales; family Sphaerochaetaceae; genus JAAYDK01. Next base: position 11,769 of record CAZJAK010000059.1, read on the forward strand.
AAGGGGGTAGCTATGCGTTCAGCATCGAAAAAACAGGCCCTAGTCGTTATCCTGTTACTGGTTACCGTTTCATTTGTAGCATCCGCACCAGTGGAATTCAATCTGGCGGGACCGTCAGAAGTTATCAAGGCCTACCGCTACAGGATTGACGACCAACCATGGCTGGAGGTTACAGAAACCGGAGCAAGCGTTACATTGCCTTCGTTCGATGCCGACAGACAGGTCCTGTTCGTGCAAACTTCGGACGACGGTTTGCGCTGGAGCGAAGAGACTGCCTATCGGTACGACCGCAAACAAAAATCATGGATTGAAATCAACGACTTGGTGCGGAACCTGAAGTTGACCTTCAAAGCCGACGATCCGTCGGTCATTGCTTTCCGCTATCAGATGGGAACCGCACCGGACGGCACCTGGATTCCCCTTGAACGTGGCCAGACACAGGTCGTGTTGGCATGGTTCGATCCCAAGCTCACCTTGTTTATCCAACGATCAAAGGATGGCAAGCATTACAGCGGCACCTATGCTTTCCGCTATGTGGTCGAACGCGCAACATGGGAGTTGAAAAGCCAACCCAGGACCGACCTCATCATAGGTGTGCTGACACCGTATGGACAAGCGATGAAGACGGCCTTGTCGACATCACATGTCTACGATTGGAGTTTTGGAGGAGGACTTCACACTTCATTCGAACATGTGCTCGATATACCCGTCTCCATGTTCATCGATATCTCTGCCGCCCAAGCCCGCTCAACCAATGTATGGGTCGATACTTTCTCGATATTCATCGCCGAAGCGGGCTTGGCTTACCGCTTTGCTATCGGTCCGGAGGTTCGGGTTAGCACCTCCATCGCATACGGCGTTGCCGTTCATTCTTGTGAAGAAGATTTCGAAGGTAGTGGAAATCCTCGCCAGGCCAGGTATGTCGACCAACAACTGGAATTTGGGTTGGCGATCAGCTGGCCGTTGACGGCGGCGGTGGACCTGTACCTGAAACCGAAAGCGACGGTGCTTATCGAGACCGATCGGATCGGGTTGTTGTATGGAATAGCAGGCGGACTGCAGTTGGCCTTGGGGAGGTAAGCGATGAAAACCATCCGGATCATGACTATCGTAGTCCTTATGACGGCGCTGTGCTTCAGTTGCAGCGACATGATCGATTCCATGGCGCGTGTCCGTCTGTCCGTGACGATCGATGATCACGACATTCCGCTGGACTCCCGCTTCACGGTATCGGGTACGCGCGAAGGCTCGGATGACCAAGTATACCGGGAACTCGGCACGATTTCCGAAGTTGTCCTGCTTCCATTGCAACCAGGCCGATGGACTCTGAGTGTGCAAGCCCGAGTGGACAATGTCCTTAAAGGAGAGGGGACTGTGACCGTGACGGTCAAACCCGGTGAGGAAGTCCCGGCTGTGGTCAACATGGCCTACCGCTACATGGTCTCTTTCGATAGTGACGGAGGTTCCAATCCATCGATTGCCGGAAAGGATGTAGTGTATGATTCGGCCTATGGCCCATTGGCGGTGGCTACGAAAACCGGGTACACTCTCGAAGGATGGTATACCGAACGGCAAGGAGCCGGAACTAGGATACTCGAAAGCACCCTGGTCTCGGTGGTTGCCAACCAAATCCTGTACGCCAACTGGACGCCAAACACGTACGAGGTGGAGTTCGATACACAACTCGGCACCGGCGGAACGATCATAACCATCGCCACCTACGATGCAGCCATGCCGGCCTCGTTGAGTGCACCGTCCAAGAATGGGTACAGCTTCCAAGGCTACTTCGATCAACCAAGCGGTACCGGCAACCAGTACTACGACGCAGAAATGGAAAGCACCGCCACATGGGATAAGGCCCAGGAAACGGTGTTATACGCCAAGTGGACCGCCCAGGTGAGCTTCGATAGCCAGAGTGCGACCACAGCATCAAATCCAGCGACGAAGACAGTGGTCTACACTGCCGGCACCGACACGATCGATGCACTGCCCACGC
>CAZJAK010000060.1:0-10840 GCA_964543935.1 uncultured Spirochaetaceae bacterium
ATTGGGGTGCGGCTGACTTGGTAGGCACTGAATTTTCCAAGGACGACGACATCGACATGGTTTTCCGTTTGGGCCGCAACTACTTCAGGAACAACGAGACGCTTCAGTTGACTGTGGTGGCCTTGCGCAGGCATGAAAGCACGATCGAGGAAATCATGGACCGCTGAGCAGTGCTTCTATTGACAATTTCATGATATTCCGTAATTATTTTCTGTCAGAGAAATGATACTTACCGAAGCAAGGAAAGGGGGTGAGCAACAGTGGCATACGTTCGTGTCGACGAGAACGAACCTCTTGAGAAGTCGATTAAAAAATTCAAGAGGATGGTCGAGAAAGAGGGCATCATCCGCGAGTGGAAACGCCGCGAGTATTTCGAGAAGCCTTCCACCATCGAGAACAGGAAGAAAAAGTCTCTCGAAAGAAAGCAGATGAAGAAAGTGCGCAAGATGCATTCCATGAAGAGCTACTGACCGCCCCTGTACAATGACGTGAGACCGCCAGTGTATAGCTGGCGGTTTTTTCTTACTACCGATAGGAGGGATGTGCGATGGACAAGCGTTATCGGTTCGAAACCTTGCAACTTCATGCCGGTCAAGAAAAACCAGATTCAGCCACAGGTGCGCGAGCTGTTCCGATTTATGCCACGACCTCATTCGTCTTTGATAATTGCGCACAGGCCACCGGGCGTTTTGATTTATCCCAAGCAGGCAACATCTATTCACGCATCTCGAATCCGACCAATGATGTCTTCGAACATCGGCTCGCCGCCCTCGAAGGCGGGGTGGGTGCGCTGGCTACTGCCTCCGGTTCGGCTGCGACAGCATTGGCTTTACAAAACTTGGCGCGTTGCGGGGACCACATCGTCTCGGCCCAAAGCATCTATGGCGGAACCTACAACCTGTTGGCCAATACCCTCAAGGATGCCGGCATCAGCACGACGTTCGTCGCCACCAGGGATGTGGAGGCCTACCGAAATGCGTTCAGGGAAAACACCCGGGCTGTCTTCATCGAGAGCATTGGCAACCCGAACGCCGATTTGGTCGACATCGAAGCCATTGCTGAACTTGCCCACAGCCACGGGGTGCCGTTGGTCGTCGACAATACCTTCGCCACCCCCTATCTGCTCAGGCCGATTGAACATGGTGCCGACATCGTCATCCACTCAACGACCAAGTTCATCGGTGGACACGGGACCGTCATCGGTGGCGCCATTGTCGATGGAGGCACGTTCGACTGGGGCGCACATCCCGCGTATGTGCAATTCAACCAACCCGATCCGAACTACCATGGCGTCAAGTTCACAGAGGTGGCCGGCTCGGCGGCTTTCATCGTCAGGGCCAGGACAGTCTTGATGAGGGATTTAGGACCGGCTGCTAGCCCCTTCAGCTCATTCTTGTTGTTGCAAGGATTGGAGACGTTGTCGTTGCGGGTCGAGCGGCATGTGTTCAATGCCCTAAAAATCGTTCAATTCTTACAAGGCCATCCGGCAGTAGAGCGGGTGAACCATCCTTCGCTCCCCGATAATCCATCGCATGGATTGTACCAACGCTACTTTCCCAACGGCGGTGCCTCAATTTTCACCATCGTAGTAAAAGGAGGCCGTGCCGGAGCCATCCGCTTCATCGACAACCTCAAGGTGTTCTCCCTGTTGGCAAATGTCGCCGACGGCAAGTCGTTGGTCATCCATCCGGCCACGACCACCCATTCGCAAATGGATGATTCCCAATTGCTCCTGTCGGGCATCGAGCCAGGCACTGTGCGCCTTTCCATCGGCACGGAGCATGTCGACGACCTGATCGAGGATGTGGCCGATGCCCTTGCTTGTGTGTGATGCCGCTATCGTGTCAAGAAGATGACCAAGGAGGCCCTATGCCGGTAAAGATTCCCGACGCTCTTCCAGCTCGATCCATCCTGGAAAAGGAAAACATCTTCGTGATGACTGAAAAACGGGCCTTGAGCCAAGACATCCGCCCGTTGCGCTTGTTGATTTTGAATCTCATGCCGCTCAAAACCAAGACCGAGACGAGTTTGCTGCGCCGTCTTTCCAACACACCGTTGCAAATCGAAGTCGATTTCCTCCATATGGAATCGCATGCTGCTTCAAATGTCTCAGCCGAGTACCTCGACATGTTCTACAAGACTTTTGATGCGGTGTCCTCATCGACGTACGATGGCATGATTATTACCGGTGCTCCAGTGGAGACGTTGGAGTTCGAGCAAGTCGATTATTGGAGCGAACTCTGCCGGGTCATGGAATGGGCCAAAAGCCATGTGTTCGCCACCCTGTTTTTATGTTGGGGTGCTCAAGCAGGCCTGTATCACCATTACGGCATTCCCAAATACCCGTTGCCTTCCAAGATGTTCGGGATTTTCGACCATCGAGCACTTATTCGGGATACGCAGCTGATGCGTGGCTTCGACGAGGTGTTCAGAGCACCCCATTCCCGCCACACCGAGGTGCATGCCGAAGATATTTTAGCGGTGCCTGGATTGCAAGTATTAGCCGTTTCCGATGAGGCGGGTGTCTATATCGCGGCCCATGAGGACGGCCGGCAAATATTCGTTTTCGGACATCCCGAATACGATGCCGACACCCTTGCCCAGGAATATCTCAGGGATATCGCCAAAGGGCTGGACATAGCGGTACCCAAGAATTATTTTCCGGGCGACGATCCCGCACAAGCCCCGCTGGCGTCATGGTTCTCTCACGGTCAGCTGTTGTATACCAATTGGTTGAACTACTACGTATACCAGACGACGCCCTACGATTTGTCGTTGTTACCGTCGGCTGACCAAAAAGAGATTACCCCGGCGGCATTCCACCGTAAACGGGCCCTGTTGCGATAATTTTCTCCTACGATTCGATATCCTGCAAGTTGTCTCATGAAAATTTAGATTATCATGAATTTTTCAATAATTATTTGACAAATTCCGAACTGCGGGAGTATCATGATGGCAACTTCCATGAACAAGGAGATACGGGATGTTGCTACTTATATCAGATGCGTTCGACGCATCAATGCATGAAAAACTCAAAGCTTTTGGCGAAGTGACCTTGGACAAAGCCCGCTTGGGCGAAGCCGACGTGGTCTTGGTCCGCAGCAAAACGAAATGCACCAAAGAATACATCGATTCCGCCAAGAACCTGAAACTTATCATCCGTGGCGGGGTGGGGATCGACAATATCGATTCGGTATACGCCCAAAGCAAGGGTGTCATGGTACGCAACACTCCTAAATCTTCTGCCATCGCAGTGGCGGAATTGACTTTCGCCCTTATGCTCAGCATACCCGTCCATCTCATCGAAGCCCATAACAGCATGGCGAAAGGCGAATGGAACAAGTCCATCAAGCGCACCGAGTTGTACGGAAAAACCTTGGCGTTGCTTGGGATCGGCAACATCGCCACTCAAGTTGCCCAGCGGGCTCTTGCTTTCGGCATGAAGGTCGTTGCCTATGATAAGTACGTTTCATCCAGTCCGGTAGCGACGATGAAGGCTACCGTAGAAGAAGCAGTGCGAGAGGCTGACTATGTCTCGTTGCATTTGCCGTTGACTGCAGAAACGGAGGGCCTCTTCGGCCAACACCTCATCGATGCCTGCACGAAGAAGCCCGTCGTGATCAACACCGGTCGGGGAGGGTGCGTGGATGCAGAGGCCATGGCGAGAGCTCTCGATGATGGCAGGATTTCTTGGTATGCCACCGATGTGTATCCTGAGGAGCCACCCGCTGCCGATTATCCGATCCTTGCTTGTAAGAACGTGACACTCACCCCTCACATCGGTGCCAACACCGAGGAGAACTTGTTGAGGATATCCGATGAAGCCGTCGCGTTGATTGCCGATCTCATCAAAGGAGGAAAACTGTGAGCCGCAAGAAGAATTTCTTCGCCGGTCCGTCGGTGATGCCGTTGGAAGTGTTGGACGAGATGCGCGACCAGATTGTCGACTACCACGGCGCTGGGTTGTCCATCGTCGAGGCGAGCCACCGTGGCGGTACCTTTGAAGACATGTATCATGAATGCTTGGCTTTGCTGCGCGAGCTCATGGAAATTCCAGAAAACTACCATGTCTTTTTCCTTGGTGGCGGAGCAACCCTTCAGTTTGCGATGATACCGATGAATTTCTTGCGCACAGGCACCGTGGCCGATTACATCAAGAGCGGCACGTGGTCGAACAAAGCGACGGCCGATGCTAAGAAACTCGGAAATGTGCATGTTTATTTCGACGGGACTGCCGGCAATTTCACCACCTTGCCCGATCCAGCCACAGTCAAGCCTTCCGCCAATTCCTCGTACCTCTATCTGTGTTCCAACGAGACGATCGGGGGAATCGAGTGGCAATCGTTCCCCGATACGGGGGAGGTGCCGCTTATTGCCGATATGTCGAGTGACCTGCTCAGCCGTCCGGTACCGGTCGATCGGTTCGCCATGATTTACGGTGGTGTGCAAAAGAACCTCGGACCTGCCGGAGCGACATTGATCATTTTGCGCAAAGACATGCTGGAAAAACAGAATCCCAACCTCACCGCCTACTTGGACTATAAAAACCATGCCGAGGACGATGGCCTGTACAATACGCCGCCGGTCTTCTCGATTTGGGGGGTCAAGCTCGTCCTGGAATGGATTAAGCGTAATGGTGGCGCCGAGGGCATGGCGCAACGGGCCACGGCCAAATCAGCTTTGATCTATGATGCCATCGATGCCAGTGGTGGTTTCTTCCGTTCCCCGGTCGACAAGCGCTATCGGTCAAAGATGAATATTTGTTTCAGGCTTCCTACTGAAGGGCTTGAAGAAAAATTCCTCGCTGAAACTAAGAAAGCCGGGATGTTGGGATTGAAGGGGCATCGGAGTGTCGGTGGGTTGCGGGCATCGGTGTATAATGCCCTCCCGGTTGAAGATGTCCAAGCACTGGCCGATTTGATGAAGGAATTCCAAAGGGTCAACGGGTGATGAAGAAAATCGATGAAACCAACAAGGCGATCATCAAGCAGTTGAGCGACGGGCGTAAGGCGTACAGCGCTATCGCCGAAGAGCTCTCCATAACCGAAAACACCGTGCGTGCCCGGGTCAATAAGCTGATCGAAGAGGGTATCCTGCAGATATCCGGCTTGGTGGATCCCGAATGCATTCCCGGCCTGCAAGTGGTCATGATGGGAGTGAAACTCAAAACGCTTGACCTTGAGCGCAAAGCCGAGGAATTTTCCCAGTTGCGGGGAGTGATTTCTGCTGCGGTGGTCACGGGTCGCTACGACCTCATCGTCCAACTCATACTGAGCGAAGATGAAGGGTTGTCGTTGTTGGATTTCTTCAAGAAAGAATTGGTAAAGATCTCCGAAATCCTCGAAGTGGAGACATTCGTCGTGTACCAGTCCCACAACTTCAGGATTCCGTACATCCTGTAACCAAAACTGATCATGCATCGGCCGTCCCGACTTCGTCGCGAGGCGGCCGTTTTGCATGTCGGCTGTACATGGCCTGTGATTTCTAGTATTATGGCCACGGAGGTGTCGCATGGAACGTTTGGCTACTACCTATATGGGGATGACCCTCAAGAATCCGATCATCGTGGGGAGTTCCCCGCTTACCGCTTCATTGGATAAACTGAAAAAATGCGAGGATTCCGGCGCTGGTGCGGTTGTTGTGAAATCAATATTTGAGGAACAAATCGAGTCGGATGCCAAACGCATGCTGGCGGGTTCCGATGATTACCTCGTCCATGCCGATGCCCGCGATTTCGTGGAGCAATCCTCCCGCAATTATTTCATAGACGCCTACCTCACCTTGATAGAACAAGCCACAGCAGCACTCGACATACCTGTCATCGCCAGCGTCAACTGTACCTCCATCGGGGCATGGACCGATTATATCGAACGGTTCAACGAAGTCGGTGCCGATGCGCTTGAGCTCAACCAATTCATCCTTCCTTCCGATCCAGCGATTGGCCAGGAGGCTATCCTCGCCACCTACTTCGATGTTGTTCAGACCGCTCGGGCCAAAGCCAAATTCCCGTTGGCCATCAAGATGAGCTCTCAATTCACCGCATTGGCCAATGTGGTGAAGAAGTTCGATGCGATGGGTATCGATGGCGTGGTCTTTTTCAACCGGTTCTATCAGCCCGATGTCAATGTCAAGACCCTTTCCATCAAACCTTCTGTGGTTTTGAGTGGTCCCAACGATTATTATCAAAGCTTGCAATGGACAGCGTTGTTGTCGGCTTACCTGAATTGCGACATTTGTGCATCAACAGGAATCCACTCGGCCCAGACACTGGTAAAATTGTTGTTGAGCGGGGCGAAGGCTGTCCAAGTCTGCTCGGCGGTAATGTTGCATGGTCACGGCATCATCGGGACCATGCTCAACGGCCTCACCCAATGGATGGACGAACACGACGCACAATCCTTCGTAGATTTCCGAGGGAAACTTGCCCATAAGCGGATAGACGATCCGACCCACTGGGAGCGCGCCCAGTACATGAAATCACTCAATGTGGAGTTCTGAGAATGGATAAATCGGCCTATAGGGACATCGCTCCCTACGAGGGTCAGGACGTCATCGATGCCATCAATCGGATTCGGGCTTATCCCAAGTTCCTTGAAAATATGGCGGAGGTCCTGTATTCAGGCAACATCATCAAGACTGCATGGAAAAGCCATCAGATGAAAGAGCAGATTCCACCGCTGCTCGATAAGATCCACAGTTATGATGATTTCCAACGCTTGATCACGGCCGGGGTGTTCTTGCCGACGATTGAACGCAATTCCATGACATCGTTCACCTACAGCGGTATCGACAAACTTGATAAAGAGACCCCTTACCTCTACATCAGCAACCACCGCGACATCGTGCTGGACTGTGCCTTGCTCGATTATGCCTTGATCAAATCGGGGTATCCCATTTGCGAGATGGCGATCGGGGACAATCTGTTGGTCAACCAATTCACCACCGACATGTTCAAGCTCAATGGCGGGGTGACGGTCAAGCGCAACCTGCCGATGCGCGAGCTCTACACTGAATCTCTGCGGCTATCTCGTTACTTTATCGAGTTGATACGCGACGAGAAGAAATCCATCTGGATCGCACAACGCAGTGGGCGGGCTAAGGACGGGATCGACAAGACCAATGCGAGTGTCATCAAGATGCTCTACCTGGCCTACAAGGAATCGAAGATACCGTTTGCCGAGCTGATCAAGAGTTGCCACATCGTCCCGGTGGCGATTTCATACCAATACGATCCGAACGACATTAACAAAGGGCGCGAAGAGGTCTACAAGAAACTCCACGGGACCTATGCGAAGAAAAAGTATGAAGACTTGGTGAACATGCTCAGGGGCCTCAGGCGTTTCAAGGGAAACGTCCACATCGCTTTCGGGACCCCGTTGAGCGGTGAATACGAGTCTCCCGAGGCAGTCACTGCAGAGATCGACCGGCAGATCCATACCAGTTACCGCTTGTGGGATACGAACTATTTCGCCTATGACCAAGTCCAGGGACCCGGTCGGTTTTCCGATAAATACCGCGACTTCAACACGAAGAAATTCCTCGATCGGTACAAGGACCTTACTCCCGAGGTGCGCCATGTGGTATTGCGGACCTATGCCAACCCAGTATTGATGCAGTTGGAAGCCTTGGGGATGTAGGCAGATAACCGATGATTGGCCGTTGCAGGACGCGGTTGACAGGGTGTCTGATTGTCTTGCTCCTCGCCAGCTTGCTCTCGTGTACACGCGAGGATTACTCGATCGCTGGGTTCAACCATTACCCGATCATTGCTGTCGATTATCGCAACGATGGGTCGATGGTTGCAACACAAGCGTTGACCATCATGCTGGCGATGGATGTCGCTGAGGTAGCGGGTGAGTTCCTTGTCGCCGTGACTTCGCCCGATGGGCTTCTGTGCTGGGAACGAGCTGTGCGGTTGCAGGTCATCGACGGGATTTCTTATCTTGGAGTCAACGGGTTGATGCTGCCCGAGGGCAACCGTATGCCGGGCGGGTCGTGGACCGTGGAAGTGGTCCACCCCGATGGCCGCATGATATCCCAACAATTTGCCATATCCGATACGCAATGGAACATGCCAGGCGATGCAGCAGGTGTGCTGTCGACCATCCCACGAGCACGATGGGTGTCGACCGATGAAGGCAAATCCGGCCTTGCCCTAGACACGGGTGAAGCTCCCGATGCACGAGCATGGTCGGTAAGGTTGGTTGATGCCTCCCAATCGGTTGTCGCCAGCGGGACTTACCGCGGGATTCCCATCACCTCGGCACGGTTCACCAGCAATGCTTCCCAAGCGGTTGTCGCCGAATATTGGTTGACGGAGGAGTCTTCAGGAATCCTGTTGATGGGAAGAAGCGAGCTCAGATGATCCTGCCGACCGCTGTGAGCAATTCATCTTTTTGAAAATGTATGACGAACATCCGACCGTGCGGACACACTGGGTTATCCATCGCCAACACTTTTTCAACTAAGGTTTGAGCCGCCAAGCGATCGATACGGTCGCCTGCTTTGATGGCTGCGTGGCAAGCTATGACCGCATACAACTCGGTATAGAGGTCTTCGATCGCTCCGGTGCGGCTACCTATGAACCTGACGACATCTTGTTCGATGGGCTTCCACAAAGCGGGGATGGAGGAGAGTTCCCATTCGAGATCCCCGGTCCGTCTGAGGCTGAGTCCGTAATCTCCATACCAAGCGGCATGGGCTGTCAAAAACACATCCACGTCACGTTCCACCTCGAAAGTGATCGGGATCATCAACGGTTGGATTTCACCGTGAGATTTGATCTCATCGAACAAGATGCGTTCATGAGCGGCATGTTGGTCGATCAGGTAGAGGTCGTCATCTTGCTCGGCGATTAAAAACAGATTGAAGATTTGCCCGATATAGCGCGGCCCCTTCTGTACCGCAGCAATGTCCTGTGCAGGCGAGCCGCTGCGATTACGGTGCATCAACCGTTTAGCTGTATCGAACCAATCGGGTTCTGCAGCAGGGGAATCGACCACCGCCTGTGGCAGCCCGGATTGGGCTGTCCTGCCCGACTTGACATACTTCGCTTGGCGTTCACCGGAAAAATCGAATTGTCGGTCAGTCGGTTGTACCATTGCAATGGGGATATGGGCGAGTGTTTGGGAAATGTGGCGTTTGATCATCTGCACGACTGCATGGTGTACTTCGGCTTTGTTCCGAATTTTGGCTTCGCGTTTGGCCGGATGAATGTTGAAATCAACCAACTCGGGATCAATGTCGATGAACAAGTAACAGTAGGGGTAGGCCCCGCCCGGCAACATGCTGCCATAACCGTAAGTGACCGCTTGCACCAATGCAAACTCATCGATTGCCCGGTTGTTGACATAGATTTTTATGTGGGACCGGTCCGTCCGCCAATACGCTGGCGTGGACGCCACCGCATACAGGCAAAATTTTCCAGCTTGTTCGGAAAGTTCGACAGTTTCGGCGGGAATCACGTTTGGATCGCCCGCCAAGGCGTCGAGTACCCGTTGTTTCCTGGAGGTGGCCGGCAAATCGACTTTTAACACGTCGCCATCATGGAACCTGAAGGCGATGTCGGGGAAAGCCATCGCTTTCTCCAGCACCACAGCCTTGCACATGGTCGTTTCAGTAGAAGGGCGTTTGAGAAACAGCCTGCGGGCGGGCAGGTCGGCGAACAGGTGCTCCACATCGATCCTAGTCCCTTTGTCGGGTCCGAAGGGGAGGATGATCCCTTCAGTTCCGTTATCGACGGTCACAGTATGACCGCTTTGCCCTGCACGGGTGCTGGCTATGGTCAACTTGGAGGTTGCCGCGATACTGTAGAGCGCTTCCCCCCTGAACCCAAGTGTTTTTACATGATAAAGGTCTTCGATAGCAGCTATCTTGCTCGTCGCATGTGGCTTGCAGCATAGCGGCAAGTCTTCGGCTGCGATTCCGTAGCCGTCGTCAATCACGGTGATCCGGTCGAGCCCGCCATTGACTACTTGAACCGTGATCGAGCCAGCACCGGCATCGATCGAGTTGTCGAGCAACTCGCGCACGACAGAAGAAGGCCGTTCAATCACTTCTCCGGCAGCAATGCGTTGGGCAACGATGGGATCCAGGATATGGATGCGCGTGAGGTCTGTCATGACGACATGGTATCATACAGACCCCCCGCTCATGCAAGAGAAGGCTGTGATTTAGAACACATTCACATTCACCTGAAGCGCTACAACCGGCCAAACATCCACGGCGCTCAACGTAGCGGCAGCGGCCGGTAATGCGGTCGAACCATTCCAAGAAGCATCTGCTTCGTATTGGGCGACAATCCCGCCACTGGCTTTGAATGTCAACGGCCCTTGGCTCAACGAAGCAAGGGCATTGAGCGTTGACCGGCCGTCGAGCAGGAATTCAATCGGTGTGATGGTTGATGAGACCGCATCGGATACCGCCTGGGCGAAACCAGACCTGGCATATTCGAATCCGAATTGACCGAACGCAGTATCCCAATCGCCACGCAAGGCAAGGTAATCTTTGTTCCACAATGGAGTCATGCTCGCTGACAAGGGAAGTCGGTATTCAGCTTGCACTTCGGAATTCTGGGCGGTGTAGTTCGCTTTGAATCCAGCCAACCAAGTCCGGTTGGCTCCCGCTCCGGCGGGATTGGTCCATTCGTCGCTGAATTCTTTCACCAAGAACGATCGATTGCGCATGAACAATCCGTTGAACATCCCGTAGGAAACAGCACCTTCTTGCATTGCTGCCGTAATTGTTGCTTCAAAGGCTTGCCCGAGGTTCGCATCCACATGAGCGGCGATGAGGTAGTTGTCCAAATCACTGAGGAATGATCCGCTGGTTCCGGTGATCA
>CAZJAK010000060.1:10850-13462 GCA_964543935.1 uncultured Spirochaetaceae bacterium
CCCGACCATCGTGGTGAATGAGCCGCGAGCGCCAAGAGAGAGCTTTTGGTTTTCCACCAGCGGGATGAACATGCCGATCGTCGGGAACAAGTCAAGCCGTTTCGCTCCGTCGGAAGCCATCAAGCTGCCGGTCAAACCCACTTCCAAGGCTCCCTTCCAAGATTTGAATGGTGCGATGTTCATGAAAGCGGCACCCAGTTGCATTTCGCTCAAATCGTTCATGAACGCATCGATATCGACAACACGGGTGTCAACTGTGGCACGGAAAGCCAGCTTGTCGTCGAAGGGATGTTCTTGTGTAGTAGACACAGAGTCGATCAGCTCACCCAATGAGACCGTCATGTCACGATTGGCTTGTATATGGAAGGTAGCATCGGGCTTCCCGAAGGAGAAACTGTCGAACAGGCCAAAGAAATCGGTGACCGCATCATAGACTTTGCCCACTGTGGACAAATAATCGGAACCAAAGGAGAATTGAGCTGAATCATCCAAACTTTGCCAGGCAGCGTAAGACAGAGACCCGTCAAGGTCGAGTGCAATGGTGGGACCCATCGCAATCGAAACCTTGTCGTTTTGGTATCCGATCATCGGGACAAGCGACAACCGGGTTGCCGCAGCTGTCGGATTGAACACACGAGAAACCGTGGTCTGCAAACCCAGTGTCCATTTCTGCTCTGCTTTGCCGGTGGCTTTGGCAAAGATTGCTTTGGAAGCAGCAATTGAGGTGGTATCCAACGTGATGGAACTCAACACATCGATGCTTGGTCGATAAACAGTGCCATCGGTTGCAACGGAGAACCGTCCCTCGATTCCGAATAGACCGCTATGATACTGCATGACGGCATACGGTTGGGCTTTTTGGCCGTCGTACACCAAGTTCTTCAAATTGCTCAACAAACCGCTGAATCCAGAACTGAAATCGAGTATATCGGCTAGAGCGCTTGTAAAACCGACCCGTTTGAAACCAATGCCAAGCTTCACGGCGCCGATCTCGTAAGAGACATCGAAGGTAGCACGATCGGCGTTCACTCCGGCGTCGGTAGCCAGCGGCAGGATGGAGCTGAAGTCCAGCTCAAGTGGAACCATCCACGACAAAGCGGCCCCGAGTTTTTCTCCGCGGTAAGTCAGCTTAGTTCCGACATTCCAATGGAAACCGCCGACAGGCTGGGCAATCAAGCGCGTACCGCTGAAGAAGGTGTCGTTGAGGAACGAGAGCGCCATGGCCGCATCCGTGCTGTTTTGCAAGGCGGCAATGAAACGCAGGTCGAGATTCAATGTCCTGAGGTCCACGCCAGTAGCAACCAACAGGTTCTCAAGCTCTCCGGTCGACGGATCATACACTGTCGCGAAGTCGAACGGTGCCAAGGCCAAGGCGGTACCGGCTGTCAAGAAAGCTTCGATCCCCAGTTTTCGCTCGTCCTTGATGGGGAAGGTAAAATTCAAAGCAGGGTAGGCTGTCAACAGAGCTGCCGGATTGTCCATGTCGAGCCTGAACAGGGCAGATAGGCCAAACTCGAAGCGGTAGCCATTGGGGGCGGGAATAAAAGTGAAGGCGAGACCGCCAAACTGATCCTCATTCGCTGCTATGGCCGTCAGGTTCAAGTCATCGAAAAAGGCTTCGAATCCAAATGCAGGAAAACTTCCTGCGGCATACAAGCCAAGATGCTCGTCCTGGAGGCTTGAGGCAACTGCCAAATCAGCGACTTGGATGGAATTGGAGAACGAGATGGGGGTGCTGCCATCGATTGAGACCTGCCAGGCATCACCTTTCTTGCCATATCTCACATGATCCACAAGTGAGACGAGCGAACGATAGGTGGATAGTGCGGTCGATGTGTCGAAACTTCCGATGTTTGTGGTTGCGGTGGTTTTCGTACCTTTACCGGTCAATTGCAGACCAGCAGAAAAAGTATTGGTAGCCACATATGGCTTTAAGGTAAGCATTACCGTCGAGGCTGCGCTACCAAGGCTTCCAAAGCGATTGGCGCGGGCTACCGCATCGACACCGAACTTCCATGATTCTTGTTGCATTTCATACGAAGCTCCGACAATCCCGGTGGGTTTCTGAATGGTCAAGGGGTCGGTTGTCGTGACAACCGGTTCGCCAGCGCTCGGAGTGCTGCTTATATTCCGAGCCACGGCTGCAGGTTCAGAGACCGACTGCATGTCGACGATTTGGACAACCGGGGCTTCGAGGACAGGGGTGACTTCGGTCAATTCCACCTCAACAGCGGGTAGAGCGACCGGTTCAATCCTTGTGAGTTCCACGTCAACAACCAACGGTTCGCCAATGACTGGTTGGACTGTTTGAATGGCGACCTCAGGGGCGATGAGAATTGGCTCGGTGGAAACGATGTACACCTCAGGTGCGATCAGAATCGGCTCGACAGAAACAATGTGTACCTCAGGGACGTCCACCGTTACCGTAGGGATGAGTTCGACTTCAGCAACTACGGGAGCGAGTTTTGCTGCTAGTGCAGCCTTCTGTTGTTCAATGTAGGCTTCTACTTGGGCATCGGCGGGGATGTAAGCCACACCATAGGCTTTCGCCAATGCTGAGGCAGCCGGGTTCTTCACATCGCTCGCGTTGATCCGGGCAGCCCACACGCCGT
>CAZJAK010000061.1:0-13097 GCA_964543935.1 uncultured Spirochaetaceae bacterium
TAGGTGCAAAGAGGTCAGTGTTCATCAGCTTCAGCGCATCGAGACGATTGTCAAATTTACCTACTGCCTTTTCGTTAAAGTAAATGGCTGTAAAATCTTTTAAGCCACGGTTATCGTCGATAAATGTGGCTGAGATTCTTAATACCTGCGATGACCCTTTGTCTTCTGATTTTGTGAACGGATGAGTCTGGTCAGTAATTCTGACACTGTTGTCCATTTCGAGCACACCTTTTACAGGGAAATGAGAATTACCGGTGCCTAGGCGCTGCTCGCAACAGCTATCGTCATAGCTTTCTCAGACCGTTCCATTCATCCTCGGAACCATCCTCTGCATTGAAGATCGTTCCCTCGAAGGAATTTCGTTCGGTGTTGAACCACAGTCGGAAGGTTCCTTGCAAACCATCCTCCTGCCACGTACCCTCAAGGGAGTTGTTCCTATAGTCGCCTTGCAAGGTTCCACCGTACTCGCCGAAACACCCGTTATAAAAGGTGCCTTGGCCATCGAGCACGATGGCCCCGCGGTCGCTGAACCAGACCCCCTCGAGTCCGTTGGAAGCGGGCTCCACCCGCATCTCTTCCAAGCGTGCCACCAAGGTCCCGTCCCACTGGCTGTACCCGTCGTCTCCCAGATACCGCATCACGCCATCGAAGCGCCGCCCCATGGCGTACAGGCTCAGGCTGAACTCGCCTGTGCTGCCGTCTTCTTCGATGAAGGTTCCCACGAGCTTGTCGCCGTTCGCGGTCCCCTCCAGACGATAATCATCATACCCATAGGTCCCCTGCACTTTCGGGCCGGTCTGGGTCAACAGCATGCTGCCGGCGGTCGATTCCCAGACCCCGTTCCAAACAGGGCTTTGGGGAGCAACCGGCATGCTTTGCACGTACGAAGCCTGCTGGTGCTGGCTCTGGGCAGCATTGCTCACACGGGCATCGGAGACGCCTGTGCGCATGACCGGATTGACAACTTGGTCGAACTTGGCAGCCACCGGCGAAGTCACCGCCTCTTGCAACGGCTGGTTGGCTTGCTCGGCGACATCCCCGAGCGGATCGGACACGAACGATTTTCTGGCCCCTTCGTGCTCGATGACCACCTCGTAGCCCAAGGCAAGCACGATCGGCACATGGTCGAACACAAACGAGCTGGTCTTTTGGCTGGAAGGCAGCTTGGTGACCGTTGCCTTGGATTCACGCACAAAGGGGGAACTTGGAGCAGCGGCCGCACGGGTCACCGACACCGCTTGGCTACCTTCGAGCGCCCACAACGTCACATCCCCTTGGTAGCTTGGCCCGGAGACGACGCTGTTGGTCACCGTCCCCGTCAAGGTATCGTTGGCCGATTGCGAACAGGCGATGGCCAACGCATCGAGACCCGGGTAAACATAGATGGGACTACGGGGGAAGGCCACCCCTTCATACTGCACACGCACGCTGACCATGTCGGCCCCGGTCAACGCGACCGGAATGGAGAAGGTCCCGTTCGTTGCAGTAGCACTTTTGACGGTTTGTTCAGCATGGTCGTAGTCGTCATCGAGCAACAGCTCGATCGGACCCGAATAGTTGCCACTGACTGTCCCGGAAACTCTATCGTTGAACACATCGGGTGTGAATTCGATCGAGGAAAACGGCACAGTGGGATGTTTCAATACGCTGGATCCGACATAGACGGTGGTACTGTCGTTCTCTTGAGGGCGGTAGACATTCACTTGCAACAGATCGTCAGGCCGCAAGGGAATTGAACGGGCGAACTTGCCGTCGGAACCGATGGTGATCTGGTGGGTCTCCACCGAGTCGTCGGCGTGTTGGATGTACAGCAGGGCCGCTCCGCTGTAGCGTCCGCGTCCGCCCGAATGGGTCGCCGTGACATTGACGCGATCGCTGGCGGCATCGGCCTGGACCTCCATGTTGACGGGAATGCGGCGAGGAGCAGCGTCCATCACGGCGCCCTCCCAACGCAAACGGTCATCTTGGAGCCATGTGTCGATGCGGCCATCGAAATAGGTCGCCCCGTTGATGGTGACCGTCATGCTGCCGACCTTCCACCCTCCCCCGACAAAATCGTCATCTTTTTGCAAGAACACCTTGGCGATGCGGTCGATGGGGAAATCGTGGCGGTCGACGAACAGGTAATAGGTTTGGACGCTGCCCCGTTCAAAGTCGTTGCAGATGGCCGTGCCCAATCCCAACAAGCCGCTACCCTTGTCCAACACCGGGGACAACCACTGCTCGCCGTCGTCACGGATCAAGCCGAAATAGACATCGTCATCGGTTCCCGCCATGCTCACGTCGGCGGTTCGGATCTCGACGGTGAGCGTACCGATCGAACGCCCGTCGCGATGGTAGGCATCGAGGTTCCAGGCGTCGGACAAACCGTCGTAGACGTTGCGCTCGGCCTGTTGCAACAAGGCGGCAGTCATGCGCACCGTCTCGTCGCAAGCCAGTTCCAAACGTTCACGCCGGCTCATGTTGGCGTACGGTCCGCTGGAAAGCACGCCGAGGGTGAGATGGCCCAGCACTTCGGAGTATTCGTTATCATAGACCCAATTGGTCCCCCCGGCCACTCCGGTGTCGAGGTAGACGTCTTTGAAAAAATCCATCCAATCGATGAAATCTTCGTGGGAGGGAGCTTTATCGTACACATTCCGGGATGCTTCGATCATCAAGTCGCGCACCGCATCACTATCGAATGAGCGGAAGGTGGCTTGCATGTTTTGGGCGGTATAGGGTCGTTTGGGATTGCTACGGTCGGTGTAGAGCAACTTGTCGGCCCAAGCCTCCAGCAGGCCATGGTTATCCTTGGTATCGGGATCGTCTAGGTAGACACCGTCGACTTCAGGGTCGGGATTGACATAGATGCCGTGGCAATGAAGGTCGCCGATCACATGGGACAACCACCCTGCCGCCCAGGCGTAATTGCGCCGGTCGCCTGAACGCAATGCCAGACGCAACAACTCGGCAGCAAAACTGCCCACCTTCTCGTAATGGTACAACTCGAACCAAGGGGCCTCGTCGTAGAGGATGCCCCATGAATTGGCCGGGATGTCGGGTCCGGTCGATCCCCAGGCGGCAATGTTGGGGAATTCGAGTATCGCTTGGCCAAAGATGCTACCCTCAGGCAAAGCATGAGCGATTTCATTGGTCAGAACGGCATGGGCTCCTGCTTTAAAAGCCCACAGGTTGGCCGGCAACAGCACCGATACGGCCACGATTGCAACGATGCACGACAGTTTCGCACGACGGGCTCGATAGGACATGGCAGGCACTCCTTGGGTACATCCACCTTTCATGATGAGCCCATCTGGAATCACTGTCAACCTGAAAAACCTTCTTAATCGAGCCCCTTTCAATCCCACACGATACCGTACGGCAACTGGAGGCCCTGTAAGGCAAGCCAGCGTTTTACCAAGCGTTTGCCTTTGGAGGTGTTCCAATCACGGGCGACCTCGAGATGGCACTTCAAACCCTGCCCCGGGCGGCCATGGTGGCAGAAACGGCACTCGATCGGCCGCAACGGGAGCTCGAATACCGTGCACTGGCCATCCACCAAAAAAGTGCACCCATTGGTTGAGCATGCTTGCAATGCAAACGTGCCCTCGTTGCCTTTGAATGCCGGGGCCAGGATGCCATAGGCGAAACCGGGAGCAAATTCCAGCATCAAGCGGGAACCATAGCCTCCCTCGATCGCCAAACGGGCCTCCTCCACCAACGGCCAGCCGGGACGGTTGCAATAGGAGCGGCAGGTGGGGCAACCACAACCTTCGGAGGGTGGGAATGTATCGTACAACGGATGCGCTTTCATCGGCATGATTGCAAAGCGTAGCGCCATGGTCCATGATGACGCCATAGGGAGAAATCATCATTCGATGAGCTACGATGTCGATGCGTTGCGCAAAGCCTACGAAGCGGTCAAAGCCGGCCTGCAGTGCAGTGTCGACGAGGACGATTATCGTCAACTGCAACCGAAATTGGCCAGTGCAGCCAACCTGGCCCGGGTCGAGAACCGTTCGTTGTCGCTGTACGACATAAACCGCGGCCTGTTCATCCTAAAAGTCGACAACCATATGGAATTGCTGGGATTCTCGCAGGAGGAGCGGCGCAAGGAAATCACTGCCGAGGGTTACCATGCCATGATCCATCCCGACGACCTGCCCTTCATGTACGATTCGGAGATCAAGTTCCACGATTTCCTACGGTGCCGGGGACAGCGAATCACCGATTACAAGCTGGTCTACGATTACCGGGTGCGGGCGAAAAGCGGCTCCTACATCCGCTTCTTGCACCAGATGTCGGTCTTCGAATGCGATCGCTTCGGCAATTCATGGATCATGTTGGTGGTCTCCGACATATTGGAACGTTTCGCTCAGGACGATGCGCCACGGCGCTTCGTCATCGAAAGCGTAACAGGGGCCGTGTGCCTGTTCAATGAGGAAATCGATTGTGGAGGAGAATTGGTGAGCCCGCGCGAACGCGAGGTGCTAACCCTCATCGCCCAAGGTCTGGACAGCAAGGCAGTGGCCGATCGGTTGTGCATCAGCCTCCATACGGTCAACAATCACCGCCAGAACATCTTGCGTAAAACCCGTACCCGCCATATCGGGCAAGCCGTGTATTACCTGCGTTGCATCGGCTTGGTGTGATCCTCAGTCAAGCAACAACACCGACCCCACCGCCAAGTTGGCCCGCTGCACCTCGGGCAGGTTGCGCTCGAGCACAGCGTTGATCAAATTCCCCGAGCAATGGCACAATCCGAAGCGTTGCACTCCCATACGCTGCAAGCCCTTCAACACGGTGGCCACATGGTCCTCATCAGCGTTCATTAAATGAACACCACCGTAGACGGCCACTACCGGCTTGGAATACAGCGCTGCCACATGGGCCGCCATGTTCATGATGCCGAAATGGGAACAACCGACTAACATGTGCAAGCCATCGCGAGCCTCAATGACTATGGAACACTCATCGGAAAAATCATCGTTTCTGAAAGACTGGCCCTCTCTGACCAAGAACCGTTCGGGAACCTGTTCGAGATCATTGGAGCGGGTGAACGAGGAGACTACCGAGCACGAAGGCGAAATCTTGACCATCGTAAGGCAAACCTCAAGGGCGATCCCATAGTGATCGAGCAGGTTTTTTTGAAAAGGTGCTCCCAGATACGCATAGGCATAGGAGTTCGGTTCATAGCGCTTGAAAAAGAAATCGCGGCCGACGATAAGCGTACGTCCGGCTTTGCTCCATTGGCGGGCAAAACTGGGGAAACCGCCGGTATGGTCATAATGGCCGTGGCTGAGCACGGCCACATCGACCGACGCTACCTCCTTGTCCAGCATACGGGCATTGTCCAGAAAGAGGTCGGAGGAACCAGTGTCGAACAGAACCGATATTCCGTCCTCCTCGATCATGGCCGCAAAGCCATGCTCGCTTTTCAGACTCCGGTGCCCTGAACTTGAATTGTCCATCAGAATGGTGAGCTCGACCATGACAGGTTCCTCCTGACATACAGTATAGCCTATAGGAGTAGAGAAGTGTCGTGTATCGAAGCCTGAATCGAA
This sequence comes from uncultured Spirochaetaceae bacterium, assembly GCA_964543935.1. Classification (GTDB taxonomy): domain Bacteria; phylum Spirochaetota; class Spirochaetia; order Sphaerochaetales; family Sphaerochaetaceae; genus JAAYDK01. The sequence goes on from CAZJAK010000061.1 coordinate 5,547, forward strand.
AACATGGTCACTCTGGAACAATCAAACGGGAGATATCACTGCTAACGAGTGAATCAAGCATTTCCCACAAAAATGGTGATGTACTGTCTGGCTCTGCGGTAATCGTCTTCGACATGCTCGGGAGGGCATAGGATTTCGATGTCGTAGGGCCCTTGATAACCGGTTTGAGCCAACGATATAAACAGTTCGGGCCATGCAATCGTACCGTCGCCAGGTGCCCATGAATGATTTTCATGCCCGCGGTTGTCGCACAGATGGGTTCCGATGATCCTTGCTCCCAGCTTGTAGGGGATGAGGTGCACCAATTCTTTACAGGCATGGGCATGGCCGGTGTCGAAATTGAAACAGAGATCGGGGTCATCGCCCAACTGGCGACACAGTTGCAAATACCCGTCAGTACCGCTGATGAACGCTCCCGGTTGAAGTTCGACTGCCATGCGCTTGCCGTGGTTCTTGATCCTCGCCAACAACATGGCGATTCTCTCCAACAAAACCGCTTGGATCCTAGCATACTTCGCCGGGTCCATAACTTGTCGAGAATCGGCAGCCCCTTTGGCGAACGGGACGGTGATTTGTCGGCATCCCGGCAGGTGGTCGGCGATGGCGAGGGTGCGTTCGATGGAATCGACATCCACAGGCTGCAGGATCCGCAAGCCTTGGGAGAGATCGTCCATCCAATGGTGGCAGACGAATTGCGAAACGCGCATGCCATGCTCTCGGCAGGCGCGCTGGAGGCCTTCGATCGCAGGACGGTCCCAGCGTTCCAAGGCCTCGGCGTACCTGATCTCCACTTGCAGACTGGCATAACCCTCTTCATGCAAGTGGGGGATACTGGCAATGATGTCGGCAGGGGTGAAATCATCGCCGAATCTTGAGATGAAATAGGCGGGAGAAACGCCAAAACCGCTCATGATTGCTTTCCCATCAACGTTTTCAAACCCAAGAAGATGTCCCATACACAGAATGCCAGCATGCAGGCGGTCGAGACCAGCAAGGGTGAATACCAAATTCGTTGCGGCCAACTCAACATCGGGCTGCGCCTGTTGGCGACGGTGATGAACAAGGTCCAACTCGACCTCCACAACACGACGAGGAACACTCCATTCAATGTTGCAAGAATCATCGAGTAGATAGCTTTTCGTTTGGGGGTTTTATTGACGAATCCATCGAGCAATTCAACCCTCAGATGGGTGTGTTCACGAGAGATGATCGTGGCTCCGATATACCCGAACCATACGAACACCAGCGTCACGATCTCATCGGGCGGTGCCAACATCTGAATACGCGTCAAGCGCGACAGCACTTGCCCAGCCACCAAGACCAACATGACTATGAAACAGGCGATCACGATCGCCCACAGGATTTTCATGATGGCACTATCAATCTTTTTCGCCATTTCCATTTCGAACCTCCTTCACATCATCACGTTCGGCAGGAACATGACAATCGATGGGATGTAGGTGATCAGCAGTAGCACAACGAATATCGCGACGATATAGGGCCACAATTCGCTCAGCAGGTCCTTCATCGACAACCGGGTCACCGAGGCCACACTGTACAGCAGGATGCCTACCGGTGGTGTAAGTTGCCCGATCATCAAGTTCAAGGTCATGATCACGCCCAGATGGATGGGATCGATCCCGATGGAGATGGCAATCGGAAGAACGATCGGGGTGATCAAAGTCATGATGCTGATCGTTTCCATGAAACAGCCAAGCAGAAGCAAGAGGGCGTTGAACGCCATGAGGAACAACCAAGGTTTATCGGCAATCGAAGTCATCGCCACCGATAACCGCTGGGGTACGCGCATAATTGTCAAGGCATAGGCGTAAGCTGCCGCCATGGCCATGATGAAGGTGACGCGGACGGTGTTGCGCACTGTCTCGGCGATGATGCCTTTCAGTTTTGAAAAATCGAGTTCCTTGTACACTACATACCCCACGAACAAACCGTACAGACACGCCACGATGGCAGCCTCGGTGGGGGTGAAGATACCGGTGGAGATCCCGCCAATGATGAGGATGAAACTCCCCATCGGAACGATCCCCTTCAAAAGGGTGATCACACCGTCTTTAAGGCCATACACATTCCCGCTCGTCGGATACTTGCGCTTTTTGGCGATGATGTAGACTGTCACCATCATGGCGATTCCCATGAACACTCCTGGAATCAGACCGCCCATGAACAATCTCCCGACAGAAACTCCTGAAATTGCGCCAAACACTACGAAGGGGATGCTGGGCGGGATGACCGGACCGATGGTCGCCGAGGCAGCTGTCACTGCAGCCGAGAAACGGGTATCGTAACCGGCGTCTTCCATCATTTTGATCTCGACCACCCCGGTGCCGGTGGCATCGGCGACCGAGGACCCCGACATGCCGGCGAACAACATGCTCACCAAGATGTTGACATGGCCGAGTCCCCCGGGGATCCTGCCGACCAGTACATCGGAAGCCTTGACCAACACATTGCTCATGCCGGTCCCGTTCATCAGCAAGCCACTGAAAATGTAGAATGGAATGGCGATCAACACGAACGATGTGCCGCCGGAATAAATTCGCTGGGAGATGACCGGGATGAGTTGTGTGGTTCCGGTGATGACGAAGGCGGTCAGGGCCGATAGTCCCATGCTGAAAGCAACGGGAACTCCCAGTAGGATGAGTCCGATCAGGACTCCGAATACCAGAACTATGTCCATATCCCAATCCTTGTATAGTGGCTGCAAGGATAATTTTCCTTGCAGCCTTCGATTTCTGTATTGAACCAATGATTAACGGGCGGCTTCGACCAACTTCACGAACTTGTCGGTGAATTCGTTACCGGCATACGCCGCGATGGCCTTGATAGCGGGAGCCATCTTGGCCCTGAACGGCGCCAAGTCGGGGTAATTGACCTTCACACCAGCGCTTTTGAGCATCTCGATGATCTTCTCCTCGCTCGAAACGGTCAGTTCGCGGCACAACTTGCCCGCCTCGTCACTGGCCTTCTGCACGATTTGCTGATAGGCAGGAGAGAGTGAATTCCAAGCTTTTTCACTAGCGACCAACATCTGGGTGTTGTAGACATGGTTCAGGATGGTTACATACGGCTGGACTTCATAGAGCTTCTGGTAATAGATGGTGGACAGCGGGTTGCATTGTCCATCGACCACACCCTGGGCCAACGCCATGTACAATTCAGGGAATGCGATGATGGCGGTTGTCGAACCCAAAGCCTTATACATCTCCATCAACTGGATCTCGTTGGGAACGCGCATCTTCAACTTGGCCAAGTCTTCCGGCTTGGTCACGGCAAGCTTGTTGTTCGACAGCTGTCTGAAGCCCCATTCCCAGTTGGAGACCACTACAAAACCTTGCTTGCGGGCATACTCCGCCAACAATTTTCCCGCTTCGCCGTCAAGAGCGCGGTGGGCATGGTCATAGCTCTCGAACAAGAACGGAATCATCACCGCCCCATTCTCGGGCGCCCAGACCTGCAGCTGACCGCTGGTAACCAGACCAAGTTCGACAGTCCCGAGCTTGAGCTGCTCAGTATACTCAGGTGCAGAACCAAGACTGGAGTTGGAATAGACCTCGACCACCACATTGCCGTTGGTTTCCTTTTCCACAATCTCCTTGAATTTCAACGAAGCGATGTGCGAAGGGTGCTCTTCATTCGAAATGTGGGCCAAGCGAAGTACGACTGGCTTGGCAGCCTGCGCTTCTTGTGTCCCTTGGGCGAACAATGCCGGTTGGACCACCAAAAGCAGGACCAACGCTCCCAATAACAACGATAAAAACCTTCTGTTCATAACCTTCCTCCCTAGTACTACGGACATCACAACTGTCCGGTTTTCTTGACGATTTGTTCCAAATTAGCTTTCGACCGCTTCAGGACTTCCACCATCTCAGCCTCACTGACCGGCTCAGGACGTCGTTGCATCAAGAACTGCTCATTGCGGTAGAAACTGATAGGCATTTCCAAGCTAGCCGGCACAGAACTGTCTGTTGCCGCCATGGCATTCAAGACCGCCGGGTAATCGACCAAGCCGTCTCCTATGGCGCAGAATTCAAGCCGACCGTTCCAATAACGCATGTCTTTGAAGTGAAGATGCACGACACACGCATCAGGAATCGACTGAGTGGCATCAAGGGCGGTATCCAATCCGTTCTTGGCGTACGAGAGCGCGTTGCTCACGTCGTAGTTGAACCCGATGCGGTCGAATCCCAAACTATTGATGAATGCTGCGCCCGCTCTACCATTTGTCAGCAACGCACCGCTTCCATCCCCTGGATTCTCCAACGCAACCACCACATTGCCTTGTTCAGCCAACTTCTGGATTTGCTCAAGATTATTGGCAAACGTAGCAAATTTTGCAGTCGAGCTGGCGTTGGTGATGACCATGCCGGCTTGAGCCGCTTGGGCGAACTCGATCCGCCTGGCCATCTTTTCGACCGAATCATTGTCACCGAGATCCATGTGGGCGGCAATCGCCCTGATTTTCAAGCCGGCATCTGAAGCTTGCTGAAAGACCGACTCCCCTTGCACTGCAGAGAACTGCTTCACATCATCAAAGTCCAAATAACTGTGGATGTAGGTCGGTTCGACCCAGTCGAATCCAGCCACTTTGATGAGCGCGGCCATTTTGGAAAACGGGAGGGTACCGAACAGCAATGTGTTGACAGCGAACTCCGCCACATCCGGCAATCGATGCATGGTTCGGCCCTCTTTACGAATTCACTTTGGCGGCATCAAGACAACGCTTGAAATTCTCAGTCGCGGGGAAACCTGGCACAAACACGGTGGCGAGCTTCAAGGTCTCGTTGCCGGTATTGATGACCTGGTGCATCTCGCCGGCCCTGGCATACAAGGCCATGTCCGGTCCGATCTCGTACTCTTTGCCGTCACAGATAGCTATTCCGTGACCACTGACAATCTGGATTAGTTCCGGCTTGTCATGGGTGTGGTAGTCCGTCCTGCTGTTGGGGTACAACAGAGCGTGGGTGAACGTCATCTCGGGGACATCCCGCTTATCGGGAGCAAAAAATACTTTGATATGTCTCTGGAACGGGGCGGGAATCGTCACGCCTTCTTCTTCCCAACATTTTACGATTTCCATTGCAAGAACCTCCTGTATCACTTCTTTCCGTTTATGTACTGACTCCATACAACGAGGGAGTTTTTGACTGATTCACGTAGCAACAACCTATCCTTCTTATTGATGGAATCGAGCACCATCAGGTGGTTTTCATAAGCCCTTAGCGGATTGGCCACCATCGAGTCTCCCATCGCGGTGAAGAAAAGTTTGTAAATGGTTTGGGCTACCCGCGCCACCAAGGGATTATCGGCAATCTCGATCATCCGGGTATGGAACTGCTGGTCGAGCCGTTTCATCTCAACCTCAACGTCACCCCCGCTGGTGGCCAGTATCTTGATCCGTTCATTGATGCGGACGAGCGAATGGAAGTCATCCTCGGAGGCTTTATCAATCACCAAATCTCCGATTCCGGTGTCGATCATCACCCGCAACTCGACCAAGTTGAGCGATAATCCTTGTTCGAACATCAAGCTGATGACCAACGGGTTCAGTGCCGATGGGGGGATGCTGTCCGCCACGAACGAACCGATGCCTTTCCTGATTTCCACCACTCCTTGGGTAACAAGCATTTTGATACCTTCGCGGACCGAGTTGCGACCTACCCCCAAGGCGGCCATCAATTCCGGTTCGGTGGGAAGTTGATCGCCAGGCTTCAATTTCTTTTCCAAGATGTAATCGGTGATCAGGTTCACGATTGTGGTGGGAACCGATTCCTTCTTCAACGATTTCTTTTCAGCATCGAGTCCGAACAAATCATTCATTGCCCTGGTCATGCTTACTCCTTCAAGGACAGGGGACGAGGGACGTCCTACCTCTTAAACTAAGGATACAGCCGGTTTTCCAACCTGTCAACAAGAATTTGTTGGAATTGAAAAGGGCAAATATTTTACATATCCCAAATTCCCGAAGTTTTGTAACTAGGAGAGCGGAGAATCAGTCTCGAACGGATCCTCATCCCCTACATTCATCAGCTTGCCTTTCCACGAATACTCAACGCTGAACAGATCGAAGATGAGCCGCTGAGCCTTCGTGGGGACGGTATACACATCCGTGTATTTCCCCCGGTAGTGAACCTTCGAGTAGGTATTCACTTTATCCAGGACCTCACGGTGGTTCCAGTATTTCCGCTGTTTCGCAGGAATCAGCTTGATCCGTTCCTTCAGGGCAGTCAGGATGATCAGTGTGATGAAATTGATGAAAAGCCTGCCTTTCATCACCTGCTCGGTATGGACCCGCAACCTGTTGCAGTCGATGATGTTCTTCATGTCATCGAACAGCAGCTCGATGTCATTTCTCTGCCGGTATGCGTACAATGCTTCAGCTGGATCCTTCTCGGCATTGGTGTACAGAACCCAGTACCCGCTCTGCCCGTCGATGAACGACTGGACCTCTTCATCCTTGAGCAGTACTTTTCTTCCCCTTTTCGGGGTCTCTTTCACTTCGAAGTACCGGTCGTAGTACGACTGGTTGTTCTTGACGGGTTGCTGTGATTCAAGCTCAGCCATGCATTGCTGCAGCTTTGTCATCAGACGGGCGACGTCCCGCTCCTTTCTCGCCGCATCGAAGTACACATGGGCCCACATCCTTCCTTGTTCGGTCTTCCTGATGGCCTTCAGGCCGTAGATGATGGCATCCTTGTCATCGGTCGGGATAAGGGTGCCGGGTCGCTGGATCGCATGGCGATGCCTCTCTATGAGTTCTCGTGCCCATGTGACGTTCGAGGGAACAGGAATGAGGAACTTGTGGCCGTGATCGGTAAGTTGGGCGATGTTGTCCACAGAGCAGAATGCCCGGTCCCCTATGATCACCGACGAGGGAACCTCCAGTTTCTTCAGCTGTTCAAGCACTTGCTGCAGGACGATCGAATCGTTCATGCTTCCCGGCAGCTCTGAGAACCATAGGGGAAGATGGGTGGCATACGAGCTGAGCAGGCCGATGTTGATCTGGGGGACCTTCTCCTTGTCGCGGTTGTAGCCCCACTCGACATACGGGTTGTCCTTCGCATAGCTGGAAATGCTGCTGATGTCGAACAACAGGTTCTTTTTCTCCCTGTTCCGCTCTATCCACGAAGCGAAGAAGGTGTTCTGCACATCCTTGTCGAGCCTTCTCAAAAGTTCCGTGATCCGCTGGGAGCAGAGCTGGGATCCGTCGAAACCCCGCTCGTCAAGCCAGGACTCTGCATAACTGAGGGGTTTTCCGGTACACACCGAGTATTTTGCAAGTTCAAGGACGTACGCGGCATCCTGCGGCCCAAGCGCCTTGGCGAGAACGTTTCCCAGCCCGATACGGGCAATGATGGGATCAAGGATGAGGTTCTGGCCAAGGAGCGTCGTCTTGGAAACAACAGGGATCGAATATTCCTGAGCCCGGGATGCTTTCTGACGGGAAAGGTAATACTCGTTGTAGATGATCTTGCCGTCATCCCCCTTCTTGCCGATACACTTGCGGCGGTGACGCCCTTGTTTCTTCTCGCT
>CAZJAK010000062.1:0-13055 GCA_964543935.1 uncultured Spirochaetaceae bacterium
CTAGCTAATGGACCGCGGACTCATCCCCCGGCGGCGCCTTGGCGCCTTTCCTCGGGTGCGCTTGTGCGCTCCCGGTCGTATGCCCGGTATTACCCCGTGTTTCCACGGGCTATCCCCGACCGGGGGGCAGATTGTCCACGTGTTACTCACCCGTCCGCCACTCTCGGGGGCCGAAGCCCCCTGCCGTGCGACTTGCATGCTTAAAACGCGCCGCCAGCGTTCGTTCTGAGCCAGGATCAAACTCTCCGTCATTTGATCCGGCGATTTTCACGCCGGTAAATTTCCCTCGAATTCTCCCCTGTCATCTCGCTGCGCCGGACTTCCGCCCGGCGCCCGAACCTAGCTTTCACTTAGTTCGTGAATTGACTTGGAAGCCCTTACACTTCCTCAGCGACATTCGTCGCCAGCGATTTGACCAACAGCCTTTTGGGGCAATCGTCATCTCGCAATCCTTCCTTCTCTTCTCTCATATCTCTGTCAAAAACCTGGCTGTCAGGCCAACGTTCCAAGGTGTCATCCTCGAAGCGCTCGACCTTTATAACAGATTTCACTGAAAAGTGTCAATACTGGATCTTCACTTTCGTTCCAACCGTTTTTCAAGGTCCCCGAACTCCCGGTAAGGAACCCGTGTGCCTGAGCAACGTGACGGATACTACTCATTTTACGCATTTGCGTCTAGTAGCTTTTCACCGATTCCGCGTTTTTCGGCCATTTTGATCAACTAACGGGTCATGTCGCTCAGACTACCTTGGTGCACAATCTCCTTCAGATAGGTTGAAAACGATACGACCGATGCGAGTGCCGCCAGACCAAACATCCAGTCGAGCACCGTCGCGAACGTTCCAAGCCAAGCTGAACCGGCCGACCAGTGCGACCATGCGATGAACAAGAATCCCGCCACGGCGCTTACCGCATACAGCACGGCTTTCGACTTTCCCCAGATGTTGGCGGGGACAGCGACCCCCTTGCCCATCATCAACATCCTGACGAAAACGATTGAAAACTCCCTCCACATGATGACGATGAAGGCCCACGAGGGCATGATGCCGCTGAACGTCAAGCATACAAAATACGTAAGACGGCTAAAGGTATCGGCGAACGGATCCATCACTTTGCCCAAATCCGTCACTAAATTCCTTTTGCGGGCGATGATCCCGTCCAACAGGTCAGTCGCTTCGATGAGCACGAACAGCACCAAGACAGCAATTACCGAAACCTCCGCGAACCGTCCGCCTGTCCAGCGGGGAATCCAGTATGCCACGAACAGCAACGGGGCCATCACCAAACGGGAGACAGTCAGTTTGTTGGGTAAGTTCATGACAATGCTCCACCGAGAAATTTCTTATTGAGATACTTGGCATACCATATGGTATCCAACGGCTGGCCGGTGACCTTCACCAACAGGTCCTTGGGCTTGTAGATCGACCCATAGCGGTAGACATGTTCGGCCAGCCAATCTTTAAGCACTCCGAGTCGGCCCGTACTGATGGCAGCATCGAGGTCGATCTCACCGGCCATCTTGGCATAAATTTGCGCTCCATAGAGGTTGCCGAGGGCATACGTCGGGAAGTAGCCGAGTTCTCCCATCGACCAATGCACATCCTGCAGCACGCCATCGCGGGGTCGCTTGGGCCGGATGCCCAGCAACCGCTCCATGGCATCGTTCCACGCTTCGGGCAAATCCTTGACAGCCAGATCTCCCGTGAGAAGGGCCCGTTCCAATTGGAAGCGGAGGATGATGTGCAGTCCGTAAGTGACTTCGTCGGCATCGACACGAATGAAGGTCGGTTCTACCCGGTTGATCGCATTGACAAAACGGTCGACGTCCACCCCGTCCAACTGGGTGGGGAAAAGTGCCTTGAACTTGGGGAAGAAATGGATCCAGAAGGCCTTGCTACGCCCAACAGTGTTCTCCCACAGACGGCTCTGGCTCTCGTGGAAAGCCAAGGAGGCCCCTCCCGCCAAGCTTGAACCCCTGGTAATCTCATTGGAGGAGAGTTGCTCGTACAAGGCATGGCCGCCCTCGTGGACAGTGCTGTAGAGCGAGCTGGTCACGTTCGGCTCGGTGTAGCGGGTGGTGATCCTGATATCGTCGGCCCCGAGGGTGGTCGTGTAGGGATGGGTCGCCAAACCGGTCGCCCCCCGCTGCCAGTCGAAACCCATCGCATCCAACACTTCCTTGGAAAACGCCTCGAGTTTGTCCTGAGGATACTTCTGATAGAGGAAGGAATCTTGGGGTTTCGGGCGATCCTTGAGCTTTTCTAGCACATCGATGAGGTCAGCCTGCATGGCAGCGAACACCCGGGCGACTTCCGCCGTGGTAGTCCCTGGTTCGAACCGGTCGATCAACGGATCATACGGGTCGTCGACATACCCATAGCGGCTAGCTTTCTCCTTGACCAACTCCACGATGTGTTCCAACGTGGGTGCGTATAAAGAGAAATCATCGGCCTTGCGGGCTTCCACCCAGATGCCGTGGGCCCGGCTGGTCGTCTCGGCGAACTCCGTCACGAAGGCCTCGTCCAGCTTCCGCTCCCTGTTCCAAGCGGTGAACAGGACCCGTACCAAGGCACGTTGGCGTTGAGCAAGCTCCGGCGATCCTTCGGGATTGGACTCGTCGGCACCCAACGTATGCAACAACGACCCCGTCTCGTCCGAAACAAGGATGCGATGGAACTGGGACTCCAGCCAACCGGTTTGACGGGCCCGTTCCTCGACACCGGCAGGAGGGACCATCTCTTGATCCCACCCCAGCACACTGCCGATATGCCCGATCAGCACCATCTCGGAGTCCAACTCCTCCAACCTGTGCATTGCTTTATTCAGTTCCATCACCTCTGCCTCCTGGACCGTCAGCTAAATCTGCTCTTTATGTTCCACTGTTTGCCGCACCGATGCAATGAAATCCTGCAACGGAACGCCATTCTCCTGCTTTCCGTTGCGCAAACGGACCGAGACGGCGCCAGCGAGCATCTCTCGTTCTCCGAGCACCAGCATGTAAGGGACCTTCATGTTTTGGGCATTGCGGATCTTGGCGTTCATGCGGTCGGCTCCATCATCCAGGTAAGCACGCAGACCACTGGCGCGCAATTGCTTCAAGACCTCAGATCCGTACTCGTTGAAATTCTCCGAGACCGGGATCACGCAAATCTGCTCGGGAGCAAGCCACGGCGGGAACGCCCCGGCGTAATGCTCGAGCAGGACTCCGAAGAAGCGCTCGATCGATCCCAGCAAAGCCCGGTGGACCATGTAGGGCTGCTTTTCAGACCCATCGCGGTCTACGAAGGTCATGCCGAAGCGTTGCGGCATATTGAAATCGAACTGGATGGTGGAAAGCTGCCATTCGCGCCCGATGGCGTCCTTTATCTTCAAATCGATCTTGGGGCCGTAGAACGCCCCGCCACCCTCGTCGACAGCATAGGGCATCCCCTCGTTCTCAAGGGCTTTGCGCAACGACTCTGTCGCTGCATCCCAATGCTCCTGATCCCCGACACTTTTCTCGGGCTTGGTCGACAAGTAGGCATTGATCTCTTCGAATCCGAACGACCTGAGCATGAACAATGAGAAACGCAACACCTCGCCGATTTCTGCTTCCATCTGATCGGGAGTGCAGAAGATGTGGGCGTCGTCCTGGGTGAATCCGCGCACCCGCATCAGCCCGTGCAAGGCGCCGGCCTTCTCGTAGCGGTACACAGTACCCAACTCAGCCCAGCGGAACGGCAGGTCGCGGTAGGAATGCTTGGAATTCTGGTACACCATGATGTGGAACGGGCAGTTCATCGGTTTGGTATAGTAATCGGCTTTGTCCATTTCCATCGGCGAGTACATGCTGTCCTTGTAGAAACCCAAGTGACCGGAGGTCTCCCACAACCATGACTTGCCGACATGGGGCGTATAGACCATCTCATACCCATGGGCATAATGTTGCTCGCGCCAGAAATTCTCGATGGCCATGCGGATCCTCGCCCCGCGCGGATGCCAATACACCAAGCCAGGCCCGGCCTCCTCATGAAGGCTGAACAGGTCGAGTTCCTTGCCGAGCTTGCGGTGGTCACGGCGCTCGATGTCCTCAAGTTTCTGTAGATACAGTCGTAAGTCCTTGGGATTTGTCCATGCCGTGGCGTAAATGCGGGTCAGCATCGGGTTGGTCTCTTTGCCACGCCAATAGGCTCCGGCAGTATTCAGCAATTTGAAAGCCTCGGGATTGAGTTGTCGGGTCGATTCAACATGGGGCCCCCGGCACAGGTCGGTAAAACCGCCCTGATTGTAGATGGAGACTTCCTCCCCTTCAGGAATTGCATCGATGAGTTCTTGTTTGTACACTTGGCCGGCGAACATCGCGCGGGCTTCGTCCCGCGAGACTACGATCCGTTTGAACTCCTTGTCCTCTTGGATGATCTTCTTCATCCGTTCGGTGATCTCGTCCAAATCCGTCTGCGCAAGCGCGCGCGGCAGGTCGAAATCGTAATAGAAGCCATTCTCGATCGATGGTCCGATGGCAATCTGGGCTGTCGGGAACACCTGCAGCACAGCCTCGGCCATCACGTGCGACATCGAATGGCGAATCCTCGCCAAACGTTCTTCCTGATTCTCTGCATGCGACATGGTATATGCTCCTCCCACTGCCGTTCAGTGGTATGCAAACCTTATTCATCGACATCACCGGCGGAGTAAGAAAAAGCCCCCATGGCTTCGTCCTTCCTCGCGCCAATGCGCTTCTTTGGTAAGGACGAGACCATGGAGGCCATGTTCCCGCGGTTCCACCTTACTTCCTGCCGACTATCCGCTTCGGTCAGGCTCTTCATTGCCCCGTTCACGCCGGGGATGGCGGCGCCGCTTACTGGACCATGTCGATCGTTCAACGGGCGGCTCGGAAGTGGTCTTCACCGTCGGCTGCCGGATGCCTCGCACCCGATCGAAACGTGGTGCGTTCCGAAAGGACATCCTCTCACAGACAGCTTGTGGCGGTTACTCGTCTCCGTCATTGCCTTTGCATGTATAGTGTTCAGGAATCTCAGGAATGTCAAGGGCAAAAACCGCATTCACCAATGTGCAGCCACCGTTGCAACGATGCGCATGGCAAAGTCGGCATCCGCATCGGTGAAGCGGCCGATGGTGGGACTGTCGATATCCAATACAGCAACCACCTGGCCGTCCACCAAGACAGGGGCCACCAGTTCACTCCTGCTGGCGCTGTCACAAGCGATGTGGCCCTTGAACTGGGCGACATCGACAACTAATTGAAGCTGCGCGCTGCTCAAGGCCGCTCCACAGACACCCTTTCCTGCTCGAATCTCGCTACAGGCCGGCTTGCCGGAAAACGGCCCCAGCACCAAGTCATCTGAATGTGGGCGCCTCAGGTAGAAACCAACCCAGTTGATATCATCGAACCAATGCCCGAGCAATGCTGCAGCATTGGCCAATGATGCATAGCGGGTCATGAGGTCGCCATGAGAGGATTCCAGCATGGCCTCGAGGCTCTCGAGGAGCTGCCGTTCATCCTCGCATCGGTCACCCGACGCCGTGACAACATGGAACATCGCTTTACCTGCCGTTCAATCCATTTCAGCTTGGTTTGAATCATCGGTGACCGACACCCTGCGGTATTTCGCCGACAGCACGGCGAAACTGGTGGCCAGGTCGGTCCTCTGCACGATGATGCCGCCAGGAAGACGCAAGTCCTTGGGGGCGAAGTTCCAGATGGCCCGGATACCGTTTTTCACCAACATGTCGGCCACCTCTTGGGCTGCGGCAGCCGGAACAGCCACGACCGCGATATGTACGCCATGGGCAGCTATGAAACCGGGCAAATCCTCCAACGGTTGGACTTGCAAATGGCCTAGCGCTGTCCCTACCTTGCTGGCATCCTTGTCAAACACCGCCACAATGCTCAAACCATAACTTGAGAATCCCTCGTAACGGGCCAAAGCGGCTCCGAGATGACCGGCTCCGACCAAGATGGCATCGGTCTCGGAGTCCCAACCCAGATTATGGATGATGGCTTCGATCAAGGGGGCGATCTCGAAGCCGACTTTCGGCTTGCCTTCCACTCCCGTGCCGGCCATGTCCTTGCGGACTTGGACGGCCGTAAGGCCGAGGTCATCGGCCAACCTAGTGGCCGAAATCCATTCGGAACCGGCTTCCTTGTATTGCCGCAACAACCGAAGATAGGATGGGAACCGTTTGATAGTCGGAATGGAAATCATGCCTTACCTCCTTGAATCCGCCGGAACAAGCGTGCGGACCGAATCGAGAATCAGCCTTGGCCGATATGCAAATCTCTTGGGGGTCTGTTCATCGGAGACTCCCGTCAATACGAGTACCGTGTCGATTGAACTCTCGATGCCGCTGACGATGTCGGTATCCATGCGGTCCCCGATGATGACCGTGTCCTCACGGGTGCACCCAAGCCATTTGAGGGCTTGGCGCATGATGACCGGGTTTGGTTTGCCAACAAAGTAGGGCTCGACTCCCGCAGTGCGGGCAATGGGCAGAATCAACGAGCCGGTGGCCGGTACAATCATATTCTCGGCAGGCCCGGTCATGTCGGGGTTGGTGCCGATCAAACGCGCGCCGTTGCGGACCAAGTTGGCGGCCCGCACTACCGTCTCATAGGTATATGTGCGAGATTCCCCGACCACGACATAATCCGGGTTCACATCGTTCATCGTGTACCCCACGTCGTAGAGGGCGTTGATCAAGCCCGCTTCACCGATGACGTAGGCGGTCCCGTGGGGGACCTGCGACGAGAGGAACCCAGCGGTGGCCAACGCAGAGGTGTAGAAATGGTCGGCATCCACTTGAAGGCCCAGCCTGCGCAGTTTCAAACGCAACTCCATCGGAGAACGCTCGCTTGAATTGGTCAAGAACAGGTAGCGCTTATCCTGTTTCTGCAGCCAACCGACAAACTCTTCCACTCCTGGAATTAGCTTGTTGCCGTGATAGATCACCCCATCCATGTCGCAAATGAAGGCTTTTTTCGTGCGGATCGTTTCAAGGATCTCTTCAGATGAACACAACCGTTGGTATTCCGCCATGTCAGTTACCCTTCAAGGCCCGGTGGACTTCATCGATGTCGGATTGCGGCGTCGAGGTCCCGGCTGTCAGTCCCATCCGACTGAAAGCACGCATCGCATCAGTGACCTCAGATGCCGATTCAACATGGAAGGCCTGCTTGCCGTGCTCTTCGACCAGACGAACCAAGGCCATCGTATTGGCACTGTTTTTGCCACCGACCACCACCACCGCCTCCACTTGGCTACACAGTTCGTCCAAGGCCTTGTTCCGGCGCAAAGCACCCGGACAGAGGTGGTTGCCCACCACCAACGAAGGCCCGTATTTATCTTTCATTGCTTGCAGGATAGCTTTGTATTCAGACGCTGGCAAGGTCGTCTGAGTCATAAGGATCCACGTTCCTTGTGCATCGGGCAGGTCATGGACGTCATCGGTATTCTGCACGACATGGCAAGCGATGGAATTCCCGCCCGCGTCCTTCACACCGGCTAGCGCGATTGTCTCACTGTGTCCAGCGATTCCGGCGATGACCACATGATCGGACCGGTCGGTATCGCGGATGATGGTTTGCGATGCCTGCACATTGCGGCAGGTTCCGTCGATGAGAGTAAAGCCTGCTTCGAGAAAAGATTGCCTTAGCGTGTCGGTGATGCCGTGTGCCCGGATAAGGGCCACGCCCGGTTTGCCGTCTGTTGGTTTCTCGATGTGGCGTAAACCAAGGACTGCCAACTGGTTCACCACCCGTTGGTTATGGATGAACCACCCGATCGAGTAAGCGGGGACACCTTGTTCAGCAGCAAGGCGCAAGCATTCATGGGCCAAGTCGACCACTTGCTTGACACCCATGCAGAATCCCATGGATTTGGAAAGGATTACTTCCAACGCTTCCTCCGATTCACACCCAGACGATCAAGAAACACATAAGCCGCCGGTACAGTATATGCTGTCCAGCGGCTCATGGCTATCAAGCGCAACGGGGAGTCCCCCACATTCCGTTATTTCTTCTCTTGCCGCTTACCCCGCAACTTCCGTTCGACAGACGGGATTTCGAGGTCGGCAGAAACAACAGATGCGGCCTGTTCCTCCTCTTCCTTCTCCGTTGAACCGGCAGCCACGGCCTTGGGGGCGGCCAAACCTTTGTTCTTGGTGATCCAGTACAAGAGAGCCGGTGCAAGCATGTTGCTGGAATACGCGCCTACGGCAACTCCGAAGACCATCTCGATGGCGAACAACTCGATGGCGCCCGATGCCAGAATGGCCAACGGAAGGATGGCCAAGACCGTCGTGAGCGAAGAGAATATCGTGCGGGACAAAGACTGGCTCACACTGGTGTCGATCATCGTCAACAAGTCCACGTCTTTGATGATCCTGCGGTTTTCGCGAATCCGGTCGAAGATGACGATGACGTTGTTCAGCGAGTATCCGATGATGGTCAAGAGGGCGGCGATGGTGGTGCTGGACACTTCCAACTGGAAGATGACGATGAAAGCAACCAATGCCAACGTGTCATGGGCCAACGTGATGATTGCAGCCAAGGCGTAACTGATCTTGAACCTGAACCATACATAGACCAAGATCAAGGCCACGGCCACCAACACGGACAAGATGGACCCGGCCACCAGCGAAGCTGAGAACTTCGGCCCCACGAAATCGGTTTGCAAGATGACAATCCGATCTTGGCCGAAAGCGTTTTTGAGGGCGTTCCCAACCTGTTCGGAGAGTTGCTCCTGAGTCGTTCCCGAATCGTTGCCCAAACGGATTTGGAAAATCTGTTTGTAGGCATCACCGACTATCTGCACTTGGGCTGTTTGGCCGATGGCGTTTCGCACTTCATCGATCGTCACGAAGTCGCTAGTGTCCGAGTTTGCGCTGCTGAGGGTGAACGGGGCAGCACCGATGACCGCCGGCAAACCGAAACCCGTGATGATGTCGGTCGTGGGAGCCTGCGGGGCAACCGCTGTCGCTGTCACGCCTTGAATCTTCCCCGAGATGGCCGAAGCAAGCGCCGCTATCGTAGGATATTCGGCAGTGGTGAACTCATGATACACAATCCCTCTCTCAGTACTGCGTACCGATACGGAGACGTTGCCAGAGACGACATCGACCGTCACCACATCCTTACCGGCATTCGTCAGAGTGAGCCCTGGTTGCGCAATTTGGAACTTCTGCGAAAACCCGCTTTGGAAGTCGATGCCGAGATTGAATCCGCCAAGAATCACGAAAGCCAAGATTCCAGCGATCATGAACAGGGCGGACAGGCCGACCGCAAGGAAGCGGTATTTGGTAGTGTGGAAAATTCGTGTAGCCATTATTTATCCCTCCTCCAGCTGATGCTCAGCCGAGGATTCTTGCCCGACACTTTTGCATCGAACATGAGCTTCACCACATACAACGAGCAGAACATCGAACTTGCAATACCGACTGCAAGGGTATTGGCAAAGCCCTTGACCGAACCGGAGCCAAGTTGGGAGAGCACCAAGGCGGCGATGATTGTCGTCACGTTGGCGTCCATGATGGTCCAGAACGCTTTGGAGAAACCGGCCTTCACCGAAGCTTGGGCACTCTTGCCCACCGCCAGTTCTTCTTTGATCCTCTGGTAAATGATCACGTTGGCGTCGACCGCCATACCGACCGTGAGCACGAGGCCGGCAATGCTGGTCAAGGTCAACGTCAAATTGAAGGCTGAAAGCACCGAAAGCATGATCACGATGTTCAACAAGAGAGCGATATCGGCAAACAATCCGCTGCCACTGTAAATCGCAACCATGAAGAGGAACACCAGCACAAGACCGATGATCATCGCAAGCAATCCGGCCTGGACCGTATCTTCGCCCAGTGATGCTCCAACAGCCTGTTGGCTGGTAACGGTAAGTTCAATCGGCAAAGCGGCCGTTTTGAGGGTGATGGACAGGTCGGTGGCTTCTTGGGTCGAGAATCCGGTGATCTGCACGTCGCTGCGGATTGGTTCGGTGATGGTGGCCATGGCTTTGACCTTGCCGTCTTGTACGACAGCCATCGTCTCGTTGGTATGGGTCGAAGTCAGCTTATAGAAGATTTCACCACCGGTCGAGTCAAGCTTGAAATTGACCGTCGGTTGTCCGGTGACCGGATTGCTGCTGGGGATGGCATCGGCGATGTGGATTCCGTCCAGGCCGATTTCTTCGTTGAGGACCACATAGGTTTCAAGGTCGTCGAGCCCGTAAGCGTCCTTCTTGTAACTGCCAGCCACGATCTTGCCGGCCGGGATGAAATCGGGAGTCTTGATTTTCCCCGCATCGGTCAAGATCTCGCTGGGATTCTCAGCGATGAAAGCCTGCAACTGAGTGGTCAACTCTTGGTCGACAATCTGGAAGGTCAATGAACCTTTCCCTTTGAGGAAGGAATTGACCCGCTCGGGATCGGCCGCTCCGGGTATCTCGACCAAAATCTGGTCGGAGCCCTGCAAGCGGATATCGGGTTCGGTCACGCCGAACTGGTCGATGCGCTCATTGAGGATGGCGATGTCCTGCTCGACCAAGGCGGTTACCTCCTCGGCGGTCAGGGACTTGCCCATGCGGGCTTCATAAGCAGCCGGGTCTGCCTCGAGCAGGATGCTCATGCCTCCGCGGAGGTCGAGACCGAGTTGCAGGACTTTCACGCTCAGGTCCTTCAGCTCCAAGAACTCGGTCCGGTAGGTTTTTTCAATCTCGTCGAGCAACGCTTGTTCCGAAGAGAAGCCTGCCAACAACGCCTTGACCGTCCAGGTGCGGGGAACCGCAAGCTTGACGCTCTGGTAATATTCCTTGGCTGTTTTAGCCAAGTAAGCGTATTGATCAGGCAACTTGCCGTCCGGATCAGACTTGACCAAAGCTTTCAGCGCGCGCACGTCTTTGGAAGCCTGCCCGCTCGCATACTCCTTGATCTGGGTTTTCGACCCGGTCACGATATCCTTGGTCTCCTGGGGTACGAACGCGTACCATTTGATGGTGGGATAGAGGAACACCCCGCACAGCACCACAACCAGAAGAACGATGAACAAACGCCCTCGTTTTTTCATGATTCTCTCCATGACTCAGTGTGAGCTCAAACTGTCTCTTCTTGCTTCGTTTCTTCGGTCGCCGGCTTCTCTTCGACCGTCACGGCATCCTCGACCTTCTGTTGAGAAACCTTGGCGGACTTCTTCTTGGCCGGAGCCTCGACTTTCTCGACCTTCTCCTCAGCCTTGGGAGCGGGCTCCTCTTTGGCTGGAGCTGCCGCGTCAGGCTTTCTGTCCAAGATCTGGGCGATGGCGTTCTTGGAGAACTCGATGCGGGCGTTGTCGTCGACCTTGACGACCACAGTCGTTTCCTTCACCGAGGCAATCGTGCCGCGGATCCCGCCGATGGTGACGATCTTGTCGCCTTTCTTCATCGATGCCAGCATGTTCTTGGTCTCTTTCTCACGCTTCTTCTGGGGCCTGATGATGAGGAAATAGAAAATCAAAATGATCAGGCCGAAGGTGATGAACGTCGTGGTCATCGAACCTGTCGAGCTTGCCGTTCCGCCTGTAGCGGCCCCTTGGGTTCCCAAGGTGGTCAGCAATGCATCCATACTATTCAAACCTCGCTATTGGGTATCGAAATATACGCACCGCTTAACGTAGCACGTTACGGTACGGGTAGTCAAGTTTGAAGTCTTGACCCCATTAAACACTAAAATACACATCTTAATCCTGACGGTCATGATACGGAAAAAGGGGGACCGCCCTGGAGCGATCCCCCTGATTGAGCAGGTGTGCCTGACGGCTTACATCATGCCGCCCATGCCACCCATGCCACCGGCGCCACCAGCGGGAGCCGGGGGTTCGGGAGCGGGAATGTCGGTGATCGAACACTCGGTAGTGAGGATCAACGAGGCAATCGATGCGGCGTTCTGCAACGCGCTGCGGGTTACCTTGGCCGGGTCGGTGATACCGGCATCGAACATGTTTACCCAGACCATCTTGGCGGCGTCGAATCCAACGTCCGGCTTCTCGGTCTTGGCTTTTTCAGCGATGATCGCACCGTCCAGACCAGCGTTCTCGGCAATCTGGCGGATGGGTTCCTCGAGGGCACGACGCACGATCTTGTACCCGATGGCCTCTTCCTCAGTGAGGTTGGAGAGGTTCTTGGATTCGAGGGAGCGGGCAGCCTGGATAAGGGCCACACCGCCACCGGCGATGACGCCTTCCTCAATAGCGGCCCTGGTCGCCGACAAGGCGTCTTCGACCCGATGCTTCTTCTCCTTCAACTCGACTTCGGTCGCTGCGCCGACATTGATCACCGCCACACCGCCGGCCAACTTGGCGAGGCGCTCTTGGAGCTTCTCGCGATCATAGTCGCTGGTCGTATCCTGGATTTGGGCCTTGATTTGGCTGATGCGGTCTTTGACCTCGGGCTGCTTTTTGCCCGGATCATTGATGATGGTGGTGTTGTCCTTCTCGACCTTGACGGTCTTGGCCCGGCCGAGTTGGGTTATGTCGGTGTTCTCAAGCTTGAGCCCAAGCTCTTCGGTGATGACTTGGCCACCGGTAACGATGGCGATATCCTCGAGCATGGCCTTGCGGCGGTCGCCGAACCCAGGGGCCTTGACGGCCACGGCGGTAAGGGTTCCGCGGATGGTGTTCACAATCAGGGTGGCCAAGGCTTCGCCATCGACATCCTCAGCGATGATCAGGATGGGCTTGCCGGCTTGGGCTACCTTCTCGAGAATCGGCAAGAGATCCTTCATGTTGGAGATTTTCTTGTCGTAGATGAGAATGTAGGGATCCTCAAGGATGGAGACCATCGTGTCGCGGTTGGTGGCGAAATAAGGAGACAGGTAACCGCGGTCGAACTGCATGCCTTCCACAAAAAGGGTGGTCGTTTCAATGGTCTTGGATTCCTCAACGGTGATGACGCCGTCCTTGCCGACAGTCTCCATTGCATTGGCGATCTCGTCACCGATCTCGCGGTCGTTGTTGGCGCTGATGCAGGCTACCTGAGCAAGCTCTTCCTTGTCCTTGATCATCCTGGCCTGGCGCTTGATCTCCTTGATGGTGTCTT
>CAZJAK010000063.1:0-13050 GCA_964543935.1 uncultured Spirochaetaceae bacterium
GAACCCGCCTCTTCAGCTTGGAAGGCTGAGGTAATACCACTATACCACAGGCGCATGCATATGTCGGTAACGTCTGAAATATATACAGGAAAGCCCAGACATGGTCAATACCCGGATTTCCGAGCCACCCTTGGTTTTTTTTGTCCTTGTGGTATATCATGGAAACTCGATCGTCGTTGAGGAGCCCTATGGATTATCTCAAAAGATACATGGACATCATCGTGCATGCGGTGCTAGGTTTGCAGCAAGACGAAGGATTGTCGATCAATACCGACCCTTCCCATGTCGAATTCGCTTTGGATTTGGCTCAGGTTGCCAGTGAAATCACCCTGCAACAGGTCAGTGTGGTCGTCATTGACGAGGGCCATCCCCGCGATGCGCTGCACGTCGTCCCTGTTGAACACGAACTTTCGCCCCACAATCCCAGTGGATATGTCCTGTTGCGTTTGGATGACACAGAGCAACGCATCCCCATCGGTCAACCACCTGATGCCATCGTGCGTGATTTCGCCTTGTTGCAACAAGCCGGCAATTTGGCACCACCGCAGCTTGACCGCCCCGTCGCCCCCTGGGCGGTGGTGGCCGTACCCGGTCCCCACCTAGCCCAAGCGGTGCTTGGACCGTATGCTGTCGAGCAAGACTTGTGGAGTTTCCTCTCTCCAGTTCTAAAACTCGATCGCGACGACCCGGTCCAGGCTTGGAAAGAACAAACAGTGCTCATCAACCGACGCATGTCCGATTTGAACCGGTTGGATAGCCAGCATCTGCGCATCACTACAGCGTCGACCGACTTGACCGTCGCCTTGGTTCAGCAATCGCGCTGGAGAAATGGTGTGCTCCGCCTTGCTTCGGGCAGGACGTTTCTGCCTCGTTTGCCGTTGGACCGGGTCACCATGTTGCCCGATCGGCAGGTGACGAATGGAGTCCTGTGCGCCTCGCGCTCCTTCCCGTTGCTGGGGGGAACCGTCGAGGGAGCCTTGTTCGAATTCGAATCGGGGAAAGTCGTGCGTTACGATGCGACCCATGGCAAGGAATTGCTGGATCTTGCCTTCAAGTTCGACGAAGGCGCCAGATACTTGGGCGAAGTCTCGTTGGTCGACCAAGATGTACAACTAGCGCAACTTTCTTTCGCCACTGGATATTGCGGATTCGACGAGAATGCCGGAAGCAGCATCCTCTTCGGCATGGGCGAGTCCAGCCACCTCGAGGCATTGGACATGTACGAAGATGCGTACCACTTGCAACAAGAAACGGGTTGCAACGCCAGCGACATCCGTTTCAGGGTTCCGTTCGGGGATGGCTCTTTGCGAGTCGATTCTTTGGACAGCGATGAATTTGTTACGACTATCATGCATAATGGCTTATTTATTCAATAATTTCCTGCATTCAGACAAGGAGAGCTTATGAAAAAGTTCGATCAGTATGCCCGATCGTATGCCGCATTGGTCGTCCAAAGCGGCATCTCACTGCGAAAAGGTCAATCGTTATTGATCAAGACCGGTTACGGAACGTATCCGTTCGCCCGCTTGATCGCCGAGACCGCCTACAAACTAGGCGCCTTGCAGGTGGTGGTCGACATCGACGATCCCCAGCTCACCAGGGCAAGGATCGACGCACAGCAGGAAGCGGAGGTAACGGTGTTGCCCGATTACCAGCGTCAGATCGATTACGAAATGATGGTCAAGGATTGGGCCTACGTGCGCATCGACAATACCGAGGACCGTCATTGGCTCGCCGATGCCGATGCCGTCAAGCTTTCGGCCATGCGCAAGGCGGCCAGCACATGGTCGGCCTTGTATCGTCAAAGCAGGATGCGGCACGAGCATCCATGGTGTGTTATTTGCGCTCCCGGACCAGTGTGGGCCCGCAAAGTGCTGGGAGAACAAGCCACGGTGGAAGACCTATGGGAAACGCTTGCACCAATTTTGCGTTTGGATGCGCCCGATCCAAGCAAAGCCTGGATCGAACATTCCGCACGCCTGACCGAACGCTGCGCCACGCTTGATGCCTTGCACATTGCGAAGTTGCATTTTTCCTCACCGGCAACCGATCTCACCATCGGATTCAGGGCAGAACACCGCTGGTTCGGTGGCGGTGATCCGCTTCCCAACGGGACATGGTTCCTTCCGAACATACCGACCGAGGAGGTTTTCACCGTACCCGACCTCGCTAGTGCCGAAGGATATGTCCACACCACCCGGCCGGTCTCGGTGATGGATTCGCTGGTCGAGGATGTGACGTTCACATTCAAAAATGGGTTGGTGACATCCTGTACAGCCCGTGTCGGCCAGGGCGTGATGGACAACTTCCTCAAGATCGATCAAGGCGCCCGCAGGTTGGGAGAAGTAGCGCTGGTTGACGAAAGTTCTCCGTTAGCCGCCAGCGGCAAGGTGTTCGGTTCCATCCTCTATGATGAGAATGCCTCATGCCATCTGGCATTGGGAGCGGGCTATCCGACGTGCCTGGCTCATGGCTCGACCTTGTCGAGCGACGAGGACTTGCAGGCAGCTGGCTGCAACACATCGCTCACCCATACCGATTTCATGGTCGGTTCATCCGACATGGATGTCACGGCCGTATCGCGAGACGGCAAGAAAACCGTTATCATGCGCTCTGGTCGTTTTGTCTTGTGATGGGGCTGTCAGGATAGCGGCGGCACCATCAGGCGCAACCCATCAAGGGTGTGCAACGGAGCGACTACGTCGATTCGGCCGATCAGCGGTGCGATGGTGGCCGACAAGCCTCCCGTCGCGATGACCTTCAAGCGGCAGCCAATCTCATCTTCGGCACGGGCGATCAATTCCTTGACCAGACCGCAATAGCCGAACATGATGCCGCTTCTGATGGCCTGTTCGGAATCACGTCCAATCGCTTTTTCGGGAAGACGCAATTGCACTTGGGGTATCTGAGCGGTATTCAGGAACAGCGAGTTCACTGCCGTGATCAATCCAGGAGCGATTGCGGCTCCCAATAACATTCCATCGGCAGAGACGACCGTCAAGGTAAGTGCGGTACCGAAATCGAGTATCGCGACGGCTTGGTCGGGAAACAGGTTCCGGGCGGCGACCGCATTGGCCAGCATGTCATAGCCCAATTCGGGGGGGATGCTGGAGCGCACGATGCCGGGACAGCTGTCGTGCGTCACCATGGCGGCTTCGAAGCCGGTGTATTGGCGCACAACCTTTTGGAATGCACGGGTAAGGTTGGGCACGACCGAGCAAATGATGGCGTGCTTCATGTCCTGTCCAGAAAAACCAGCGTTGTCGAGCAGACGTTCAACGATGACGAAATACTCGTCGCTGGTCTTCTTGGAATCACTGTAGATGCGCCAGTTGCCGATCCAGCGCTGGCCATCGTGAACCGCCATCACCACATTGGTGTTGCCAATATCCATGACCAACAACATCGGGGCACCTCCTCAGTCAAATAGTGACGCTGTTATGTTGACCGTAGTATTTGTCGCGCAGCATCCGTACATCGGCGCTATCAAGATATTCTTCAAGTTTGCTGATCTTGTCGATCACATTGCCCCTCGGTGCGAATTCGATAATCCGATTGGCGATCGTATCGACGAATTGGTGGTCGTGGCTGTTGAACAGCACCACTCCGGTGAATGCGATGAGACCATCGTTGAGCGCGCTGATCGCCTCAAGGTCCAAATGGCTGGTCGGCTCGTCGAAAATCAAGACATTGCCCGCCTCGAGCATCATCTTCGCCAACACGCACCTTACCTTCTCCCCCCCGCTGAGCACCGTGCAATCCTTAAGCGATTCATCACCCGAAAACAACATCCTGCCGAGGAACGAGCGCACGAATGTATCGTCTTTTTCAATGGAGAACTGGCGCAGCCAGTCGGTGATGCTGATATGATCCACGAAGTAAAAGGCATTGTCCTTGGGGAAATAACTCTGCTTGGTCGTCACCCCCCATTCATAACTGCCGCTGTCGGGTTGCATCCTTCCGCTGATGATCTCGAAGAACACTGTCTTGGCATAATGGTTGGGACCGACAAAGGCGACTTTGTCGCCATTGTTGATCGTGATGCTGAAATTGTCGAGCACTATCTCGCCATCTATCACCTTGGTCAAGTTCTTCACTTCGAGGATGTTCTTGCCGCATTCCCGTTCGGGCTTGAATGCGACATACGGGAACCGGCGCGATGATGGTTTGATATCGTCGATGGTCAGCTTGTCGATCAGTTTCTTGCGGCTGGTGGCCTGTCGGGCTTTGGAAAGGTTCGAGCTGAAACGCTGGATGAATTCCTTGAGTTCGGCAATCTTGTCCTCACGGCGCCGTTTTTCGTCCTTCATCTGCTTGGCAGCCAATTGGCTGGACATGTACCAGAAATCATAGTTGCCGACATACAGCTGGATCTTGCCATAATCGATGTCGGCGACATGGGTGCAGACAGAATTGAGGAAATGGCGGTCGTGTGAAACAACGATGACGGTATTGTTGAATTCCTCGAGAAAATTCTCCAGCCAATGAATCGATTCAAGGTCCAGATGGTTAGTGGGTTCGTCGAGAAGGAGGATGTCCGGATTTCCGAACAAAGCCTGGGCAAGCAACACCCTGACTTTCAAATTATCCTCGATATCGGACATGCGGGAAGACTGCAGCTTTTCCGGGATCCCCAAACCGCTGAGCATTACCGCCGCTTGCGCTTCCGCTTCCCAACCCCCCAGTTCGGCAAACAATCCCTCGAGCTCGGCGGCCCTGATGCCGTCTTCCTCGCTGAAATCGCTTTTAGCATAGATCTCGTCACGCTCCTTCATCACGCTATACAGGTGTTCGTAGCCCATGATGACCGTCTCGATGACTGTATAGGCGTTATAGGCGAAGTGATCCTGCTTGAGCACCGCTAGGCGTTCCCCGGGCGTGACGATGATCTCTCCGGTATCGGATTCGATCTCACCTGCGAGTATTTTAAGGAAAGTCGACTTGCCGGCACCGTTAGCTCCAATGATCCCATAGCAATTGCCTGGGGTGAACTTGATGTTCACCTCCTTGAATAGTACTTGGGTGCCGTACGAAAGCGAGATGTTGGAAGCAGCGATCATGTCATATCCTTTGCGTGAGTATCCTACACGCAATCGCATGAAAAAGCCAGCCTTGGAAGGCTGGCTTTTAGTCCCTAGGGGAATCGAACCCCTCTCTAGAGACTGAGAATCTCTCGTCCTAGCCGATAGACGAAGGGACCATAATGGGTGACTGGGATGAAGGGACTCGAACCCCTAAAGGCAGAACCAGAATCTGCAGTGTTACCATTACACTACATCCCAACTATCAAATCCGGTTGCAATGTACTGGAACACCGCAATATTGTCAATACCTCCGCTCTTTGCCCTTTTTAGGCCTTTCACGGGTACTGTTTCTTGAAAGCCGACACCCGCGCCGATGCGCCCAAATCGTATCCAGAAGTGACTCCGTCGGCCAGGTAACGATACCCCAAGGCAGCGATCATCGCCCCGTTGTCGGTGCACAACTTCATCGATGGAAAGGCTACCTCGACCCCTTGTATCGATTTCAGTTCTTTACGAATCAGGGAATTCGCCGCCACCCCACCCCCGGCGGCCAATCGAGTAAGGCCGGTATCCTCAAGTGCTTTACGGACCCTTTTGGTCAAAATATTGACGGCAACCCGTTGGAAGGAAGCGGCGATGTTCTCGGGTGATTTCTCTGCTGTGCCGTTCCAAAAACTGTCCAACTGGTTGATCACCGCGGTTTTCAACCCCGAATAGGATACATCATAGGGGTGGTCGCCCTTTTGCAACGACGGTCCAGGAAACAAGAACGCCAACGGGTCTCCGTTTTGGGCGAGTTTGTCGATCATGACTCCACCGGGGTACCCAAGCTTGTAGTGCTTGGCGACTTTGTCGAAAGCTTCCCCGATGGCATCGTCGATGGTTGTTCCCAACACCTCGATATCGTCATAACCATTCACCTTGCAGATGACGGTATGACCCCCCGAGACAAGCACCCCCAGATAAGGGTATTGCAAGGGATGCTCGACTTGACTGGCATACAAATGGGCCCTGATGTGGTCGATGCCGATGAGGGGCAGCGAACGGGCGGCAGCGAAGGCCTTGGCGAAATTCACACCCACCAATAACGAACCGAGCAAACCCGGGCGGTTGGTCACAGCCACCGCATCGATGGCTTGCACCGTCGTCCCCGCTTGCTTCAGGGCGCTGTGGACAACTTGAGAGATCCATTGCGTGTGAAGGCGTGAGGCGATCTCAGGCACCACCCCTTGGTAGGGCTTGTGCAACGCTATTTGTGTGGCGACCACATTGCTCAGTATCGTGCATCCATCGTCGACCACAGCGACCGAGCATTCATCGCACGATGTTTCTATGCCCAACACCCTCATGTTTCATCGTCCTCTTCATACAAATCGGGCATGTCAGAGAGCAAAAAGCCGCTCTCGATGAAATCGGGATAGAGTTCCATGAAGAACTCAGCCACGCTCGGCGTCCACGAGGTGCCTTGGACCAACGCTCTGCGTTTCATATGGATGCGGACGACCATGTCTTCAGATATCGAAGTTTCGGCATTGTGCCGGGTGAATTTCTTTTCCAGGACTGACTCTCCAATGCGGGATAGACCCGTTGACATACAGTACGGACAACACCGCCGTTGGTCAATAGGATGACACGACCACTTGCTTTTCCCCTTGAAATCCGCTACCTTAGTGCCGTTCGCACTGATGCCAAAATAGCTCAGCGGTAGAGCAGCGCACTCGTAATGCGCAGGTCGTGGGTTCAATTCCCACTTTTGGCTGAAACAGCAAGCTCCGGTTGGTTTGACCCACCGGAGCTTGTTGTTTATGGATAAGGAATGGAATTTCAGAACACAACCGAAGGCAGCCACAAGGAGAATGAGGGAACATAGGTGATGACCATCAGGCAGATGAACATGACCACGAACATGCCCAGCATGCTCTTGCTGGTCTTTTCCAACGACGTTTTGCCGACCGCGCATCCAACGAACAAGGCACTGCCGACCGGTGGCGTGCATAAACCGACCGCCAAATTGAAGATCAACATGATGCCGAAGTGGATCGGATTCATGCCGATCACGGGACCGGTCACCACTGGCAACAGAATCGGCGTCATGATCATGATCAGCGGTGCCATATCCATGAAAAATCCCAATACCAACAACAGGATGTTGATGATGAACAGCAACAGGTACTTGTTGTCGGTCACCGCCACAAGCCAATTGGTGATCATGGCGGGGATACGCAGGTCTGTCATCATGTAGGCGAATGCCTTGGCTGTGGCGATCAAGCTGAGGACCACTGCCAGAGTCCTGAGGGTATTTTTCAAGATATGGCCGAAATCCCTCAATTTCGCTGTCCGGAATATGAAATATGTCAGGACGAACGTGTAGAAACAGGCGATGGCAGCGCTCTCTGTGGCGGTGAAGATTCCCAACCCCACTCCACCCATGATGATGACGATGGTCATCAACGGCAGGATTGCATTCACGATGATTTGGATGCATTTACCCATCTCGCAAGTGAACCACGGGTTCGATATGACTACCCAGGTTTCCGGTTTATGAGTATGGCTCCAGCGCTTTTCAGTGGAGGAGCTGAATTTGATCCAACGGACCGCATCGCCCACCCCAATGCGTATACCACCCGGGAATTTGTAGTGGTTCCTGAATATAAAACAATACAGCAGGATCGACAGTCCGAGGAACACTCCGGGAATAGCACCGCCCATGAACATCCTGCCGATTGAGACTCCCCCGCCAGCTGCCAAAGCATAGATGACCATGTTGTGGCTCGGTGGAATCAGTACCCCTTGGCAGGAGGTGACCACAGTCAATCCGACTGCAAATTCACGGTTGTAGCCTTGCTTCTCCATGAGCGGGATGACTACCGAACCCAACGACGAGACATCGGCCACAGCCGAGCCCGATATGCCGCCGAAGAACATCGAGTCGACACAGTTCACGTAGGCCAAGCCTCCTTTGAACCTGCCGACGATGAGGTTGGCCAAATCGATGATTTTGTCGGATACTTTCCCGGCCGACATGATCTCGCCCATCAAGATGAAAAATGGAATCGCCAGCAAGGCGAAGTTGCTCACTCCATCGATCATCATCCGCACCATGACGGTAAGGTTCGTCCCGTTGATGAGAGCGGAACAGAGCGTTGCGATCAACAGCGAGAATGTCACGGGCACCTTGAGGAACATGAGCAGGAAAAATCCCCCCAACAACACGATCATGGCAAGTGAGGCGGTATTCATTGCACATCCCCCCCGTCGTTCGACGATGCCGTTTTGGCTTCCAAGCGCTGTTCTTTCAACAACTCGGTATAGTCAACCTCCTTCTCCGAGTACAACAAGTCATCCTTCTTGAGGATTCCAGTCAGAAACAGGACCGAGTCGAAGGTGATCACGAAACCGGCCATCGGAGCCGGCAGGTATTGGATGAAGGTCGGCCACCCCGTCATGGGCAGCGTCCCGGTCAAGTTCATCAAGCGCGAGACATAGGTGGTGCCGAAAAACATCAAGAACAAGCCGCACAGCAACACACAGACATCGGAAAAGATGTCCATGGCCTTCCTGATCTTGCCGTTGCTCGGAAAGAGGTTGTAAACGATATTCACCGAGATGTGCATGTGGTCGCGCACCCCGATGGCGCAAGCCAGGAAGGCGAACAATGTCACCAGCAGCACGGGGACTTCCTCGGCCCAGCCGATGCCGGTGCTGAAGACATAACGCAAGGTGACCGTCATGATCACCAACACAACCATGACCGCGAGGGCGACTTGCGAGATGTACAGAAGAATCTTATGGGCCCAATGGTTGAATACCCGCAACAATTCGGGGATCATCGCCGGACCATGCATTCGGGTGCGGTCGGGGACGAGTCGGTTGTCCTCAAGCCACCCACGCACCCGGCTCTTTGGTTGTTTTTGCAGTTCCATGCCGTTCACCTCTCCCTGGATAGAAATACAGGGGAACGAGAAACGTCCCCCTGTGACAGTCGTTCAGGACATCCGTTTACTTGAAGTTCTTGCCGACTTCTTTAATCTGGTTGATGATGTCGGTATAGGCAGCACCAAACTCGGTGTACAACGGAGCCATCTTGCTCTGGAATTCGGCATAGGCGGCCGGGCTGAGGTCGATGACGGTTGTTCCGGCAGCGCGGACAATCTTCTCCGACTCGGCTTCCTTCTTGGCCCAAGCGGCGATTTCGAACTCTTGGGTCTCCTTGGCCACCTGCTTGATGATCTCCATATCGGCCGGGTTCACCTTCTTGAGGGCAGCGGCAGAACCGAGCAGGATTTCGGGCACTCTGGTGTGCTGGTCGAGAATGTAGAACTTGGCCGCTTCGTAGTCGCCCATGTTCTGGTAGGTCGGCCAGTTGTTCTCGGCACCGTCGATCACGCCTTGAGTGATGGCGGAGTAGACATCGTTCGGACCGATTCCGGTCACACCGGTGGCTCCGAGCAATTCAACCATGCGCACCATCATCTTGTTGTTCTGCAAGCGAATCTTCAAGCCGGCCATGTCGGCGACTTTATTGACAGCTTTGGTGAGGTAGAAGGACCGCGAGCCAGCATCGTAATAGCACAACCCGATCAATCCGGAGCCCGACTTCTCGATGTCCGCCAACATCTTCTGGCCTACTTCGCCGTTCAAGACCGCCCACATGTGCTTGGAGTTGTTGTACAGGTAGGGCATCTGGATGGCGTTGAGAGCCGGGACATAACTGGCGACGGGCGACGCGGAAACGCGGGCGAAGGCAAGGTCACCGACCTGCAAGGCTTCGATGGCAGCGGTTTCCTGACCATACAGCGTCCCGCCGGTATAGACTTCGATCTGGACCCGGCCATTGGTCCTTTCCTTGACCAGACGAGCGAACTCGTGGTCAGCCAACGAGGTGGGATATCCTTCGGCGTGAACCTCGGACAACTTGAGGATGACAGGCTTCACTTCAGCATCGGTGGTTCCTTGGGCAAAGACGGGCAAGGACGCGATTAGAAGCAAGGCAATGAGCAATACAGAGACTTTTTTCATGGGTACCTCCAATGAATATCGATACGGTTTTAATATTACGACAGCTTTCCTCTTGCATGCAACAAAAAACGTGTGGGATCTGACAGACATCCGATGTCGCATGACAAGGGTGTAAGCCAAACAAAAGGCTGCCCGATTGAGGACAGCCTTATGGAAAACCAGTCGTTGAAGGGATTTATTTCTTGGCCAACACGGCTTGGGCGGCGGCAAGACGGGCTACTGGAACCCTGAACGGCGAACATGAGACATAGTTCAAACCAAGCTTCTGGCAGAACGCAATTGTCTTGGGATCTCCGCCATGCTCGCCACAGATTCCCAACTTGATCGAAGGATTGGTCGAACGGCCCAAGTCGGTGGCGATCTTGACCATTTTTCCCACTCCGTCGATGTCGATGGTAGCGAACGGGTCATACTCGTAGAACTGCTTGTCGGTGTCGTTCACATACGGACCGAGGAAGCTTGCCGCATCGTCGCGGGAGAAACCGCAGGTCATCTGGGTGAGGTCGTTGGTTCCAAAGCTGAAGAACTCGGCCGTCTTGGCGATTTCGTCGGCGGTGATGGCTGCCCGAGGCACCTCGATCATCGTTCCGATCTTATAGGTGACCGTATCGTTCATTTCCTTAAAGACTTTCTCGATGGTGGCCAAAGCATGCTTGCGGGTGAACTCGAACTCTTTGTAATGGCCGACCAAGGGAATCATGATTTCCGGATGGACCTCGATGCCCTTGCGCTTCACATTGATGGCCGCCTCGATGATGGCCCGCACCTGCATGTGCAATATTTCGGGATAGATGATCGCCAAACGACAACCGCGGAATCCGAGCATCGGATTGAACTCATGCAATGAGGCAGTCTTCTGGGCGATTTCCTCAACGGAAATGTGCAGTTGGAGGGCCATCTCATGCCGGCTGGTGTGGTCGTTGGGCAAGAACTCATGCAAAGGCGGATCGAGTAGGCGGATGGTGGCCGGAAGCCCATGCAGTGCCGCGAAAATTTCTTCGAAATCTCCCCGTTGCATCGGCAGCAACTCAGACAAGGCTTTCTCCCGGTCGATGCGGTTGTTGGCAAGGATCATCTTGCGCACGCTGATGATGCGTTGTCCGCCGAAGAACATGTGCTCGGTCCGGCACAATCCGATGCCTTCGGCACCGAGTTTGACGGCCATGCGCACATCGGTCGGGGTATCGGCATTGGTCCGCACCCCCATGCTCTTGATCTCGTCGACATAGGCCATGAACTTGCTATAGTTGCGGTACAACTGCGAGTCATCCGCCTTCATAGAGCCATTGAGCACCTGGACGATTTCTGAAGGCTTGACTTCGATACGGGCGTTGAACACCTGCCCGGTGAAACCATCGAGCGAAACAAAATCGCCCTCTTTGATCACCTGACCGTTCACCTTCATCACTTTCTTCTCATAATCGATGGAAATCTCACCAGCTCCCGACACGCACGGGCAACCCATTCCACGGGCCACGACCGCCGCATGGCTGGTCATGCCGCCGCGGCATGTGATGACACCCTTCGAGACAGCCATGCCTCCGATATCCTCGGGGCTGGTCTCGATACGGGCCAACACGACATCAAGGCCGGTGGCAGCCATTTCCTCGGCCTTCTCGGCTGAGAAAAAGACTTGTCCGCAAGCTCCTCCCGGAGAGGCATTCAAACCACGGGTCACTTCTACGATACCGCGTTTTTGGATGTCTTTCCCGTCGAGGACAGGAGCGAACAATTTATTGAACTCACCGGCAGGGACACGGCTGACAGCCATTTCCTTGGTGATCAAGCCCTCCTCCACCATCTCGACTTGTGAACGGAGCCAGCTGAACACAGTTCGCTTGCCGTTACGGGTTTGCAGCATGTACAGCTTGCCCTCTTGGATAGTGAACTCGATGTCCTGCATATCTTTGTAATGCTTCTCTAGCAGATGACGAATGTCCACGAGTTGGTTGTAGACCTCTTCGTTGACAGCTTTGAGCGTGTCGATCGTCTGGGGGGTGCGAATCCCAGCCACGACGTCTTCGCCTTGGGCGTTCATCAGGTATTCGCCATAGAACCTGTTCTCACCGGACGACGGGTCGCGGGTGAAGGCCACACCGGTACCACTGGTCATGCCCATGTTGCCGAACACCATCGATTGCACGTTCACGGCGGTGCCGAGCAGACCGCGGATATCGTTCATCTGGCGGTATTTGATGGCACGATCGTTGTTCCAAGAACGGAAAACTGCATCGATCGCTTTAAACAATTGCTCGATCGGATCGGTGGGGAAATCCTCTTTGGTCACGTCATGGTATATCTTGCGGTACTTCTCGATGACAAGCTTCAAGTCGGACACATCCAGATCGGTATCGAACACCTTGCCCTTGGCATCTTTGACGCTTTGCAGGGCATGCTCGAAATCATGATGGGGCACGTTCATGACGACATCGCCGAACATCTGCATGAAGCGCCGGTAGCTGTCCCATGCGAAACGGGGGTTGCCGGTCTTGGTGATCAGGCCTTGCACGCTCGCAGGAGTCATGCCAAGGTTCAGGACAGTGTCCATCATTCCCGGCATCGATTGGGCCGCTCCCGAGCGGACCGAAACGAGCAACGGGTTGGCTGCATCGCCGAGCTTGGCGCCCATCACCTGCTCCAAATGGGTCAAGTGTTCCATGACTTGCTCACGCATGCCCTCAGGATAGGCTCCGTCATGTTCGCTGTAATAGGCACAGGCTTCCGTGCTGATGGTGAACCCTGGGGGCACAGGCAGGCCGATCGAGGTCATGTCGGCCAAATTGGCGCCTTTACCGCCAAGGAGATTTTTCATGCCGGCAGTGCCTTCGGCTTTTCCCTCACCGAAGAAATACACATACTTCCGTTTTTGTTCGGACATCGTTCTTTTCTCCCTTGTTTTCTTTCTTATTAAACTATTTACGGGCTGAATGTAGATGATAAAGCCCTCCCTGTCAACCAGAGAGGGCCCATTTTAGTTATCGGAGCTTGAACGTTCAGGCGGTATATG
>CAZJAK010000064.1:0-12789 GCA_964543935.1 uncultured Spirochaetaceae bacterium
ACCCCACATTAAACCACAGCTTCTCCTCGATGGGAAAAAATCATTTGAGGAATGAGTGGAAGAAATCTTATTCGGGCTAGTTCTCTCCACACGTTGGAGGGGTTTTCGTTGACAACCGGCTAGGCTCAGGGTACACTATTGCCAATAAGATAATCAGGGGGTTCTATGGCTACAGTACAACTTAAGAACATTTCCAAGGTGTACGATGGGAATGTAAAGGCTGTCGACAATGTCAATATCGACATCCAAGACAGGGAATTCGTGGTTCTTGTCGGTCCTTCGGGCTGTGGGAAATCGACGACACTCCGCATGGTCGCCGGACTGGAAGACATCACCAGCGGCGAGCTCTACATCGATAACAAGCTGGTCAACGACGTTCCGCCGAAAGACCGCGACATTGCGATGGTATTCCAGAACTACGCTCTGTATCCCCACATGAGCGTGTACGACAACATGGCGTTCGGGCTCAAGATCCGCAAGTTCCCCAAGGACGAGATCGACCAGCGCGTGCGTGAAGCCGCCAAGATCTTGGACATCGAGCAACTTCTGGACCGCAAACCCAAGGCCCTCTCCGGTGGACAGCGCCAGCGCGTGGCGGTAGGACGGGCGATCGTCCGCAAGCCCAAGGTATTCTTGTTCGACGAACCGTTGTCGAACCTCGACGCAAAGTTGCGTGTGCAGATGCGGGCGGAAATCTCCTCGTTGCACAACCGGCTGAAGGCCACGATGATCTACGTCACCCACGACCAGGTCGAAGCCCTCACGATGGCCGACAAGATCGTCGTCATGAAGCTGGGCATCATCCAGCAGATTGGTGGCCCGCTCGAGCTGTACAACGAACCCAACAACAAGTTCGTCGCCGGCTTCATCGGCTCGCCTCCCATGAACTTCATGACCATGGATGTCGTTGCCGAAGGCAAACAGCTCTTCCTCGATGAAGGTTCGTTCAGGCTCAAGTGCACCGAAGAACAGAACAAGCTGTTGGCTTCCTATGCCGGAAAGAAGGTCACCTTCGGAGTGCGCCCCGAGGACGTAAGGTTCACGAATGGCCCTGTCGCCGACCAGACCATCAACGGACAAGTCAGCGTCATCGAGCCGCTCGGTTCCGAGACCCACATCTACGTCGTGGCCGGAAAGCATCAAGCTGTGGCGAAGATCGAACCAACCGTCAGACTCACTGTCGAGCAGGAAATCAATCTGACTCCCGACATGAGCCGGGTGAAGTTCTTCGACTATGAGACTGAACTGGCCATCAGGTAAGTGATGTAAAGCTATGAGGAAGGCGGGCTTCGAAGCCCGCCTTTTTCATTGTCCTGTCTGTTAAGTTACCGCAACAAGGCATCGTAAAGAGCCTTGACCGCGGTGATGGCTTGGCCCTCGGGGATGGCAAACAGACAGGTGGTCCGCGACACGCCGAAGGATACATGCAACACATCGACCGAGGCAGATGCCAACGAAGGCCAAGCCTTGGCGATGAGTGCTGCCGTTCCGTTCATGCCTTCGCCTCCGACTGCCGCCAAAGCGAAACCAGTCTCGCACAGTGCTGTATCCAGTCCGAATTCCTTCTGCAACAAGGGACCGATCGAGGCCAACAAACCGTTGGCCACTTGCGAGGAGGGGAAGAACCATGCGACTGAATCGATGCCCATCGCTGCAAACTCCGCCGATACACCCAGCGTCCGCAGGGTGGCTTCCAAACGCTCGCGCAACCCGGCGTGTCTGAGCAACATGAGCTTTTCGATGACAAGCCGGCAATAACCGGTCTTGACCGTTACACCGATCAAAGGCATCGCGGTACAATCCCGTTCGGATACGATCGCCGTTCCGGGAGCCTCGGGGTGGTTGGTGTTTTTCACACGGATGGGGATGCCGGCATCGCGGACCGGGGCGATGGCCTCCTCGTGGAATACGTTGAAACCGACCGCAGCCAGCTCGCGCACTTCGCGATAGGTCATCGTGTCGATCACCTTGGCGTCGGCGATGATGCGGGGGTCAGCCATGAACACGCCAGACACGTCGGTCCAATTCTCATACAACTCGGCATGCATGCCCCGTGCCACGATCGATCCGGTGATGTCGCTTCCACCACGGGAGAAGGTTTTTACCTTCCCCAGACGGGTTTTCCCATAGAATCCAGGAAACACATAGCGCCCCTCTGGTGAGGTCGCAGCGGCAACATTGGCATAGGTCTGCTCAGCAATCGTCCCATCCTCCTCAAGCACCACCACTTCGGCCGCATCGATGAAGGTCCAACCCAAGAAGGCAGCGACGATCAAAGCGCTGAGGTATTCTCCGCGGGAGGCTGCGTAATCGGGCCCTGAGCCGGCGGCGATCAAGCTTTCCACCTCGTCCAATTGGCCGAAGATGAAAGCAGGATCGAGCCCGAGTTCCCTGACGATGCCCAGATAGCGCTCCCGGATTTCGGCGAACTGCTTGTCGAACGGTTGGGAACGGGCTGCCGATGCCTCGCAAGCATAGAGGAGATCGGTGATCTTCATATCGGTCTTGGTGCGCTTGCCGGGAGCCGACACCACCACTGCACTCCGACGGGTGTCCGAGGCCAAGATGGCCGCAACTTTCTTGATTTGGGAGGCATCCGCCAACGATGTACCCCCGAATTTACATACGACCATAGCGACCTCCATCGTCAACCTGCCATGCCCCTCCCCGTCTCGGGAGGAATTGGCGTCATTGTAGCGATGAGGTGCTTCTTATTCAATACGACAGCTGACAGCGCGATGCTGTTGGAGTAGAATGATGGTCGGCAACCGACTTGCTTCCATCAGGAGGACAGCATGCAGGATTCCCGTCGTTCGATTATCGCCTGGTCGTTATACGATTGGGCCAACAGCGCTTTTGCCACGACAGTCATGGCCGGATTCTTCCCGATTTTCTTCGGTTCGTATTGGTCGAACGCCGCCACAGTCCAAGAAAGCACCTTCTACTTGGGACTGGCGAACTCCTTGGAAGCGGTCATCGTGGCGGTCTTGGCCCCGGTCTTGGGGGCGATCGCCGACAAGGGCAGTTATAAGATGAGGTTCTTGGCGACCTTTTCCTTCATGGGGTGCGTGATGACGGGAGCATTGTGGTTCGTCAGCCAAGGAAACTGGCAATTCGCCGTATTGTTCTACATCCTTGCCACGGTGGGATTTTCCGGCTCGCTCATCTTCTACGATGCACTGCTTCCTGTGGTCGCATCTGAAAAGAAAGTCGACTTCGTCTCTTCGCTCGGCTATGGCCTGGGCTACATCGGCGGAGGATTGTTGTTCCTCGTGAATGTCCTGATGTACCTGAAACCGGCCGTGTTCGGGTTCGCCGACGAGGTGGTCGCCGTGAAAGCAGCCTTCGTCACCGTAGCCATCTGGTGGGCCTTGTTCACCATCCCCATCCTAGTGTTCGTCAAGGAACCGAAGGATACGGTTGCGCTTCGGGCCTCCTCGGCGGTCAAAGCCGGTCTCAAGCAGTTCGCCATCACCTTCAAAGCAGTGCGCAACCTGAAAACTGTCGGACTTTTCTTGCTGGCTTATTGGTTCTACATCGACGGGGTCGACACGATCATCCGCATGGCGGTGGATTACGGCAGCGCCCTCGGATTTCCGGCCTCCTCGCTCATCGTGGCGTTATTGATCACGCAGTTCGTGGCCTTCCCCTCGGCGATTGCCTACAATTCATTCGGCAAACGCATTGGCGTTCGCAAAGCTCTGTTGGTGGCCATCGGAGCCTACTCTTTCATCGCCATCCTCGGATTCTTCATGAGCCAGGTGTGGCATTTCTATTTGCTGGCTTGCATGGTTGGATTGTTCCAAGGGGGCATCCAGGCATTGAGCCGCTCCTACTTCACCCGTTTGATCCCGACCGAGTATTCGGCCGAATTCTTTGGATTCTTCAACATGCTCGGGAAATTCGCTGCCATCATCGGACCACTGTTGCTCGGAGCCGTCACGCTGTGGACCGGCAGCAACCGCTTGGGAATCCTCTCCATCCTGGTGTTGTTCATCGCCGGAGCGTTCTTGTTGACAAAAGTGGACGAATCGGAGGGAGCGCGCAGCATCGAGGAGTTCCGCACCAACATGGTTGCCGCCGAATTGCACACCAAGGACTGAAATCCGCCTAGCTTTCAGCAAAGATTGATCTGAGACACGAAGGAAGGACCCCGGAATTCCGGGGTCCTTGACAAGGATTTCCATCAACGGAGGACATCAGTGCTTGTACACTTGGCGTTCCTGATAGGTGGTGTGCAACAAGTGGTGCGATTTTTCCGACAACGGTTCTCCCAAGAAATCCTGATAAATCTCGATGATCTCAGGATTCTTATGGGAACAGCGGTAGGTGCTGCGCTCATCGTCCGTATACAGTCCGGCGATACGCTGGTTGCGGATCTCGTCGGTGGTCGAATAGGGCTGGCCGCCACCGGCGATACAACCACCACGACAGGCCATGACCTCGATGAAATGATAGGGGGGTTCTTTCCCCGCAACCCTGGCTTCCCGGATCTCCTCGAGCAATGTTGAGACATTGGCCATGCCGTGGGCGACAGCGACCTTCACTTTGGTGCCCTTGATGTCGACCTCGCCGGTGCGGATGCCTTCCATCCCGCGCACCGCTTGGATGTCGACATTGGACAATTCATCGCCAGTGATGAGGTGGTAAGCAGTCCTGATGGCGGCTTCCATGACCCCACCGGTGTTGCCGAAGATCGTGCCCGCTCCCGTGTAAAGTCCGATCGGGCTGTCGGCATTCTCTTCATCGATGTTGTTGAAGTCGATTCCCGAAGCTTTGATCAAACGGGCCAATTCGCGGGTGGTGAGCACCAGGTCGACATCGGGATACCCCGAGGCCTGCATGTTCTTGTCACGCGAGCGTTCGAATTTCTTGGCCGTGCATGGCATGATCGCCACCGAGTAGATGCTGGCCGGGTCGACCTTGGCCTGCTGGGCGTAGTAGGTCTTGGTGATGGCGCCCTGCATCATCATCGGGCTCTTGGCGGTGGAGAAATTCGGAATCATGTCGGGATAATACTTCTCCATGTAATCGGTCCAAGCCGGACAGCAACTGGTGATCTGCGGGATCGCCCCGACACCGGTAGTCAGACGCTTGACCAGCTCCGAACCCTCTTCCATGATCGTCAGGTCGGCCGAGAAGTTGGTGTCGAACACCTTGGCAGCCCCCAAACGGCGCAGGGCGCTGTAAATCTTCTTGGTCGTGATCGTTCCGGCCGGAAGGTTGAAAGCCTCACCGAGGGCAACGCGCACCGCCGGAGCGACTTGGACGACTACGTGCTTGGCGGGATCGGATGCCGCCCGCACGAAGTCGTGGGTCTCATCCTTCTCGTAGATCGCACCGACGGGGCAGTGGGCCGAGCACTGTCCGCACTTGATGCACGGACTGTCGTTGAGCGGCAGATAGGCTGCCGGCGACATGAGGGTCTGGTCCCCGCGTCCGATGAACTCGAGGGCGTACACCCCTTGCAATTTCTGACAAACCTGCACACACCGTCCGCACTTGATGCACTTGCTCGGATCGAGGATGATCGAGGTGGTGCTCGTGTCGCGCGGCAAATCGCGCAGGCGCACTTCGTACGGTTGCTCGCGAATACCGAATTCAGCGGCAAAGCGCTGCAATTCGCACGTTCCGTTCCGTCCGCAGGTAAGGCACGAACTGGGATGGTTCGAAAGGATCAGTTCCAGAACGGTCTTGCGGATCTGGTACAACTCGGCGTCATGGGTGATGATGCTGAGGTTTTCCTGAACCGGTGTGGCGCAGGCGCGCAACAACTTGGGACCATTCTCCTGCTTCACGACGCACAAGCCGCATGCAGCCCAAGCCGGTACGTCGGGATGGTAGCAGAGCGTCGGGATATTGACATTGACTTTCTTAGCGGCAGCAAGGAGATTGGATCCGGCTT
The DNA here is from genome assembly GCA_964543935.1 of uncultured Spirochaetaceae bacterium. Classification (GTDB taxonomy): domain Bacteria; phylum Spirochaetota; class Spirochaetia; order Sphaerochaetales; family Sphaerochaetaceae; genus JAAYDK01. The sequence goes on from CAZJAK010000064.1 coordinate 5,906, forward strand.
CGACCTCCACCGGCATGCCGTTGACTTTCATATGGACGATACTCAATTGGTTCCTCCTCATCGGCCAAGATCCTAGTGGATCTCGACAGCTCCGAACTTACAGGTTTCGAGACAGACTCCGCACTTGATGCAGAGGGCCGGGTCGATCTTATGGGGCGAGCGCCGTTCTCCGGAAATCGCTTGAACTGGACACTTGCGGGCGCATGCGGTACACCCGATGCACTTCTCGGCGTTGATCGAGTAGGTGATCAGGCTCTTGCACTTCCCGGACGGGCATTTCTTGTCCACGATGTGGGCCAGATACTCGTCCTTGAAGTAATGGAGCGTGGACAGGATCGGGTTGGGCGATGTCTGGCCGAGGGCGCACAACGAAGCCTTTTTCATGGCGCTGCCAATCTCGGTCATCTTGTCCAGGTCGTCCAGCGTGCCATTTCCTTGGGTGATCTTGTCGAGGATGTTGTACAGCGAGCGGCCGCCGATGCGGCAGGGAGCACACTTGCCGCAGGACTCGTCCACGGTGAAGTTCAGGTAGAATTTGGTCACGTCGACGATGCAGTCGTCCTCATCCATCACGATCATTCCACCCGAACCCATCATCGAACCGAGTTTGGTCAACGAACCGAAATCGATCGGGGTGTCGAGGAAGTCTTTGGTGATGACGCCACCGGAAGGTCCTCCGGTCTGAACTGCCTTGAAAGCCTTGTCATGGGCGATGCCACCGCCGATGTCGTAGATGATTTCACGCAAGGTCGTGCCCATCGGGACTTCCACCAGACCGGAGTTGCGGATCTTGCCGGTAAGGGCGAACACCTTGGTCCCGTGCGAGTCGGGAGTGCCGATTTGCTCGAACCATGCTCCACCTTTGAGGATGATGATCGGGATGTTGGCCCATGTTTCCACGTTGTTGATCACGGTCGGCTTGCCCCACAATCCCTTGACGGCCGGGAACGGCGGACGGGGAACCGGCATGCCCCGCCTTCCTTCGATGGAAGCCAGCAATGCCGTCTCTTCGCCGCAAACGAACGCACCGGCACCGAGGCGGATTTCAATGTCGAAATCAAAACCGGAATTGAGGATGTTCTGGCCCAGCAAGCCGTATTCGCGGGCTTGCTTCATGGCTACCTCAAGACGATGGATGGCCAAGGGGTATTCAGCACGGATGTAGATGAAACCCTGGTGGGCTCCGACGGTCCTTCCCGCAATCGTCATGGCTTCAAGCACCGAGTGCGGGTCTCCTTCCAGAGTGGAGCGGTCCATGTAGGCACCCGGGTCGCCTTCGTCGGCGTTGCAGACGATGAATTTTTCTTTGGAGTCGACCTGTTTGGAGAAATTCCACTTCATCCATGTGGGGAATCCTGCACCGCCACGGCCACGCAGACCGGCGATCTTGAGTTCGTTGATGACGTCATCCGGTGTCATCTCGAACAAGACCTTCTCCAATGCGGCATACCCTTCGCGGGCGATGTACTCGTCGATATTCTCGGGATCGATGAAGCCGCAGTTGCGCAACACGATGCGGAACTGCTTCTGGTAGAACTTGATGTCTTCGACTTTGGCGTGCTTCTTGCTCGAATCCTTATCGTACAGCAGCCGCTTGACCTCGCGGCCTTTGACGATATGCTCCGAGACGATCTCCTTGGCATCTTCGGGCTTTACCCGCACGTAGAAGGAATCCTCGGGGAGGATCTTTACGATCGGGCCCTGCTCGCAAAAGCCAAAACACCCGGTCTTGACGACTTGGACATCGTTGGCTACGCCCTGGGCCCTGCATTCAGCCACCAAGGCATCGTAAATCGCCGCCGATTTGCTCGATTCGCAGGCAGTTCCGCCGCAAACCAAGATGTAGTTCCTGAATGCCATTATTTGCCCCCATCCTTGATGATATCGGCCGACGGGCGATCAAACACATGATCTGAAACCATTTGCTTCCCGATGATGTGCTCGTCCACGATCCGTTTCACAACGCTTGCATTGACTTTGCCATAAATGACCGGGGGCATGCCGGGGGCGATGACCTCGACGGTGGGCTCGACATAGCACAACCCCATGCAACCGGTTTGGGTGACGACAACGTTTTCAAGATGTCGGCTGTCCATTTCCTTGAGGAATGCATCGAGTACGACCTTTCCTCCCGCAGCAATACCGCAAGTCCCCATGCCGATGATCACTTGGGTATCGCGTCCAGTGATGTCACGCTTCTTGATCTCGGCTTTCTTGCCATCGCGAAGCTTCCTCAATTCCTCCAACGTCATCTTAGCCATTACAGCCTCCTCTTATCGGGGCATGCCCTTGATTGGATATCATCCTTGTTCATCCAGCGAGTCCTCCTGCGATTGCAGGAATTCCTTCAGGAGATTCAGCGACCCGCTGGAATGCACCTCCCCCAAAGCTTCGACCAGTTCGCTGCGGGTCACCCGGTAGGAGTTCTTCTTGCCACGGCGAGCCAACGATCGTCGACAAACAAGCTCGAACGCCCCGGGAAACGCCAACAGCGCCCTCAGTGTCCCGACCAAATCGCCTACCGGTGGACAGTCGACATGCCCCAACACGAACGAAAAGGAGACTGTCGTGCCCTTGCCCGGCAACGAATCGATCGACCACTCCCCTCCGACAGCCTCGACGGCTTGGATGAGGAACGGTATGCCCAATCCGACTTTGCGTTTTCCGTGTTTGATGCCGTCGGTGTAGAACGGATCGCGCGCTTTTTGCAGCACCTCTTCGCTCATGCCTTTGCCGTTGTCGGCCACGGAGAACCTCATCACCGAGTCGTCCTCATCGATTGAAAGCGTGATATGCGAAGAGAGCGCTTCAATCGAGTTTTGGACAATGTCGGAAACGAAGTCGCACAGGCTGGCGTGCACGGAAACCTACCGTCAGCTGAATTGGGCGATGATCCCCGGCAGTTGGTCTTTGGTGACTTTCCCAAAGACCTCCTTGCTGACCGTCATGACTGGAGCGAGACCGCAACAGCCGACGCAGCGAACCGCCTCCATTGAGAACTTCTCGTCACTGGTGACCTCTCCCAGCTGGATTCCCAGCAGATGGTTGAGTTCATCGACCAGATGGTCTCCCCCTTTCAAGTAACACGCGGTACCCAAGCACACTTGGATGTTGTGCTTGCCCGGTTTGGTCAACTTGAAGAAATGGTAGAACGTGAGAACTCCGTAAATCGTGGCTAACGGAGTACCGATCATATTGGCGACCTTCTCGGCTGCTTCGCGCGAGACGTACCCGAACTCTTCCTGCAACCGGTGCAGTATCATGATCAAATTACCTGGTTTGTGTTTCCATTCTTCGATGAACGCAATCAACCCATCGGAGAACTCGATCTCTTCTCTTGACTCAGACATGGAACCTCCAGCTCTTGTGTTTCTGTTCACATATTCTAGCGTTTAGACATAAAAAGTTCAATATGTTCGGAAATAACAAGCTGTCTCTAGCCTGATATATTAGTATTACTTTCTATTTATATTGCACACAAAGCCATTTTATTGTAAACTAATTCACATTAAAAGGGAAAACATGATGAATCATGAGATGGTAATTCGCATCACCCGGTACTACAGGATCCTTAATCGACTGAGATCGCTTGGCTTGGAAAAGGTGTTCGCTCACAATCTGGCCGATGCCGCTGGAGTTTCAGCCGCCGTGGTGCGCAAGGACTTTTCCATGCTTGCCATCCATGGCCAGAAACGGGGTGGATACGAGATTCCCGAGCTCATGGCCAAACTCAACACCATCCTCGGAAAAACCGACAAACCCGAGCAGGTGGTCATCGTCGGATGCGGGCGCATCGGCAAGGCCTTGATGCATTACACGGGTTTCGAGCAAGACGGCATCAAGATAGTAGCGGGTTTCGACTCCGATCCAATGGTCTACAATGACGCGAATTTGCCGGTGCCGGTTTATTCGACCAGCCGTATCGAAGAGGTCGTGCGCACGTCGAACGCGAAGGTCGCCATCGTGACCGTACCTGAAGCGGCCACAGCCGACACCTTCCAACGCCTGCTGGCAGCCGGAATCCAAGGAGTGCTCAATTTCTCCCCCATCACGCTCAAACCGATTGTCAAGGACGATGGCAGCGTTGTCGTCGTCCACAACGTCAACATTGCCCTGGAGTTGGAACAGATCTTCTACGAGCTTCAGTACCCCAGAGCAAAAGAGCTCTAGGCAGGCGCACCTAGAGCCCTACTTCCATTGCAACACCACATAGACCGGCAGATGGTCCGAATAACCGGTCGACTTCTTGTCGTCCCAAGCCGACGGATACCCCTCGCTTGTACACAATTGTGGATCGGCATGGACTTGGCCCCGTTCGAATTCCCAACCGGTCGAATCAAAGCATTCTGGCGACACGAGCACTTGGTCGAACGTCTCCCACACTCCGCCATAACGGTACGAGCCTTGCGACTGTGCGTCGAACAGGGCTTGCCGGTCCAGCCACCAACAATGCCATTGCTGTGCACCCGGTACCGAACCGGTGATCATGAGCGAACCGTTGGCGGCATGGATGGCGGCATTCGGAGCTTGCGGGACGACCAAAGCCGTTTGCCCTCCGTGTGTGTTGCGCAGACTGATGTCGGCACTCTCGTTGAAATCCCCCGCCACGATCAACGGGACCCCGGGCAATGCCGACCGGACCGCCAGACTGGCTTGCCCGACCGTCCGTGTGGTTGCGATACGCTGTTGCTCGGTTTCCGACTCCCCTTCCCGTTGCGACTTTGCGTGCAAACCGAACACGACAACGATGCCGTGCGGAGTCATCACCCGCGCTTCCAAGACCGACCGGCCGCCGCCCACTCCATGGACGAAGGCTGCTTCGATGGGGTGGCGGCTGATGATGCCCACTTGGATTGGGGCAGCAGGATCTGCAGTGGTGGCAAACCATGCAAATCCACGCTTCGCCAAATGCCGGGACACCAAATCCTCCACCACCCGCTCGTGCTCGATTTCCTGCAACACCACCACATCCGGCAGCATGGGCATGCCTTGAACGATCGCTTGGGCTGTCCGTTCCAACCTCAACGGGTAACAGCTGCCGGTCCAACCTCCACCAGGGGTGAATTCTTGATATTCGGTGCCGTCGGTGATGGAATCGAAGAGATTCTGCACGTTGTAGGTGGTCACCGTGAACCGGTCGGAGCGCAAGGCGGGACCAGCCAGAGAACAACTCCCGGCACACGAACAGAGTGCCAGGATTATCATGGCGAGGTCCATCATGGCGATGTATGGCCGGATGTTCCGGCAGCGGTTGAGACGTGTCTCCATACTTGGACAACCGCACCGTTCGGAAGGTTGCTTCAGAGCGGTTATGGTGAGGTGGCTTGCTTTTTCAAATGATAGGAAAAATACAGGACCGCCAAGGTATCGTCGCCGTCGATTTGGGCGCGCGGCATGGTCTGGCAGTCCATCACCGCCGAGTGGACATGGCGCAAACGGCTGTTCTTGAAGGTCAACGGCCTGAGCATGGCGAAAGAAATCGCCCACACCCGCGACCATTCCTTGAGGTTGAAGGCACTGAGCAAGGTTTCCATCTGGCTCTCGATTTCGGGCACGTCGCGGGCTTCATCCAGGAAATCGGCCAAGTACCCCTCCATCTGCAAGTTCTTCTGCTCATACAACCCGGCAAGGCTCGGCTTCAAATTCAAGAAATGGGCCAAGACGGCGTAATGGGTTTGCCGGAAGGAGGCGCTCATCCCTTTGCGGGCCGGCAGGAACAACTCGTCGAAGAAGCCCCCTTCCTTGTCCATGATGTTGCGGGCGATGAGGAAGTTCAACTCCTCCATGGTGTTGACGGCTTGGTCGCTCAAAGCGGCCACCCTGGCCAGGTAGCGGGCGTCGCCGGTGACGCGGGCAAGCGATTTGGCGGCAGTCGACCTGACCATGATCGTCCCGTGCTCGAGCAGGAACGCCAAGGCTTGTTCGGCCTTTTTATTGCGTTTGAGGGCTCCCAAGGCGAAAATCGCATCGATTTGGGTATAGGAATCGGTATCGAATGCATCGCGGATGAGGTCGTCGACCAATTCTGGACGCGGCCGGTCGAACAATCCCCTGATGACCTCGGCTTTATCATCGGAGAATGGCGAGGCCAAGGTCTTGCGGATCTCGCTGGTCGCCACCCCGGTGAGGTTTGCCCCTATGCTCAGCAACAATGTCTTGCGCTTGACGGGATCGGTGACTTTATCCAAACGGTCGATGTCCATGAACGCCCGCAGGCCGTGCAACGAGAACAATATCTGGGCTGCGCTGCGGTTGCTCAGGCTGCCTTTCTCACGGAACCTCACCGACAACGCCAATCCAAAGACTGAAAGGATCAATGCCGAAAGGAAGGTGAACAGGTACGAGTTGCCCAAGGCAGTCTCTCCGATGGAAAAGCCATGGGGTACATGGGAGCCTAGCGTGGCCAGCGCTCCGCCGGCAAGGCCGCCGAACAATGCCAAGAAGGCGATGACGAAGTTCACCATCGAATTGAAGGCAACTCCTTCGTCATCGGGAATCACAGCCGCCACCAGCCGTCGAATGAGGATGTTCACCACTCCGAGGAAGAAGTTGAGCAGGACACCGAGTACAATCAACACGACCGGTCCACTGCTGGCGGGTACGGACATCCATGCAAAAATGATGGCGACCAAGACGCCGCCGTTCCAGATGATCAAGGGCCGTGAGCCGATGCGGTCCCCGAAAAATTTACAGAAATACCCCGATAAGACGACCGCGGCTCCCGATGCCACCGAATAGAGGAACACCATGCTGGCGGTGAAATGGGCGACTTTGCTGAGGAATGGCACCGTCATGGCCATGATGACCGAAACGGTGGTGAATATCCAAGAAAGAATCAACCGCACCCTCACATCCTGCTTGCCCATCGATTCACGGAACATGGT
>CAZJAK010000065.1:0-12725 GCA_964543935.1 uncultured Spirochaetaceae bacterium
AACCGATGACCTCGATATAGTCCGATCCGTCACATTTCCAGACCGGAATCGGATTGCCCCAGAAACGGTTGCGGCTGATGGCCCAGTCGCGAGCCCCTTCGAGCCACTTGCCGAAGCGGCCGTATTTCAGGTGGTCGGGGACCCAAGTGATGCTATCGTTAGCCCTGAGCATGGCCTCCTTAAGCTTGGTGACGTCGACATACCAACAGGACATGGCCCGATAAATGAGTGGTTTATGGGTGCGGTAGCAGAACGGGTAACTATGGACAATCGTCTCTTTCTTGACCAGCTTCCCGTTGGTTTTCAGCCACTCGATTATCGATTTGTCGGTATCCTTGACAAACAAGCCTTGATACAGAGGTACTTCTTCGGTGAACTTGCAGTCCTCGTCGATCGGACACACTACCGGAATGCCGGTTCCTTTGAGCACTTGATAGTCATCCTCACCGAATCCGGGTGCGGTATGAACGATACCGCAGCCGTCCTCGATGGTCACATAATCGCCAAGCACCGTGACGAAGGCTCCCTTCTCCTTCAAATGGGCGAAGAACGGGAACAGCGGTTCATAACGCAAGCCGCCCAATTCACGGCCTTTGTAGCGTTTGAGGATTTCGTACAGGGCAGGATCCTTGTAATAATGGGAGAGCCGCGCCTCTCCGAGAATGTAGCGTTCACCGCCTTGAGTGTCCCTGACGAGCACATAATCGATATCAGGGCCCAAAGCCAAAGCCAAGTTTGAGGGCAGCGTCCACGGCGTCGTCGTCCACGCCAGCATGTAGGTGTCCTCCATCCCGTCAAGCTTGAAACGGACGGTGATGGCCGGGTCGGAAACATCCTGATAGCCCCCGAGGTTCACCTCGAAGTTTGATAAAGGAGTGGCAAGCGCAGGACTGTACGGGAGAATGTTGTAGCCTTCATAAATCAATCCACGCTTATGCAAAGTGGCGAAAATCCACCAGATGGTCTCCATGTAGGAGGTGTCCATCGTACGGTACCCGTTCTCGAAATCGACCCAGCGGCCCATCCGGTTGATGGTGGCCTTCCACTCAGCGGTGTAACGCAAAACGATCGAGCGGCATTGCTCGTTGAATTTCGCCACGCCATACTCTTCAATCGCCTTGTGGCCGCTGATGTGGATCATCTTCTCTAGTTCGTGTTCAACCGGCAAGCCATGGCAATCCCAACCGAACCGACGGTTCACCCGTTTCCCTTTCATTGTTTGATATCGAGGGAACAGGTCCTTGATAGTTCCGGGGACCAAATGGCCGAAATGGGGCAAACCGGTTGCAAACGGTGGCCCATCGTAAAAGACATACTCGTTGTCCGCACTGCGATTGTCCACTGATTTTCGATATATGTCGTTTTCTTCCCAGAATTTCTGGATTTCTTTCTCCATGGAGGGGAAGTCAGTCTTGGAATCTACCGGTTGAAACATGCAATCCATCTCCTGCAATTAGGTTTCGTTATACAGGCCACTATAGTCATTTCCGCTGTTATGTTCAATCAGTATTGACAATAGAGTATCGTGCCGGTAGCATGCCTGCATGATCAGGTTCCCGGTTCCCGAGCCAGTCAAGGATTTCTCCCGCCGCTTTACACAGGAGGGCCACCAACTCTTCATCGTCGGAGGGGCAGTCAGGGACCACCTGTTGGGACGGCCGAGTTCCGATTTCGATTTTGCTACCGACGCCACACCCGACGAAGTCTCCGCACTGTTCAGGACGGTCATCCCGACTGGAATCAAGCACGGTACGGTGACCGTTTTGTATCGCAAAGAGAGTTTTGAAGTCACCACATTCCGCATAGACGGAGAATACCGAGACAACCGGCATCCTGAATCGGTTGAATTCGTTCGTTCGCTGGAGCAGGATCTGTCCCGCAGGGATTTTACGGTCAATGCTTTGGCAGTCGATGTCAGCAATGGTGTCGTCATCGATCTTCACGGTGGCTTGCAAGATCTTTCCACCCGCACCTTACGCGCTATAGGCGATGCTGAGCACCGATTCACCGAGGATGCCTTGCGCATCCTCAGGGCCTGCAGGTTTGCCTGCCAGTTGGATTTCCACATCGAGGCCGCTACATTCGCAGCCATGGTCAAGTTGGCGCACAACCTGTCGAAGGTCTCTGGAGAACGGGTCCGCACCGAGTTGGAAAAAATTCTTGGGGCTCGAGTGCCCTCGGTCGGGTTTGAGTCGATGCGTGCCTGCGGTGCTCTGGCGGTGTTGCTTCCCGAATTGCAAGCCTGCCTTGGAATCGACCAAGGGGGATTCCATCGCCTTGATGTGTACCGCCATAGCCTCGCCGCCTGCGACCACGCCCCGCCAGGCAATCTTCCGCTTAGGTGGGCCGCCCTGTTACACGACGTGGGAAAACCGGCGGTTAAGCAAGAACATGGAGCTGACCGACCGACTTTCCACCGTCATGAAGCTGTATCGGTCAATTTGGCTTTGGCCATCTTTGAACGCTTGAAATGCTCCAATGAAGAGAAATCGAAAGTCACCAACCTGATCGCCAACCACATGTTTCATTACGGCAACGACTGGAGTGACGGGGCGGTCAGGCGGTTCATCAACAAGGTCGGACTTGAGGCACTCGACGATCTGTTCGCCCTACGCCTAGCCGACCAGTTGGCTACCACCGGAAGCAGTGATTACAGCGTGCTGGCAGAGCTGAAAAGACGGATTGAGACAGTGGTGCAATCTGGTTCGGCGTTGACAGTAAAGGACTTGGCGGTAAACGGGAACGACTTGTATGCCGCCGGCATTCCAAAGGACCGGACGATGGGTATTGTCTTGCAGGAGTTGCTCGATACTGTACTCGACGATCCTTCGCAAAACACTCGCGAGCGGCTGTTGAACATTGCGCTTAGTTATTATAAGGAACGGATCGACCTGCGTTGAAGTTCTTATTCCAAACCGAGTTGCTCATAGGCCATCTTGGCGGCTGATTGTTCAGCTTCCTTTTTGTTATTTCCCGATGCTGGCCCATACGTTTTCTTTTGGACGGTGACTTGCACGAAGAAGGTGTTGTCGTGTTCCGGGCCGGTGCGTTTGATCAACTCGTAGGCGGGATAGGTCTTGTATGTCTTCTGGACATACTCCTGCAACAAGGTTTTGTAATCTCGACGATGTTTGTTCTGCAAGACGCTCTCGATGACCGGCACCAACAGCGTTTGAATGAATTCTTGGGCGCTCTTGAATCCTGCGTCCAGGTAGCAAGCGCCGAAGATGGCCTCCATGCAATCAGCCAACAATGCTTTTTTTGACCTGCCGCCCGAATACTCCTCACCTTTCCCGATGATGATGAAGTTGTCCACACGCAGCCGTTTGGCAATCGCAGCAAGGCTTTCTTCGCTGACAACGAACGATTTGATGCGTGAAAAATCGCCTTCATCAAGATCGGCGAGGCGGGTGAACAGCCAATCGCTCACCACCAGGCCAAGCACACTGTCGCCAAGGAATTCGAGCCGCTCGTTGCTGTCGACCTCTACTTGGGTCTCATTGGCATACGAGCGGTGCGTGAAGGCCAGGTTGAGCAACTCGAGATTCTTGAATTTGATGTCGGCTTGCTTCTGAAACAAAAGAAGCTCCCGTTTTCTCTCAGCGGAGATTCCAGGAGCCCTTCCGAACGAAGTATTCTTAGAAAAAACGGACATGACGGTGCGGACGGTTACTTCAACAGCTTGGAAAGGAAATCAACGGCATCCTGGACCGTTTCGAACTCGTTGGCTTTCTCGTCGGGAATGGAGACGCCCATCTCTTCCTCAATCGCGTACACCAACTCATAGGTGTCGAGGCTGTCGGCTCCGAGATCTTTGCGGAAGGATGAGTTCATGGTGATGCGACTTTCTTCAATCTCGAGTTTCTCAGCGATCAGGGCCTTTACTTTCTCAAATACAGCTTTGGAATCCATCTCTTTCTCCTCATTCAAAGGTACTGCCGCAGGCAGGATCAAACCATCTTCTCTTGCTCGATGATCTGCTTACCGCGATAAAAACCACATTTCGGACACACACGATGAGCCACTACCAAGTTGCCACACGTCCCGCACACGCTCAAGACCGGTGCCTCCAGACGCATGTTCATCGCTTTTCTGGATGCAGCGCTTGCTTTCGACGTCTTATGTTTAGGTACTGCCATATTTTAACCCCTTCAATCAAATTTATACTCTTGTGAGAATAACGGAATTACCGTTTCATGTCAACAACTTCATTCTCGCAGCCAGTTTTTCAGCCACGATCTTTGGCACCATCTTGCCGACATCGGCGCCAAATGCCGCCATCTCCTTGATGGCAGACGAGCGCAAAACAAAATATTTCGGGTCGGTAGGCATGAACAACACCTCGAGCTCCGGATACAATTGCTTGTTGGTCATGGCGAGTTCGAATTCATAGCCGAAATCCACCAAGGCGCGCACCCCCCGGATCATGACCGCAACATCGTGCTGACGAGCGTAATCGACAATGAGGCCATTCCAAAGGGCCACCTCAACGTTGGGATGTTCAGCCAAGATTTGCCTGAGCATCGACATGCGCTCGTCAGCCGTGAACAGGCATTTTTTAGAAACGTTGTCGGCAACGACGACAACCACCGATTCGAACAGGCGCGCAGCCCGCTCGATCATGTTCACATGACCGTTTGTCGGGGGATCGAACGTCCCTGGCAACATGGCGCGCAACGGTTTGCGATTTCCATCGACATTCTTCATCGCTTGCGGCCCTCCACATATTTCTTCATGAAACTGAAGGTTTCTGGACTCTCGTAGACGATGCGTTTGATAATCGTAAAGGTCTTGTCCTCATGGACCTCGATGACTGCGAACGTCCCGCGACCGATGTAAGAGACCTTCTGGGTAGGCAGGAGGTGTTCGTCATCGGCGATTTTACGCAACACGCAATCGAAATGGGAAAACGTCTCGGGTTGCGGGCCCCCGATGGATTGGGCGATGGACTCGATCGGCTTCCCGCACAAAGCGCACGATGGAGTGGGTTCGGCAACCTTCGGAACAATGATCAAAGGTTCTTCCTTGACGGGTTTTGCCTCTTGTTTCTGGACTGGAGGGCGTAACAGCTGTTCAGCGCCTTTTGATTTTTTGCGCTTGCGGCGGTTTTCACCTTGCTTGCCTTGACGGCCTTTGCCTGGCCGTCCTTGATGTTCTTGGGCGTTCCCCATCAATCGACTCCTTCAAGAGGGTACCATGCAGCATGCTGTTCGCACCGCTGCGCTGCTTATCCATCATACTGTAACCGGCATTCACGTGCAATCCGGCCCACATGTCCCTAAGAATGCAAAAACGGGTGCTTGGCACCCGTTCAGCTGGCTTTGTCCGCTCCAATCACACGCTTGATTTCCTGATGATGAGCTCGGGAATCTTGGCGGCTTTTCCAATCTTGGTCCTGATGTAATAGAGCTTGGCCCTTCTGACCCGACCGCGACGGACCACTTCAATCTTCTCGATTCTCGGTGAGTGTATAGGGAAAATCCTCTCGACGCCGACCCCATAGGAGTTCTTGCGAACAATGAAGGTTTTGCGGATCCCGCCATTCTTGATGGCGATGACCAATCCTTCATACACCTGAACACGTTCCTTCTCACCTTCTTTGATCGTGAAAAACACCTTCACAGTGTCACCCACGTGGAAATTTTCGGCATTTTCCTTCATCTGCCCAGCTTCAATCGCCTTGATCACATCCATGTTCTTCGGTCCCCTTCGCACTATGTGTTTGCAACTCTGCAATGATTCGTTTCGTTTCGTCATCAAGAGGCAACCGCTGGATGAGGTCCGGTCGGTTGCACAGCGTCTTTTCGAGCCGCTTCTTGAAGCGCCATTGCCCTATGTGGGCATGATGACCCGACAATAATATCTCAGGAACGTCGATTCCGCAATAGGTTGCAGGCCGTGTGTACTGGGGATATTCCAATAAACCGTCGGTAAAACTCTCTTCTTCCAACGATTCACCACTGATCACCCCGTCAATGAGACGGTACACAGCATCCACGACAACCAACGCGGCGACTTCTCCAGAGGAGATCACGTAGTCGCCAATGCAAATCTCGTCATCAACATACAGGTCTATGATTCTTTGGTCAATACCTTCGTAGCGTCCGCAAACAATGACCAATTCCTCTTCCCTGCTCAGTTCACGGGCAAATTTTTGCGTGAAGGGCTTGCCGGAGGGAGTGGGATAAACAACCCGCTTGGTCTTGGCCCCGACCGCTTCCAAAGCCCGGCCCAACGGTTCCGGCTTGATGACCATCCCCGCCCCACCGCCGTAGGGACTGTCGTCACAGGTCTTGTGCTTGTCCTCGGCAAAATCCCTGAAGTTCACCAACTCATAGGAAATCGTGCCCGCTTCGACGCTGCGGGCCATGATGGAACTGGTGAAAAAGCTCTCCACAATCTCGGGAAACAACGTGACGACGGTGAATTTCATGTCAGCAACATCAGCTCGAGCAATTCGATTTTCTTGGATTCGACATCGACCTGCCCGACAAAGCGTTCCATGTACGGCACGAGATGGCATTGTCCGTCACCTACGCCTTGGACTTCAAGCAACAGGGCTTGCGCCCCATCGATGGTCGAAACCACCGTTCCGACTTGGACACCTTCGCTCAGGACAGCGCATCCGATCAAGTCGGCCACATACACCTCACCCTCTTCCAACGGTGCCGCAGCAGACCTCGGGATCCATAGTTCCCAGCCGTTCAGCAACTTGGCAGATTCGGGATCGTCGATACCCCTGAATTTGATCATCAACGTCTGACCGGAAACCTTGACATCTTGGATGGCAACTGGTTTTTCTTGCCCGTCCTTGCGCAACACAGCCTCCTCGACATGCTCGAGGTGGCTGTACTGGGTGGAGAACGAATGCATTTTCATGTATCCGAGGAGCCCGTGTGGGCTCCTCAGAACGCCGGTAGCCAGACTGTCCATCAGTCGAGGATTTCCAACACGACCCGTTTGCCACCCTTCGTGGCCGAGGCACTCAAGATGACTCTGATCGCGTTGGCGATGCGGCCTTGTTTGCCGATCACCTTGCCGATGTCGTCAGAAGCAACCTTGAGCTCAAGGATCGTCGACTGCTCGCCCTCGATCACATTGACCGAGACGTCATCCGGTTGGTCGACCAACGATTTGACAATATACTCCACAAGATCTTTTTCCACGCCAAGACCTCCTGGAGTCATTCCCGAGCGCTTCTGTCGATAGTGATCTTGTTCTTGTTCAAAAGCCTCTTGACGGTCGTGGAGGGCTGGGCTCCTTTAGAGAGCCAATCCTTGATCCTATCCTCCTTGAGGACGACCTGCTTGCTCTCATCCTTCTCGATCGGATGGTACTGGCCGATTTCCTCGATGGAACGGCTGTCGCGGGCTGCTTGGGAATCGATCACCACCAGACGGTATGACGGATTCTTCTTGGAACCGAACCTTTTCAACCTGATACTCGTACTCACAACTTCCTCCTACTCTACTCAACTCATACCCATGTGTTTCAACATTGAAGCCTGGTATTTCTTATTTTTTGCGAACTTCTTCATAGTAAGCCGCATCTTCTCGAATTTCTTCAGCAGTCGGTTCACATCGTACACGGTTGTCCCGCTGCCCATGGCGACCCGTCTCTTGCGGGTGGGTCCGATCATGAAAGGATTCTGCCGTTCCGTCTTGGTCATCGACTGGATGATGGCCTTCTCACGCTTGAGCTCGGCCGTGTCGATATCGTCCTCGCTCACGTTGCCTTTGGCACCGGGGATCATGTCGATGATCTTATCCACCGATCCCATCTTGTTCATCCGGTCGAGTTGGTCGAGGTAGTCCTGCAGGTCGAAGGTCGCTTTGGACATCTTCTCCTGCATCCGCTCGGCCTCCTTGAGGTCCATGGTCTCTTGAGCCTTCTCGACCAACGAGACGACGTCCCCCATGCCGAGGATCCTCGAGGCGATCCGTTCGGGATAGAAAGGATCGAGGTCTTCGGGCTTTTCCCCGACACCGATGAACTTAATCGGTTTGCCGACAATCGAGCGCAACGATAGGGCTGCACCACCGCGGGTGTCGGAATCGAACTTGCTCAATATCACACCGGTGATGCCGACTTTTTCCTCGAACTCCTGGGCGATGGTGACGGCATTCTGACCGGTCATGGCATCGGCCACAAAGAGCCTTTCATCGGGACCGATGGCATCGGAAATCATGCGGATTTCGCCCATCAAGGTCTCGTCAAGGTGCATGCGCCCCGAGGTGTCCACTATCAAGACGTCGTATTGTTCACGTTTGGCCCGCGACAACGCGTTTTTTGCGACGACAACGGGATTCTTGGCCCCCTCTTCGGCATAGACCGGTACTTCGGTTTTTTGACCGAGGACCTGCAGCTGCAGCACGGCAGCGGGACGGACCAAGTCGGCCGCAACCAGCAAAGGCCGGCGGCCTTGCTTTTTCAAGCGGTAAGCGAGTTTAGCAGCGGTAGTGGTTTTTCCCGAACCCTGCAAACCCATCATCAAGACTACTGTGGTGGTGTCGGGACCTTTCAGCACCAAGCCCTGATTGCCTTCATCACCAAGCAACTGGACCATTTTGTCGTAGACAATTTTGACGAACTGCTGGCCGGGATTGACCGATTGAAGGACCTTTTCTCCAGTTGCTTCCTCCATCGTCCTGTTGACGAAACGACGGACGACACGGAGGTTTACGTCGGCCTCCAACAAGGCCACCTTGATCTCTTCTACCGCGTCTTGAATGTTTTTCTCGGTGATTTTCGACTTGCCAGTGAGCGATCGAGCTATCCGAGTGAATTGTGCGCTTATTGAATCAAACATTACCCACCACTACTATCGTCTTTACGGTAAAGATTTATACTGTATTATTCGAAGACATGTCAACCTGTTGGGAAAAGATGGTCTCCTTGTCGGCGTTCCACCCCACCCTCCATGCAATGGCTTTCGAGACTCCGCTCTCCTGCATCGTCACGCCCAACAACGTGTTGGAGCCAATCACGGTGCGCTTGTTGTGTGTGATGATGATGAATTGTGAGTCCTTGCTGAAATCCTGCAACACGCTGAGGAAATAGCCGATGTTGCGGTCGTCGAGCGCAGCATCGATTTCATCCAAGATGCAAAATGGCGAGGGTTTCACTTTGTAGGTGGCGAAAAGCAGTGCCACTGCAGTGAGGGATTTCTCACCGCCTGACAACGGGGCCAAACGGTCGAGCTTCTTTCCGGGCGGTTGGGCCAAGATGTCGATGCCGCTTTCAAGCGGATGGTCAGGATCCAACAAGCGCAACTCAGCCCGCCCGCCTCCGAACATCCGGTGGAACATTTCTTGGAAGCCTATCCTGATTTTTTGATACGATTCCATGAAAAGTTCTTCCGAACGTGTACGGATCTCTTCAATAACCCGCACCAAATCATTCTTGGCTTTCATCAAATCGGCAGTCTGCCTCGTCAAGAAATCATAACGCTCCTTTATCTCGCTGAATTCCTCCTGGGCCATATGGTTGATGTATCCCATTTGTTGGATCTGCTTCTTGATGTCGGCCAGTTGTTCCCGCAAAACCGACACATCATCGATACTCTGTTCAAGCCGTTGGTCGAATTCCTTCAAGCTCTTGCCATAGGAGTCATAAAAGCTGCTGTATATCGTCTGAACCTGTTGCTCGAGGTTCTCGATGTGGAATGCGTATTTATCGATGTCTCCCCGGGCGGCATTCAACCGTTCGTAGCGGCCGTTCATAGCAGTGCGTTGTTCGGCCAAGTCATGTGAAGAGGTTTCAATAAGGGCGATCAGACTGGCGAACTCTGCCTGTTGGTGCCGGTACTCATCGTCCAAATCCCGCTGTTGAGCGTTTATCGCAGCCATGTCGTCGGTGCTTTGTGCGGCCCGTTCTTGGGCGTTGTGGGCGTCGTGCATGGCATCGTCGAGCAAGAAATTTTGTTCTGACAAGTTCCGGCCATAGGTGTCGAGCAACGCTTTGGCGGTATCGGCCTGACCGGATTGCACGCTCAAGGCTCCGTTGAGCCGGGTTGTTTCTTCACGAATCTGAGCGAGCAAGACGGCCAACCCTTTGTTGGCTTCCTTCAGTTGTACGATTGCTTCGCGGTCAGCTTCGATTTTACGTCTGGTTGTGGACAATTCCTCATCGATGCGATGCTTGCGTGTGATGATCCCTTGGGGAGCCAACAGGTCGTCGATGAATGCAGGTATCGTATGCCGATAGCTGTCAAATCGCTCTGAAAGAGTAGCAAGTTGTCCACTCAGGTCGTTCAGCATGCGTTCCCACTGTGTGGCGAGGGCCTCGTTGGAAGCGCTCTTGTGGTGGCGCATGGCATCGAGAGATGCGGCATACGGGCGATTTTCATCAACGCGCATCCGAATAAGTCTCAATTGGTCGATGAATAGTTTCTCAGAACGCTGACGCTCTTGGGTCGAATATCCACTTTGCCGGAGTTTTTCATCCAACTGCACCACCAAGGAGTCGGTCAATTCCTGCAATTGGCCCGCCAAGAGCCTGAGGTGTTGATCGGCATCGTGGATTTTCGCCTCCCGTTCTTCGATCTCGCGTTCATGGTGTGAGACCAACTGCTCGGTGTCATGCTGTTGGCGCTCAGTTGACTCAATCTGCTTGCGTAGCAGATCCATGGTGGCCAAGGCCCGTTCAAGGCGGTCTTTCTGATCCTCGGCTTCCAGCATGTCACGCTCGATCCGCTCCTTGATGCGGCGGTGCCGCTCCAAAGCCTCGTCCTTGCCCTTGAGGAAGTCGCGGTACCGTTGCTGAAGCAATTTCACCTGCTCCTTCTTGCCAATTTGTTGCTCTTCGATCCTTTGCAAGCGGCTTTGGATCGCTATGCGCTCTTCGGTTTTTTTGCGCAAGGCCGCTTGGCGTTCCTCGAGCAACAACGACTCCACCCTGATTTCGTCATTGAGCTTGGTATAAGCGGTTTTGGCTTGGTCGAGCGATTGCTGTCTGTGCGCACGCAATTCGAGCAACGCTTTGACTGCCGAGAGTTGGACATCTATCTCCAGCGATTGTTGTTGTTCTTCCAACTGGCGGTAGCGGCTCGCCTTGGCCGCTTGGGCTTTACGCGAATCGTATTGCCGCTTCACTTCGCCGAGGATGTTCTCGACCTGAAGGAGGTTTTCCTCGGTCCGTTCGAGTTTTTTGTGCGCTTCAATGCTTTTCGTCTTGAAGCGGGTAATCCCGGCCGCCTCCTCGAAGATGTAGCGGCGATCCTCGGGCTTGGTCGAGAGTATTTGGTCGATCTTGCCTTGCTCCAAAATCGAGTAAGCCGATTTTCCAACCCCTGTATCGAAAAACAACTCCCGAACATCTTTTAAACGGACGAGGTTGCGGTTGATGAAGAATTCGCTCTCACCAGTTCGAAATATTCGCCGCTTGATCTCGATTTCGGCTTGTTCCAACGGCAACAGACCCTGTTGGTTGTCGATGACCAAGGTCACTTCGGCCACATTCAACGGTTTGCGGGTGTCGGTACCGTTGAAAATGACGTCCTCCATCTTGGAGGCCCGCAGCGTTTTGGTCGACTGTTCACCGAGAACCCATTTGATCGCATCGACGATGTTGCTCTTGCCGCAACCGTTCGGTCCGAGCAAGCTGGTAGTCCCGTCGGAAAATTCAAGCCGCGTTTTGTCGGCAAATGATTTGAAACCATACAATTCAAGGCTTTTCAGGAACAACGGCTTCTCTCCCGGCGTAGGTTGCCAAAAGTATACCACGAATCGGCCGGTTGCACAAATTCAGTCGCGAACATCCGGTTGGCATTCACCTGCTTGTGCGCTACAATCCGGCCATGCAGGTCATATGCGGAATCGATGAAGCCGGACGAGGTCCGATTGCAGGACCGGTCTGCGCGGCTGCGGTGGTGTTGCCTCCCGGTTTCCCCATCGAACTTTTGGATGACTCTAAACGGATGACGCCCAAACGCCGCTCGATTGTTCGCCAAGTAATCGTGGAACGGGCTACAGCTTGGGGCATAGGATGGGCCAGTCGTCGTGAAATCGATGAAACCGATATCCTCAAGGCAACCATGGCGGCCATGAAGCGGGCTTTTCAACGAGTCCACCCAGCACAGGCGATAGTCACACTGGTTTTGGTGGATGGAAATCGCGCACCTGCTGTGCCGGTCTCTTGCCAGACGGTGGTCAAAGGTGACGCCAGCATACCCGAGATCATGGCCGCTTCCATCCTGGCGAAGACAGCCAGGGATGAATTGATGGACATCCTCGATGCACGCTATCCACAATGGGGGTTCGCCAAACACAAGGGCTACCCCACCCAAGAGCATCGCGAGGCTTGCCGGTTATATGGAGAGAGCCCGATTCAACGCCACACGTTCAAGTATTGAACCGGTCAACTCTTCTTAGGCTTGGCTTGTTTGATAAAGTCGAGCGACTTTTGGAATTCCTTGATGAATTCACCGATATCTTCTTGGTAGACGACGATGGACTGGCGGATGAACTTCTCGGTGCCGCCCTCCACTCCCTTGCTTTCCACGATATTGAGGAATAGGTCGCCGTAGACGTTTTCCTTCACATTGAAAAAATAAGTCCTGTCGCCAGTGACCAGCCTGCTGGAAAATACTTCTCCGCGTACACCCATGTTCCACCTCTCGAAAAAAAAGCCCGACTGGGCCAGGCTTGACTGTAAGCGCCCGACGGGAATCGAACCCGCCTCTTCAGCTTGGAAGGCTGAGGTAATACCACTATACCACAGGCGCA
>CAZJAK010000066.1:0-12648 GCA_964543935.1 uncultured Spirochaetaceae bacterium
GGTCCCCGGGTATTTCTCTCGGCAAAATTGCAGGACGCACGTGCGCAGCACCTCGCCATTCTTGGGAATGTTGTCGCACGACATGATGGTCACCGGCGACCGAGTGCCAAGGTGGCGCCTATGCAAGGCCTCGGCTAGGAATCCGACGGCGGTGACGGGCGCTCCGGCTGCCCCGAGGTCATGGACGATTCCACGATGGTTCCAATCGAGCGAATGGGCCACGTCGTCGTACCCATAGCCCTTCTCGGTGATGGTCAGGGTGATCAACTGCGTTTCAGGCGATGCAAGCAAGCGCAGCACCTCTTCTGGATTCTCGTTGGCATTGTCGTAGCCGAGGATGCAACCGATGACCGTCATGGTGCGCCCGCCATGGGGATCTTTGGTCAGCAATGAGTACAGGTGGTCCTGCGTCTCGATCATGGGCTTGAACTGCGGGGAAACGGGCATGATGTCCACTTCCCGGATACCCCAATCGGTCAATCCCCGTTGCAGCAGGGTATGGAGGTACCAGCAGAAGTGGGCCCGGTGGAAGTGGCCTAGTCCGATATGGACAATGCGGGGGCGCAAGGCATGGCGGTCATAGAGAGGGACATCGACCTTCGCGCGGTCCAAGGTTGGCAAGGCAGCGTTCGACAGACGGATAGTCATGATGCAGAGACCTCCTTATGAAGGAATGATGGTCGTAAAACAGTGCGTGCGCAAGAGCCTTGACACCAGAATATTCACAACAGCCTTCGGGTCAACCCTTGACCGAGCCAATCGTGATGCCGCCGACCATGTAGCGTTGGATGAACGGGTAAAATGCCAACATGGGGAGGAAGCCGAGGATGGTGATGCCGGCTTGGACAACCCCGACCGAGACAAGGCCGCTGGTCTCTTCAGTTCGTTCTAATTGGTCGACGACCGATTGGGTGTTGTTGATCAAGTCATAGACGAACACTTGCAACGTCTTCATCGCCGGTTTGTTGATGTACAGCATGGCATGGAAGTAGTTGTTCCAGAAATACACGGCATAGAGCAGGCTCACCGTAGCGATGACAGGGGTGGACATGGGCACGACAATGGAAACCAAAGTTCTTAAATCTCCCGCTCCATCGATCGTGGCCGATTCCATCACACTGTCGGGAAGGCTCTCAAAATAGTTCTTGATGATCAACATGTTGAATATGTTCAGGGATGCAGGCAAGATTATTGAAAACCACCTGTTGAAGAGCCCCAGACTGCGCACCACGATGTAGGAAGGGACCATTCCGCCGGCAAAGACCATGCTGACAATGCACATGACGACAAGTACTTTCCTGCCCCTCAGGTAGGTTTTGCTCAAGGGATAGGCGAAGAGTATGCTGATGACCATGCTCAACGAGACACCCATGACCGTGACTATCGTGGTATTCAAAAGAGCCTTCGGGAAAATCGTGTGCAAGGCGATGGTCTTCATGCCCTCCAGCTGGAAACCAACAGGCCACAGGTACACACTCCCCGACACCTCCGCAGAGCCGCTACTGAATGCTGTTGAAAGGGTATGGAGGATGGGTACCAACGCCAAGACCAACAGGATGGCTGCCATGAGTTCAGCGAGGATGCTGGCAACCAACTCGCTCTTGCTCTTCTTCACCTTTGGAGAACGGATGGAATAATCGACTGCTTGACCTTTATTCATTCCATTGTCCTCCTTTCACCAGATACTCTTGTTCAAGGTTCGTTTCGACACCCGGTTGGCCCCGACAATGAGGATGAAGGCCACCAATGAGTTGAACAGACCGAGGGCTGTCGCCATCGAGAAGTTCAATTTGCCGATACCCATCCGGTAGACGTATGTCTGGATAGTGTCGGCCACCTCGTAAACGGCAGGGTTGTAGAAGATGAGGATCTGTTCGAATCCCACATCCAAGATATGGCCGACCTTGAGGATCAGCATGAGGACGATGGTAGGCAAGATCCCCGGAATGGTGATGCTCCAGATCTGACGGAACCGTCCGGCACCGTCGATCCGGGCAGAGTCGTACAGACTCGGGTCGATGGACAGGATCGCCGCCAAGAATATGACGGTGTTGTAACCGACCGACTTCCACCCGTCGGTAAAGATGATCATCGAACGGAACAGGTCGTAGTCGCGGAAGAAAGCCAGTCGTTCCATACCGAACAAGCCGTTTACTATCGAATTCAGCATGCCGTATGTTCCCAGCATGGAGTGGAAGATCCCGTAAATGATCACCCACGAGAAGAAATAGGGGATGAACGTCAGCGTTTGCGTGAACCTCATGTAGCGGTAGTTCCTGATTTCACCCAAAGCGATGGCGAACACGATCGGAATGGGAAACAAGAAGAGTATTCTGCTTCCATTGATCACCAAAGTATTCTTGAGGACCTTCAAGAATTCGGGCGAACCAAAGAGCTTGTTGAAATGCTTCATGCCCACCCATGTACTGGCTCCGATAGCGGCAAGCGGACTGTTTCCAGCGAAAATATTATAGTCTTTAAACGCGATCTGGATTCCATAATAGGGCAGGAACTTGAACACGAACATGATGATCAAGCCGGGAACGAGCATGAGATACAATGCGTAGTGGTTCTTCATGAATCTTCCGAAGCTTTGTTTGTGGCTCAACAGGATTTCTTTATTCTTGCTCAAGATCCGTCTCCTAGTCTCCCTGATCGCATGTGCCGGGTGACTCAACGATTGACACGCAATACTCCCTGGGTATCGACAGTGAACACCGCATCCACATCAGAAGAGATGACGTAACGGTTCGCATACTCCTCAGCTTGCCGATGCTCCAGTGCATCGATCGCTGCCGGCGCCGTGGGATCCTTGGCGGTGAAAAGGATATGGCGGCAGTGCAGCGAGTCCACCAGTCGAGCGGCCTTGTCACGCGAGACTCCATGATGGGGATATTTGAGAAGGTGGACTTCTCCAATCTCGCGCCCCCACGTGTTGAACATCAAGTCCATCGGGTCGTCATCCCTGTCGGTACATTTTTGCGTGTCTCCGGTGAACAACATGTTCACCCCACGATAGCAAGCTTCCAGCCACAGGGAATTGGAATTCACGATCGCCACTGGAATCGAATGATGATTCACATCACCGTCCTCGACCGTGGCATCGGCACACTTCTGGATTCCCTCCATGTCGCTGCCCCAGTCGCGCACCGATGGGAACAGCTTGAAGGTTGCCGCGGTACCGCAACCCCCGTCCGCCTTAAAGGATAGCATGGCTGAGGGATCGCTCCCATAACGGACTTCGTGAATCGTGCAGTGTGGTTGGTATTGCGCCATCACGGCATCGAATTGTGGGCGATACTTCCAATCCCCGTTCACCCATGCCAAGCTCTCGGGACGATGCTTGACATATTCCGTCTGGGCAGGCACATAGGCATCGCCGATCTCAATGTACGGGCAACTGGCAACGGCACCGATCAGACCGGTGTGGTCGATATGCCAGTGGGAGGCGACCCACGTGATCTTGAGCTTGATGGAAGTGTCCTTGAGATGGTCTTCCATGCCCTTCATGAACTTGTTTCGAACATCCATCAGGGCTTGGAGGGCCATGTAGTTGGTGGCAAGTCCGCAATCCTCGAGTAGCACAAAGGAACCGAGGGTGAACAGGAAGGCGTCGCTTTTAGAATCCCCATGTCCTTGGGCAACTGCCGTAACAGTCAAGACTCCATCTTTCGGTGCTAGATCGTTCGCATGCATGTTCAGTCCTCGTAATCTATGATGGCCCCATGCTCCCGAAGCAGGGCGCACAGCTTTGTCCTGTCCACATCGGGAGCGTCGCAACCGTCTTTGACCATCAGCGCTGCAGCGGTTCCGGCAGCCTCCCCAGTCGCCATGGCCGGAGCTTGGACGCGGAGCGAAGCGAACGCGGTGCTGTCCGCCGATATGCAGCGGCCGGCTACCAAGAGGTTTTTCATGCCTTCTGGAATCAATGATCCATACGGAACGCTTCCTGGCCGTTTCAGCGAGGTAAGCTGTTGTTGCTCGCTTTTCGTGTCATGGATGTCGATCGGATGGGCTGCCATGGAGACAGTGTCTTCAAAGTGCATGCCACAAGTGTATTCTTCGCCGGTAAGGACATGCAGACCTTTGATATGGCGGGATTCACGGATGCCCACCTGAGGGGCCGTCATGACCAGCGATGAATGGCTGAATTCCGGGAAGGTTTTCTTAAAGTAATGAAAGATTTTTTGAACATCCTCTCGCAAGGTCAGGGCAGCATCGCTATACTCCCTCACATCCATGGCGTCAGCCGAAGCCCTGGTGACGTTGGCGAAAATCGTACCTTTGGTCATCGTCGCGCAGAACCACGGTCCACCGAACATTGGTAGGTCTTCCCGTTCACTGTCTTCGATCATCCTGTTGCGGATGGTCAGACTCACTGCGTTGAGCCCTTCCTTGCCGGTGTGGTGGATGGTGTCGCGCAACAAGTCGGTTTCGGTGTCCACATCGGTGAGCATGAAATAGAGGGAAAATGGTTGAGGTATGCCCTGAGGCTCGAGCATGGGGACTCCTGCTGCGTGGGCAAGCACCGCGTCCCCTGTCGCGTCGATGAACGCTTTGGCTTGCAGGGAAAACTGAGACCCTCTTCCAACTATTGAGATTTCCGATATCCTCCCATCCAGAGTCGTACATCCCAATACCTGCGAGCTATGGTAGATCGTCACACCTGCTTCGAGCAACATCCGTTGGGCTACCAGCTTGTACAGTTCTGGATCGAACGAAATGTTGAGCTTAGGTTTCTCGATGATCGCCCCACCCTCCGCTTCCAGACGTTCGACGAATTCCCATGGAATCCCACCGACCGATTTCCTGCCGGTATTGGCGAATCCAAATACGCTGATGGGGGCAACCAGGCCTGCAGTGGCAAGACCTCCCACATAGTCGTATTGCTCGACGAGGGCAGTCTTGCTTCCACCACGCGCACTAGCGATCGCAGCGATGAATCCCGCTGGTCCGCCACCGGCCACAACTACGTCGAACACCCTGTCGAGGGTCCTTCCACAACAAGCCATAGCATTCCCCTTGAAGACATGAAGATTTGTACAAGACCGGCCATGGTCATGAACAATCACGGCCGGTCTGCGTTCGATTTACTTAAAAGTTCTTGTCGTACCAAGCCTGAAGGCCCTTGCGAACCGCCTCACCTTCATTATTGGCCCATTTTTTGGTGAATTCAGCGATGCTTGTATCAAGCTTCTTTGCACCTACGATCAATTGGATGACGTAGTCGTTCAAATCGTTGAACAAAACCGCGTTGTTCGCCGCATAGGCAGGATCGTTGTTCAATGCAAAGTAGGCCTCCACATACATGTCAGGCCGCTCTTTCTCTGCCCTGATGGTCACCGATTCAAATCCATACCACATCCAGTCGGTCTTCCGGACCCTGGCCATCCATTGACGGGCGTATTCCTGGGGGTGCACGAACACGGCAAGTTTCCAAGCATTGTTCCGCTCATCGGTGAATTTCGGTTGGATCGGGCGAGGGAAACCGTCGTCGCCCCGGTAGAAATGGACGCCCTCTTCTCCTAAGATGACCCGTTCCTGATTGGTTCTGATCTCATTGGCGAAACCGACCACATCGGCAGCTTTCCCGGGATTGGAGGCAGGAATGCAGAAGTAGCTGTTGTAGGCGGTGTTCTTCATATACACGCACGTGCCATCCTCGCCATACAGCGGCAGGACGAACTTGAAGTCCTCCATGGTCAAGTTACCCAAAGCCGTGATGCCCTTCCACAGATTGGCGGCGCTTTCCCGGCTGGTCATCGCCATGATTGCCCTGCCAGATGAGAATCGTTCTTCGGTGTTTTTATAATTGTTGGAGGCATAATCTGGATCAAGCAGCCCGTCTTTGTATAAACCATTCATGAATTCGATGAATTCTTTGAACCGTGGGTGCTCGGTGATGTAGATGACCTTCCCGTTCTTGTCGACCATCCAATCATTGTAGATTCCGAATGCCGAGGCGATACAATACGGGTAATTGGTCATGTTCCCGGCTGTCCCGAGCTTATATGGTCCGGTAAGCGGGATGTACTTGTCGCCGTAGAAAGCCTTGAGCTTGACCAAGGTGTCCCTGAACTCCTTTAGGGTGACGGGCACTTTCTCGATTCCAGCAGCTTTCAGAAGGTCGTTGCGAACTATGATGTAGCTGGTGACCTCCATCGGGTACGGATAGAAGAACGGGAATCCATAGACATTGCCGTCTTCATCGGAGACTCCCGCCCACGCATCGGTCGAAAGGTCTTTCCACAACCCCGGGGCAATCGCATCGATGTAATCGTTCAACGGTAACAATGCGCCGTTCTTGAAGAGGGTCGCGAAATTATTGGGACCAGTGAAGTTGATCACATCGAAATCGGTCCCCGACGACATCAGCAGCATCAAGGCTTGGTCCCTGTCAACGGTTGGAAGGGTGCTGATTTCCAGATCATAGCCAGTGATCGCCTCGACATGTTGCGTGTCTACCCATATGTTGGGATCGGTGCTGCTTGGTTGCAAAAGGACCTTGAGGGTCGGTTTGACGTCACTGAGCTTGATTACCTTGGCCGGAGCCTTGGATGCTTCTTCCTGCACCCCTGTCGAGAATACCGGGGCGAGAACGAGCAGAGCCATACAGACTAGTACGATTGCTTTTTTCATAACCAATCTCTCCTTTTTGTGAGTATGCCATCACTATAGGTCCTTCTCTGCACCAAGTCAATAAAAACCTTTTTACTAATTTTAAGTTTTAGATTTTAAAGATAAATTATTATTTATACTAATATATTTATATATATATTTTTATCAATTTTTATAGTAATGGTTTTAATAATATCATTTCGATGTTTATGAGTATTTCTTATATTTAAAGGTATGTGTCGACAAGCATCAATTGCTATGATTGAATACCTATACCGGTGGAGCACTGTTACAAAATCCGCTGGGATCGTGATGTGCCGGCAACCTATGGATTGGATGGAATAGGGAAACTTGATACTGGATACGATCGCTACTCTAAAAAAGCGCTTGGATCAGGAGTCTCGATCAATGACAGTGGCACGTTCGGCAAAAGTCGGAGAGAAAGCCACCGAAGCGATTTTCCGTTGCGGATGCTGCAATCGCTTCAACATCAATTCGGCTGCCATCTCTCCCATTTCCTCAAGCCCGACGTTGAAGGAGGTAATCGGCTTCGGAGAATAGCTGCACAGGCTGGAATCCTCCATACACACCAATGAGATGTCCTCGGGGACTTTAAGGCCCCGTTCCAACAGGTAACGCATGCTGCCGGCCGAGGTGACATCGTTGACCCCGATGATTGCATCGAAGTTGAATTCTTGTAATTTCAACAAACTGGATAAGGCTCCTTGTCCAGTGTTGTGCTCGGCCAATACTTCCAGTTGTAGCAGGGGGTCCAGCCCATGAGCCGCAATGGCTTGCTTGAATCCCTCGCAACGGAAAGCGGATGAAGGATAGTGGGCTGGCAGGTTCACCATGCAGATGCGGCGATGACCCCTCTTTACCAAATATTCCACAGCCAGCATGGCCACTTGTTCATAATAGATATACACGCAATCGAACTTTTTGGTTCTGGCAGCGATCCTGACGCAGGGAACGTGTTGGTCCAGGATGGCCTTTTGCAGTTTCTTATCCTCGAGACTCCCCACGATGAACAGCCCGTCCACACAGCGCCGTTCCAAGATGTCCGGAAGGTTCTTTTTTTCTCCGATCCAATGGTGTTCGGTGACCAGACCGTAACCGGAACCTTTGAGGACCGAGAGAAGGCCGTTTGTTACATTGGAACCGAACAAGTCGACTTGATAATTGAAATCATAGGTGTGGCGCCATTGATTTTCAGTAAGGAGGATCAAGCCCAGGTTGTTGGTCTTCTTGGAAATAAGGCTTCGGGCATGTTCATTGGGTTTGAAATCCAGTTGGTCTATCACCTGCTGGATCTTCAACCTCGTACTTTCCTTAACCCGTGAGCTGCCGTTGAGCACCAAAGACACCGTGCTGATTGAGACTCCTGCGGCTTTGGCCACATCGGATATGGT
The DNA here is from genome assembly GCA_964543935.1 of uncultured Spirochaetaceae bacterium. Lineage (GTDB taxonomy): Bacteria > Spirochaetota > Spirochaetia > Sphaerochaetales > Sphaerochaetaceae > JAAYDK01. The sequence goes on from CAZJAK010000066.1 coordinate 8,031, forward strand.
AGCCAACCTACTCCCCCTTTTTTGACTTGACCGGACAAGTGTACCAGCGGGACTTCAAGTTTTCAAGTGAAACCACTTTGCGGGGAACACCTCCATCCTAGCCCATGAACGGGTGTTTCACATGACCAAGTAGTGTCCTTCGGCCATCCTAGGGGTGAAGACCGCTTTCAGAATGGTGTGCCGTTGGGGAAGATGAGGATTCTCCAGACGTTCAAACAGCATCTGGCCAGCCAGCTTGCCAAGTTGGTTGGTCGGTTGGCAGACCAGACTCATGCATTGCAATCCATACTGCACCTGATCCCCGTCTTTGAAACCTAATAATTCGACATCCCTTCCTAGAAGCAGGCCCTTCTGAAGCATCTGATTCATCGCTTCTGTAGCCATGATGTTGTTCGCTATCACAATGGCCGTGCATTTCGCTGCAAGGAGGTACTCCAAATGCGGTTTGACACTGGGGACCATCGAGTTGCCGATACATGTGAGGCGCTCGTCGTAGAGGCCGTGTTTCTTCATGGTTGTCTCATAGGCAAGCACCCTTTCTTTCGTGGTAGAGATGCGGGACAAGCCGGTGATGAACCCTATCCTGACATGCCCGGCTCGAATCAGATGCTCTATCCCTTGGCATATGGCGTCATAACAATCGACGATGATGGTGTCATGGGGGCAGTTGGGCAGGCTTCTGTCAATGAAGATTGCCGGGGTTGACGGAGCAAGGAGGTTATTCAGTTCATGGTAATCTTCCAAGGTCGATGCGATGAGAAAGCCATCGACCAATCCGCTTGAAGCCAACGAGATGTTTTCAATCTCCCGTTGCTTGGTCTCCTTCGTGTTCAGGATCATCATGTTGTAACCGCGGGCGGTTAGGGTCGTCTCCAGCTCTTCGATGAGGGTGGCGAAAAAGAGGTTGGCGATATCGGGAACGACAAAGGCGATCAGGTTCTTCTTGCCGGTCTTAAAGCTCCTGGCCACCATGTTCGGCTTGTAGCCAAGCACCCGGATACTTTCCTCGACCCGTCTTTTGGTCTCGGCAGTGACTTGTTTGGTATTGTTGATGATGTAGCTCACCGTCGCAGTCGACACACCGGCATGTTTTGCGACATCGATGATACTGATTTTGGCCATTGGCGTTATTCCCTCTCATCCACTGGATTCATCTTCGATACAACCGGCACCCAGATATCTTCAGAATATGCCTGATTGACAATCGAAATTAGGAGAAATATACTTTTAGTATTGTTAAACGTTTAACTGAAAAATTCAAGACCTTTCCATAAACAGGCAAGTAAAATTTTAAACGAGGCACAAGATGAACAAACGTCCCAACATCCTCTGGCTTACATCAGACCAACAACGCTGGGATACGATTCATGCTTCGGGCAACGATTACATAGACACTCCTAATCTGGACAAGCTATGCAAGGAAGGCGTCTTGTTTACCCAGGCCTACTGTCAAAGCCCCATCTGCACCCCGAGCCGTGCCAGCTTTTTAAGCGGACGATACCCTTCTGCGGTGAATTCAAATATCAACGGTGGCGCCAATTTGCCCGAGCACTGCCAGCTCGTTAGCAAAAAATTGGCCGATTCTGGTTATCTCTGCGGCCTGATCGGCAAGTTGCACATCACTTCAGCTTGGGATGACCATGAGGACCGCATGGATGACGGTTTCTCCTACTTCTGCTACAACCTTGGCCCGGGGCATGACCTTGAAGGCCAAAGCAGCCAGTATGCGAAGTGGCTCAGGGAAGAGAAGAACATAGATTGGCGCAGCCTCTTCACCAATGACGGCAAGCATAGCTACTACTGGTACAAGGAAGACGCTCCGGTCGAATTGCGGCAAACGGCATGGTGCGCCGAAAAAGCCATTGATTTCATCAGTAAGCAAGATAAGGACAGGCCGTGGATGCTTTGCGTCAACTGCTATGATCCCCACCCCCCCTTCGATGCTCCTGCGAGCTATGTACAGAAGTATCTGGCAAGAGGTCTCCCGGACCCGATTTTCAGTGAACACGATATTGAGGAATGGGAAAGGTTGAATAGGTTTTTCCATCAGTCGACAGCGAAACCGACCGATGATGGGGTCCGTCGGCAAAGGGCCTCGTATTATGGCATGTGCGAGCTGGTGGACATGCATTTCGGGCGTATCATCGAAGCGCTTGACCATCTTGGACTGCGGGACGACACCATCATCATCTTCAACTCGGATCACGGGGAGATGTTGGGAGACCATGGGCTGACCCACAAAGGGTGCCGTTTTTATGAAGGCTTGGTGCATGTCCCGTTGATTATCTCCTGTCCGTCCCGTTTCGCAAGCGGCGTGCGCTATGACGGCATCACGGAACTCACTGACCTGAGTCCGACTATCGCACAACTATGCGGAATCGAGATGGAATCCAGTTGTGGGCATTCCCTGCTCGATGCCCTCCAAAGGCGCGTGGTTTCCCACAGGAGTTTTGTCCGCACCGAGTACTACCATGTTTTGGACGAAAGCTTGAAGTTTGGTTCTTCAAATGAAGGCATTGACGAGGACCCCGCCGTCGACACCTCGCATGCATCGTATGCGGAGATGTACTATGACGGCCGGTTCAAGCTGTGCGTATACCATGGATCGGAATATGGCCAATTGTTCGACATGAAGGAGGATCCGTCTGAAAAGCGTAACCTCTGGGACGATCCAGACCATGCCGGAGTGAAAATGCAGCTATTGCTTAAGTCGTATGAAGTGGCTGCACGTTGCTCACGGCCAGGCCAACAGAGACGGGGAAGGTATTGATGGGGGTATTCATATGAAAGTGTACTTGATACGGCATGGCCAAAGCGAGGGGAACCTCAAGAATTTCCATGTTGGTTGGGGTCAGGTCAAGCTTACTGAGAAAGGGATCGAGGATGCCAAGCGGACTGGAAACCTGATCAGCAACCTGAAGTTTGACCGGGTCTATTCCAGTGATTTGATACGGGCTATCGATACCGCCCGCATCGCCGTTGCAGGATGCGAGCCTCTCCAGACCGACCTGATGCGTGAAATGTCTGTGGGCAGCTTGGAATGGAGACCCGTCGAAGAATGTTACGCAACATTGGGGGAACAGTACGTCCGGGCAAGGCAAGAGCGCGATTTCCGCTGTTACGGTGGAGAAAACATAGCAATGATACAGGAGCGCGTGGCCACATTCACCAAGCTGTTGGAAGCCGACGCCAACACGCTTGAACATGTGGCTGTGTTTTGTCATGAGGGCACGATCCAAGCAGTGTTTTCCAACCTGATGGGATGTGCCTACAATATTTGGAAAACCGTGTGCAACAACGGTTCGGTAACCTGCTTCGAGTACATCGGTGGTGCTTGGAGGCTGGTCTTCTGGAACTACAACGGTCCTTTGGCGGATTGAACCACAAGAAGGGAATGTATGAGAAAAATTTTTCTGTCAGACAAGCTCACCTGGTACAAGGCGAACCTTCACGGCCACACCACCCTCTCCGATGGCTCGTTCACTCCAGAAGAGGTGAAAGACATCTACAAGAAACACGGGTATTCGATCATAGCCTTCAGCGACCATGAATATTGCTTTGCCCATCCCGAGCTCCAAGATGACGGTTTCGTCGCGCTCACCGCCTATGAGATGCAAATCCAAGAGGACGGCTTGCTGTTTCCTGAATACCACAGGCGGCTCTTCCATCTCCTCATGATTGCTATGGAGATGAACAACGATGTGCTGGTGGCGTTCAGCCCCTCCGAGATGCAATATGCCGGAATGAAGACCAGGCACCTGGGCACAGCGAAATACTCTGGGCAGGTCCTTGAGAAACGGGAGTTCTCCACTGAAGGAATCAACCGCATTATTGCCGATGCGAGCAAGCAGGGGTTTTTGGTGGCCCTCTGCCACCCGATTTGGTCGTTGCATGAAGTAAAGGACCTGCAAGGCCTCAAGGGGCTGTTCGCCATGGAGATCTTCAATGCCGGGACGGAATTGGGTAGCAGTCCCGAATCATATTGCCCGCATATGTATGATGCCATGCTAAAAGATGGCCAACATATCGGTTGCCTCGCCAATGACGACAACCACAACCATTATCCATTGGATGATCCACGCAGCGACCTTTTCGGTGGATTCACTATGATCGGTGTTCCATCATTGTCCTACGGACATGTGATCGACGCCCTTTCGAGTGGTATGTATTACGCATCGAGAGGCCCGCTCATCCACAGCTTGTATTTCGAGCAGGGTTGTTTCCATATCACCTGCTCTCCGGCATGGCGGATTCACTTCAGTAACGGGTTGCGTTACAGACCATGCAGTGCCTATGCCACCGACAAAGGCGGAATAACCGAGGCTGTATTCACGATTCCCGATGATTGGACTGATTACATCCGTTTCACGGTCACTGATTTCTGTGGGAAAACGGCCAACACACGGGCGTATTGGCCTGAAGAATTCATGCAAAGCAGAGACACCCGATAACCACGTCGCTCTGTTTGATACATCAGTAAAGGCTCTTGATATACTGAATCTAGTCAGTTTGATTGGGTGTTTCCATTTTCTTCTCCCATAGTGTTTTATTACATATGAATCAAATATTTTTAAAGGCTTTCTTGTTGGAATTTTGCCCATTCGTGACGATTTTTCAT
>CAZJAK010000067.1:0-12470 GCA_964543935.1 uncultured Spirochaetaceae bacterium
CTTCTTGATATGCCTTTACCAAACCGCCTGTCCCTAAAAGCGTTCCCCCGAAGTAGCGCACTACCATGACGATCACATTGGTGATGCCACTGCCTTTGAGCACCTCGAGCACGGGTCTTCCGGCCGTGTTCTTAGGTTCATGATCGTCGCTGACCGAGAACTGTGCGCCTTGCTCGCCGATGACGGCGGCATGAACCACATGGTTTGCTTGGGGATGCTCTTTGCGGGTCTGGGCAATCAAGGTACGCACCTCTTCGGGTGCCGCGACCGGTTGGGCAATGGCGATGAACCGTGATTTCTTCACTTCGATGGAGGCGCGAGCCGGTCCGGTCGGTATTCTCATAGCGTTACTGTAGCACATTCACCAGCGGTGGAAAAACGGATTGTCGCTCGACGACCCGATCAACCTGTCCAAGGAACAGGCTGTCGTTTCAGCCTCCTTCAGATCGAGTGCCTCGGGGAGGTTGTCCAACTCGGCCAGCGTCTGTTCGAGGTGCGTACGGGTACGAGATCCGATGATCAGGCGGTCGACTGGTTCTTTGAGTGTCCACGCCATGGCGGCCGCATGGTTGCTCGTTCCCGCTGCCGCCGCAGCTGAGGACAGGCGATCGGTCAGTTTGAAGAAAGTCGCCCTATACCGTTCGTCAAAGCAAAATGCGTTTCGACGCCAATCTCCTTTCTCAAGATCTTCTGGAGAGCGGTAGCGTCCACTCAGCAAACCTGAACCGAAGCTCCCGTAGGCTACTGTTGTAAGCCCGCACCGCCGGCACACGGGGACCACATCGTCCAGCGGCCGTCTCCACATCAGCGAAAGGGGGAATTGGCAGTAGCCGATTGGATACTTGCTGCACAGCGCTTCGATGTGGGCGGCCGGGAAATTGCTAAGCCCGAGATTCCTGACCATTCCGGTCCCGACAACATCCGTCAGACGGTCCAAGACCGGCCTGACATCGCGTGCACTCGACGGCCAGTGAATGTACAGCACGTCGATATAGTCAAGGCAGAGACGACGCAGGGACACTTCCACCAAGTCCTTGGTTGAATCGGCATCGGCGGGGATGAGGATTTTGGTTGAAACAGTCAGTTCCGACCGATCGATGGCATGGTAAAAGCGTTTCAACTGCTGGCCAAGCAACTGTTCCGACAAACCGTTGCCGTAGCGTTGGGCCGTGTCGAACGACCGTATGCCGTTGGCCAAGGCGGCATGGATTGTTTTGAGCGAGTCGCGGCGGTCTTGGGCGGGCCAGTTTCGGTCGGCCAAAGCCCAACATCCGAGTACCAGCCTGCTACGGTCCGCCGGCACGGCAGTCAATCCTCCTGTGACGTTACAATCTCGACAGCGCTGTCGAGCATCTTCTTGTCGGCGAAGATGAACCGGCCATAGAAGTGTCGGCCTTGCAACGCCATGGGAAGCCAGATGCGGTCGTCTTCCCACATGCGATCGTAGGGGATGTCTTCCAACGGGCACCAAAAAGGAAGCGCCTCGTCGGTCTCGACCATGTTCCCGCTAAATGCGTTGGCGAAGAACACGTGGCCGCGCATCGCCAGGCCGTCGGTGAATTGGAATTCAAGGGTCCCCATATGGACCGGTTCTTGTACGGTCAAGCCGGTTTCCTCGCTAGTCTCACGCACAGCGGCTTCGGCAGCGGTCTCGTCGGCTTCGATGTGGCCGCCGGGGGCGTTGACCAGGCCCGCTCCCAGGCCACGCTTCTTCTCGATCAACAAGACCGAGCCGTCGACAATCAGGTAGCACAACACGGCTGTCTCAGCCGGTTCCCAGGTATCCCAATCGATCTGTGATACCTTGGTGGCTTGGCTCGGTTCGTCCGCCAGTTGCTCGTGCTCTTCATCGGCTGGGCTTTCTTGGCGGGGATTCTGTTGGGCATGGCAAGCGTCGCACAGGTTGTCGTCGAAGTTGAAAGCCTGGGTGAAGGTCAATTTTTTGGAGCAGGAGGCGCACGTTGTCTTGAAGATGAACAACCGCTTCCTGAACGGTATGACGAGAGCCAGTGTTATCGCCAAGGCTGGGAAAAAGAGCCACTGTGGCCATTGCCGCGCCAGGATGATGGTGATGAACACTTGAAGCACCATCGCCAAGCTGGCGATGATCAAGGTGGCCATCCGCTTGCGTTGGCTGCGCTCTTGATGCTTGCGTTGGGCGATGTTGCCCAACAGGATGAGGACGAGGAACCATAGGTAATTGTCGGCGATTGTTTTCAACATGATGGTCGAACCGTACTGTCACCGAGGGGAAAAATCAAGAGGCGACCACGGCTGCGTGGACGGTTGCATCGCCGTCGCCTATGGTATAATCTGGTATGGCAACGCCGGTAGGTAGCCATGGAGGAGCCTATGAAAAGCCAAGACATCGCATCGTATATCGACCACACCCTGCTTGCAGCGAACGCCACGGAAGCCAAGATCGACCAATTGTGCAAGGAAGCGCTGGAACACAGCTTTGCCTCGGTGTGCGTCAACAGCTGTTGGACAGCCCGCTGTGCCAAAAACCTCAAGGGTGCGAACGTGAAGGTGTGCACCGTGGTGGGCTTCCCGTTGGGAGCCATGAAAACCGACAGCAAGGCTTTCGAAGCCAGCCAAGCTATTTCCGACGGAGCCGGCGAGATCGACATGGTGCTCAACGTGGGTTGGCTTAAAGACGGCCGCTTGGACGATGTGCGCAAGGACATCGTGATGGTGAAAGAGGCCTGTCAAGGACATATCCTGAAGGTGATCTTGGAGACATGCCTGCTCTCCGACGAGGAAAAGGTGACCGCTTGTCGTTTGGCCATGGAAGGGGGCGCCGACTTCGTCAAGACCTCGACCGGATTCTCCACCGGCGGAGCCAGTGAGAAGGATGTCCACCTGATGCGTTCGGTCGTTGGTGACAAGCTTGGGGTGAAGGCTTCGGGCGGAGTGCGCAGTTATGAGACGGCTGTCGCGATGATCAATGCCGGAGCGAGCCGGCTTGGCACCAGCAGCGGCATCGCCATCGTCCAGGGAGCCGAGTCGAATGCCGCGTATTGAAAACCGCGAAGCTTTGCCGGACGATTTTCTCAAGAGCTTGGGATTCCCGACCATATCGGTCCATGAGACCTTCTCCCATTTCGACTTCACCCAACCGGGAAGGCGGGTGTTGGTCATCGGTCCGATGGGTTCGGGCAAGACCGAATTCTCGGCCAGGGTGTGGCGCGATGCCGCCATCGCCCAGAAGAAAAGCGATGCGGTCAGGAGGCTTACCAGCACCGGCTCTGTGGATCGGCGCAAGGTGTTCTTTGTCCGTTCCGAGATTGACGGGGTGCGGTTTTCAGAATATCCCTCCGATGCCCTGGCCTATCGCAGCGGGTATGTCCGTTGCGGACAAAACATCGCCCGCATCCGCGACTCGTTCGGCTTGGAACAAGTCTTGGCAGACCACCCCGATGTGGGGACCTTCATCATCGACGAGGCGTCGTTCTTCGACGAGCGCATCGCCTACGTCGTGCGCAACCATAGTCTGGAACGGGGCATCCTGTTCATTTTCCCTACTTTGATACTGAATTTCAGGCGTGATATTTTCAATTCGACCGCCCGCTTGATGCTGGAAATGGCCACCGATGTGATTCCGTTGACCGCCTATTGCGAGCATCCCGACTGCCTCAAGGATGCCTTCTACACGTATCGTTATTACACGGTGGACGGCCAAGAGTGCCCCGCCCTCTACTTCGATCCGTTGATCATCGTCGGCGGGGACACCCATAAAGAAGATCCCCTCATCCCCAACTACTGCGCGCGGTGCGACGAGCACCATTACCTGCCCGGCAAGGAGTACACATTCTTCCATCTCAAGCCGTTGGGGCAGAAAGCGGCCCGGGGCGACGAGCGGCCGCTGTTCGAGGAACTGCGCTCGTTGCGGCACGACGTGGCTGCCTCGGCTTTGCACCGCAATATCGTGGAGCGCTATGGAAACCGTGCCGACGCCCACATTTTCCTCAATGCCCTCAGAAGCGGTTGCTTGGCGGAGAAAGCCCTTATTTTCCTCTTCTGCGAACAAAACCTGCTGCCCGAGGAAATGCTGGTGCGGATGGTGTATGAACTGGACCTCGACATCGCCTACATGACCAAAGTCCTCAGCGACAATCGTCGGCCGGTCTCGCTCGACCAACCGTTGCTGGCCATCGTGGATTGAGGCCTCTTGAGTACGGAATTATCCAAAAAGTAGTCGATTTCCACTCTTGCCGCTGGATTCGGCATGCCGCACACTCGGACTCAGGAAGAGCTGTCGGATTGGCGGGACCGGGCCATGGCCCGAAGTCGTTCCAACACTGCTGCTGTCAGGGAGGGAGCACTGTTTTCCAACAGAACGTCGATGTAGGGTTTGTGACGGACGATCGTTTTAATCAACGCAGCGGTGTCCAGATCGCCGCTGAGGGGGCACAGGTCGCCTTGTTTGAGCCCGTGCCGGTAGCGGAAGTCCTTCAAATGGACGGCGACGATGCGGTCGCCGAACGCTTGGAAGGCTTGGTCGAAGAATCTTTGTTGGGTGTGGTCGGAAGGGACATCGAGCAGTGAGCCGTCAGGCTCTTCCAAGCCATGGATGGGCAGGAGGTTGACCGGATCGTAGATGACTTGCAGGTTGGGTGAGTCGATCGTGGCGAGCAGGCGGCTCATCCTTGCGATTGAATCGATGGTGTGTTGGCCGGCGACGGCCTCGACACCGACGATCGTTCCATAAGATTCGGCGGTGCGCACCAGCCGTTCCAGGCTGGCAATCAAGATGCCGAACGTCTTCTCCGAGGCGGTCTCGGGATGGAATGAACAATCGGCGTTGCAGGAGCCGGTTTCGGTTCCCACGACAGCGCAACCGAAGTCGCGGGCAAAGCGCAGGTGCTCTTCGAAGCGGGCCAATGCCGCCGATCGGGCGCCTGCATCGGGATGAACGGGATTTATGTAGCATCCAAGCACGGCGATGGAGATGCCATGCTTAAAGAAAGCGTTGGAGATCCTGCGGGCGTAGCCCGGGCTGAGCATGCCGGTTGCCGTAGGTTCCCCGGGCAATGCTTTGGACAGGGCCAATTGGATGGTAGGAACCCGGTATGGTGCGATGGAAGCCGCCACCGAATCGGCGGTCCCCCTGCCGAAATCGTGGGCTCGTAGACCGAATTGCAGCATAGAGGCAGTATAGGGGACCCCTGTCGGCGTTGTAAAGGAGAGTCAGGCGATGCAACGGATATCAATCATGGAAAGTGGTGCCGTCGGTGATGGGAAGACCGACAACACGATTGCCTTCGCGCGGGCTTTCGAACGGATTGCAGCATGGGGGGGCGGGGTTGTGACGGTTCCCCCTGGAGTGTGGAAGACAGGTCCGCTCGACCTTCCCGGTGGTTGCACCCTTGAGATCGAAGCGGACGCGATAGTCTCGTTCATCCCCGAATTTGAACGATATGTAGCGGTCTGGACCCGTTGGGAAGGGGTGGAATGCCACGCCATGCACCCGTGCTTGTTTGCCCATGACGTACAACACGTCGCCATCAAGGGCAGCGGCGTCATCGACGGCAGTGGTAGCCGCTGGTGGGAATACCGCGATGTGATCAAGCGTACTCCCGGTCGGGGGCCCGAGTCGGATATCGAGCAACAATTCGCCCGCCTGAATCCGACATACAAGCACCAACCGGGTGGCGGCGGTGGGCGAGGCTCGCAGTTCCTCGCCCCTCCGTTGATCCAATTTTTCCGTTGCACCGATGTGCTCATCGAAGGTGTGACGGTGGTCAATTCCCCATTCTGGACCATCCATCCGGTGTTTTGCGACTTTGTACACATCAAAGGCGTCACGGTGGTAAATCCGTACGAAGCACCCAATACCGACGGAATCGACATCGACTCGTGCAGCCATGTGACCATTTCCGACTGCTTGATCGATGTGGGTGATGATGCCATCGCCCTCAAGTCGGGTTCAGGCAGCGACGGTATCGAGCGCGGCATCGTGACGTCCAATGTGGTCGTCACCGGATGCACGGTGAAACGGGCCCATGGCGGAATAGTCATCGGCAGCGAGACGGCTGGCGGCATCGAGAACGTGCGGGCTTGTGGGTGCGTGTTCGAGAACACCGACCGGGGCATCCGCATCAAAACCCGGCGTGGGCGGGGAGGGGCGATCCGCAATCTGTCCTTTTCCGATTGCACGATGATCGACAACCTCTGTCCGGTGGCGGTGAACATGTATTACCGTTGCGGGATTTTCGAGCATGAGAAAACTCGGGCATTTTCATTGGACAAGCAATCGGTGCAACGCGACACCCCCTTGATCGAGAACATCGTCATCAGCGGTATCAATGCGACCGGAAGCAAAGCCTCCGCCGCCTTTTTCGTGGGATTGCCCGAAGCTCCTGTCAGGAACTTGGTGGTCCAACGCTGCCGGTTCTCCACCGATGTGACCAGCCCGGTGGCGGTCGATGAATCGGACATGTACGAGGGCTTGCCTGTTCTCGAGCGTAAAGGGGTGCGCATCCGCAACTGCTTCAATGCCGTGTTCGAGGATGTGGTGGTCGAAGGACCCGAGCGGCCGTTCGAGATCGAGGATGCTTCTTCTGTATCGATCCACAGCGGCAATCGATGAGTGCAATCCATCTGGTGGGCGATTCCATGTGTGCGGAAAAGCCAGCCTCAAAGCGTCCAAAGACCGGTTGGGGCGAGTGCTTTTCCTAAGGCTGGATGCGTTGCTGTCCTCGATAGCCGCTGGGGATTGGGTTATTATCTAATTCGGTCATAACGAGGGTAAGGTGGACATCGAACGGCACACCGAAGCATGGAGTAGCTTCCATGAGAGCCTTACCAGCATGGTGTCGAGCATCGTACACAGAAGAGCTCGTGTGGCGTTCGCCTCCCCGATTGCACGACGGAAATTTTTCCAACAAGAAGAGCGTTGGTTCATCCAATATACTCATGGCTAGTATCCTGTGGCGATGAAGGCGGTCGCACAAGTTTTTAGGGTGCCGTTTGTCGATATGACGGGGGTGACGACCGCGTGGTTGGAAAGCCTGGGGCCACAGCGGTCGAAGGCTTGTTTCAATTGGCTTGAACCGGGAGTAGAATCGAATTATCCGCAAGGGTGCGTGGACGACACCCATCCGAACGCCAGCGGGGCTGAGCAGGAGGCGGCATCGACTGCCACCTCGATTGCCCGCTTGGGCTGTGGTTTTCCCTGTATCGCTTCGTGAAGCAATGGTATGATACAGCCATGGAGGCTGTGATTGTCGCCACACAAGGGTGAACCTTTCCATACGGTCCGCTACGGATTCCTGCTCGCGTCGATCCATACCGGATCCTCCAATTCGTTATGGGCTTCGGTGGCCGACGCTGCCCAACAAGAGCAAGCGGCCCTGTTCGTGTTTCCCGGTGGCCGCTTGGAAGCTCCGGCCGAGTTCGAATACCTGCGCAACAGCATCTATCGTTTAGTGAATCGTGAGAATGTCGACGGGCTCATCTGCTGGGGATCCAGTCTGGGAGGCACGGTCTCGGTCGATGAAGTCGGCCGCTACCTGCAACGCTTTTCAGATATTCCATTGGTGACCGTGGCGCTCAAGCTGCCGGGAAAGCCAAGCATTGCGTTCGATGCCTATCGGGGCATGCACTCGGTCGTGTCGCATTGCATAGTGGTCCATCGTGCCGAACGGCTGGCCTTCATCCGTGGCCCGCTCAACCACGCTTCGGCACAAGATCGCTTTTTCGCCTTCCGGGACGCATTGCATGAACATGGTTTGCGCTTTGACGGGTTGCTCGTATCCGACCCGGTCCCGTGGAATGAAGGGGAGGTGGCTTTGCGCAACCTCATCGAGACGCGCAAGCTCATCCCGGGGCGGGACTTCGATACGCTCGTCTGTGCCAGTGATTTGCTGATGCTCGACGCGGCCCGCCATTTGGAGCGATCCGGCTACCGCATCCCCGATGACATCAGGGTGGTTGGATTCAACGATTCTCCCGAAAGCCGTTTCATGTCCAGTGCCGGAACCACCGTGCGGGTTCCGTTTCCAGCCATGGGACGACGGGCTTTTTGCATGCTGAGGGATCTTGTCGAAGGCAAGGTCACCGTTGAGGATCACGTTGAGCCCGCTTCGTTGGTGGTGCGCGCCAGTTGCGGCTGCAACCCGGCTTTCCACGATGCCACGCAATCGGACGAGGACTCGTGTGATCGTGAACAATTGACGGTATGGATGGATGCAGTGTTCGACATCGATGTCCAACGCCGCCAGGCCTGGGTGGACCCATTGATCGATGTGTTATACCGGGGTGCCACGGCAGGTTCGCTCGAGCAGTTCGAGGACTTGTTGGCCCGAGTGTTGCGGAGGTTGGCCGGACAAGCTCTCGAACCGGCTGTGGTTGAACAGATTGTCGCCGTCGTCGAGCGATTGAGTGATTTGCCGCCCGGTTATCGCCAGGATGCCGCCTGTTCCATCCGCCGTACGGTGTTCGAGTTCCAATCCCGCATGGCCGATGCCAATGCCTACGAGACAGTCAGGCGATCCCAGATACTCAGCTCCTTCAAGAACGATTTGCTTCAGGCGACTGATCGTCAGGCGATCGGACGGATCATGCATGCCCATCTTCCCCAAGTGGGAATCAAGCAAGCCTTTCTGGTCATGACCGAGGATGACCTCTATTCGCGGTGCATCGGAGGCTATACCCTGCTCGGGCCGTTGCCGCAAGACGATATGATTTTTCCGGCATCGCTGTTATTGCCCGACCGTTTGGCCCGGATGTGCCGGCAAGGCGTGCATGTGGTGCAACCCCTGTTCATCGAAAACCAACCGCTCGGCTATCTGGTGACGACAGTCTCCGACCGCGACGGGACGATGTACGAGGATCTGCGTTCTTCGATTTCCAGTGCGTTGAAGGGCATCCTGCTGTTCGAACAGACCGTGCGGGCCAAGGAAGTGGCCGAACAGGCCGAGCAGGCCAAAATGGCCTTCTTTGCCACCATGGGCGATGGCCTTAAGGACCCTCTTGCATCGATTATTGAACGGTTGCAGGACTTGGAGGCTATTGTGGAGGGTCAAGGACCCACTACGGAAGTCGCCCAGCAATTGCGTGTCGTCCGAAGCGAGGTGGAAGGGCACTTGGCCTCTACCACCATGTTGTTCGATTCCACGTTGGCCCAAGCGGGAGCCCTTGAGTTGGACATGCGTTTGCTCGACTGTACGGCTGTGTTCGATCGAATGGTCGAGACAGGATTGTTCTCGATCAACAGACCCGGGCGTTTGCCGCTTGTCCGTTCCGATGCACGTCGGTTGGAGCAAGTCTTCACCATAATGGCCGAGCATCGACCGGCCGTTGCCGGGCAACCGGTCATTGATGTAGACATCAGGCCTGAGGGGTTGGCCATGTACATCCAAGGACCCTCAGGGGAAGTCCGCTCATCGAGCAATGCGTTGCAACTGGCCGAAGCGATTGTCCGCTTGCACCATGGCAGTCTGCAGCATGTTGCGGGCGGGTGGACCCTCACGTTGCCATGGTTGTCGGCCGGGTCGCTTGTGCCCGAGATGCCCGAATCGTTTCCCACTACCATTGGTTGTCTGAGCGGGCGTATCGACGACCGTCCTGGCGAGTTCCTCGAACACTTCGCGGCAGAGCATGGTTATGGCGTGCGCATGCTGGCAGCCGATCGGATCTTGGCAGGGAGCATGGGGATCGAAGCGTGCGCTCTGTTGTATTGGGATGCCGACCAAGCTTCACCGGAACAATGGTTGGCCATGAGGATGTTGATGCAACATCGTTCGTTGTTCAAGGTTCCGGTCATCTGTCATGCTCAAGATTTGACCGGATCCGACTTGATGGAGGCCATCGAGGCAAAAACGGCTGCCAAGCAAACCGGGGTTGTCGTGTGGTGGGGAGCTTCGGTTAACAACATCAAGCAGTTGTTGGGATCGATGGTGGCGTTGTTGGAAACCGACAGCCATCAGCAGTTCATGCAGTTGAGCCAAGAATGTAAACCTGGAGCGGTTGTCTTGACGGAGGTCGATCTCCAACGCATCGCATTGATCCGCAAGGGCGAGGCGACAGCTGTAGTCCCGCTCGTCGTCCTGCCCGACCGTTTCCCCGATGGTGAGGAATTGGAGCGCTTCTGCACATACCCCCATGTCGTAGCCTGTCATGCCGGCGTGGCCGATTGCAGTGAGTTCGCCCTGAGGATCCGCGACTTGACCCATGGCGGAGAGGTCCTTCCGGTCCATACCGGGGCGCTGGTCAAGCGGGCCCTCAAGTATATCGAGGACCATGCCCCCACCCAAGTACGGCGCTGGAAACTGGCCGAAGCGGCCAATGTGAGCGAGGATTACCTAACCCGGGTCTTCAAGAAAGAGCTCGGCATGTCCCCCTGGGAATATTTGAACCGATACCGGATCCATGTGGCCAGCGACCTGTTGGCCAGCACGAATCTGCCGCTCAGCGAGGTGGCGCTACAGACTGGATTCCAAGACCAAGCCTACTTCTGCCGGGTCTTCAAGAAGTACCGTGGGTGCACTCCCAGCGGCCTGCGGTTCGATTAAGGTCGGAAAAATCCAATTACTTCCCTGCATTGTACGCCGACCGCGATGTAGTCTTCCATCAGAGGGTGATTATGGAGAGCGACCGAGTGATTCTGCGACCAAGACGCAACCTGTGGCGCGACATGAAACGGCATCGGGCGATTTATGCCCTGCTGCTCATTCCCATGGTCTACTTCGTCATGTTCAAATACATCCCTATTTGGAACGGGCAGATCGCTTTCAAGAACTTCATGCCCCGCCGCGGAGTGCTTGGCAGTGCTTGGGTGGGCCTGGCCAATTTCCGTGAATTTTTCAACTCCTTCTACTTTTGGGAACTGTTGCGCAACACCGTGATGTACAGTACCGGCAAGCTCCTCATCAGCGTGCCGTTGTCCATCCTGCTGGCCGTCACGTTGTACGAATGCCGCATCACGTTCCTGCGCAAAACAGTCCAGACCCTCACGTATCTGCCCCACTTCCTCTCGTGGGTCATCATGTACGGTATCCTGTTGGTGCTGCTCGCCCCTGGAGATGGTTTGCTGAACGACATTGTCAAGGCGTTCGGAGGCAAGAGGATCGATTTCTTGACCAACACGAAATCATTCCCGTGGGTGGTCCTGCTCTCCGATGCATGGAAGGAGATGGGCTGGGGAGCCATCATCTTCATCGCTGCCTTGATGGGCATCGACCCGACCTTGTTCGAGGCGGCCATGGTCGAAGGGGCCAGCGCATGGCAACGGGTTCGTTACATCACGTTGCCGTCGATCAGGCCCGTGATCGTCATGGTCGTGCTGTTGAGGTTGGGGACGATCCTCAGTGGTGGATTCAACCAGCTCTACATGCTCTATTCGCCGTCGGTCTACAGCGTGGGGGATATCATCGACACATGGGTGTTCCGCGGGTTGCAAGAAGGCAAATTTGCTTTGGCTACGGCCGTGGGGTTGTTCAAGGGCGTGATGGGACTGTTGTTGGTCATCTTCTCGAACCGGGCGACGAGACGGATCTCCGGCTCGTCGTTGTACTGAAAGGAGGCGCACCATGGACCATACCACCGGCGCGACAGTACGGATAAAGCCCTCCTCCACAGTACGTTTGTCGGGAACCGACAAGCTGTTCTACTTCCTTGTCGACGCGTTCTTGGTCATCCTCTTCTTCGTCATCGCCATCCCGTTGTGGAGTACGATCACGCTCTCGTTCCGTCCCAACGACTTCATCGGGACCAACTTCGAGGGCATGTTCCTGGCCCCGTGGAAATGGTCGACCGCCGCTTATAAGGCGTTGATGGGCAACGACGGTTTCATCATGGCCTTCTTCAACAGCATCAAGATCATGGCCTCGGGTGTGGCTGCAGCGTTGTTCCTCACCATACCGCTGGCCTATGCCCTGTCGATTCGGTCGCTGCCCGGACGGGCGCTGCTGACGGTGGTTGTCTTGATCCCCCACATGTTCGATGTCGGCATGATCCCCAGCTTCCTGATGGTGAAGGATCTCGGGCTCATCGACCACTTGGCGGCGGTATACTTGCCGACGGCGGTCAGTACCTACAACTGCCTGATCATGAAGGGCTTCTTCGAGGGAATCCCGGACGAGCTGAAGGAATCGGCCCGCATCGACGGGGCTTCGGAGCTGTACCTGTTGCTCAAGATCATCATTCCGTTGTCGAAACCGATCATCATGTCGGTCGGGTTGTTCTATGCCGTGTCGTTCTGGAACGACTTCTTCCATGCGATGTTGTATTTGAATTCCAACAACCTCATGCCGTTACCGATTTTGTTGCGCAACATCCTGATGGCCAGCGGCATGAATGAGTTCGTCGAGGTGTCGGCTTTCGGTGAAGCGCCCATTCAGGCCATCAAGGCTGCCAGCGTCTTCATGGCGGCCATCCCGATGGTGATCGCTTACCCGTTCATACAGAAATACTTTGCCAAGGGGACACTCCTTGGCAGTGTCAAAGGATGATTTCCAAAGGAGGAA
>CAZJAK010000068.1:0-12253 GCA_964543935.1 uncultured Spirochaetaceae bacterium
TGAACGACTTCATGGTCCAAGTCATGTCCGGAGCACGGACTGCTGCTGACCTCGAGACGTTCATGAAGGACTGGAGAAGCAACAATGGTGAAGAAGTGAAAGCCGAGTTGCAAACCTATCTAACTGCACATTGATCCTCATCAAGATTGACTTTCCTGCAGTGGGACCAAAGATCCAAGGTTCCACTGCAGGAGGCTTACCGATGCAAACAATTACCCGAAATCGCGCGCATGGATGTAAAGTTCGTGATTTCTTAAACGTATGCTCCTATCATTCCGTCTCGGTCACTCGCTTGCGTGGACGGCCATGTTTCTTGGGATGCTTCTTGCGGGAAACATAGTCGGGGGCACAGCCGTGGGGAACTACGAAACCAAAAGCTTCACAGATGTCCAGCTGCTTGCCAACGAATGGAGTGATGAACTTTGCCCCGCCGGTGTGGCTCGATGCACCTGTTGCTTCTCATCTCATTAAAGACATCCAGAATGGTCTGTAGGCTCCTAGAATCCTGCATGTGCCCGGGAAAGTCCGCCAATAGACGGGCCAAGGTATAGACGACCACCTCCACCGTCTGTTCGAAGTGAAAGCTCTCCTTGTTCTTTCCCCATCTGATGACGGTTCATGATTTACTATAGGCACTGCGGGAGGTTGAATCGACCGCGCGCAATTCATCCTTGTGCAACCGGGCCGCCTGCAATTTCACCAGCTTCATCGTGATGGCAGTATGTAAAGTAATAGTGTTGATAAAACCTTGTACAAACGGTTTCAGTAGGCTTCTTTACAGAACAATGGTGTTTGCAGAACCTGATCACGAAGCCGTAATGCATCATCAGAAGCCCGCATTGCTTGAAGCAATGGAGGAATTGGAACTGCAAGAATCGTTGAACATCACCGCATACGAAGAATCTGTACACCAAGATGCAAAAACTGACAGGCTTATTCATATAGTCCCCGTCTACACAGAGCTGCTACAGTCGTAAACCATGGCAACGGTTTGACACATACGGGACCATTCTCCATCAAGTCTCCGTCCGATCGATGTATTCACCAGCTGAACTTGTCGAACACGTTGTAGCCCTTTGGATGCATATGGTATACTGCCGGCCATGTATAACATAGATATCGGTAGTGTTAAGAACGAATTGGCTGCAAATCAAACAATATTCGCACGGGCTGAGAATTTGTATCTGTTGGGGATGTGCCGGTTGGTGGAGTCTCACCTGAGAAAAGGAGAATTCACTTACGTTGTGAGCGGGGGCAATAAGGAATACGAGGTCACCATCGTCCTCAATCGGGATGCGGGCATACAATCGACCAAGTGCACCTGTCCATATCCACATGACGGTTGCAAGCATGTGGTCGCATCCTGTTTAGATCTCGCTAGGAGAATTCAAGAACAACGTCTTGTCGAATTATCCAGGAAAGTGCCTACTGGCTTCTCGCAGGCAACGGGGAATGATGCCAATGGTCTTTCTTCCAAGGGGCGTGCAAACAGAGTCTCTCCTCCCATCCCTACTTTTACAGAAGCATTGATGGAGAAACCTGAGCAGTCCTCCGTTTCATCGCTACCGGCCTACTTGTCGCCTGCAGAAATCCGTTCGCAAGCGTTGCAATCGAGGATAGAACGGGCAGCAGCTGAACCGCTGGAGTTAATTGCGGGGGATACCTATATCGGGATCCATCACGTACGGCATCATCTCGATGAGCCTTATACCATCACGATATACGATCCTATCAAGCGGTTAGCCCATTGCACCTGCCCTGACTATGCAGTGAATAATCTCATGACATGTAAGCATCTTGTGTTTGCTTTTAACCAATTGGACAAGCGGTTCAACATCAAGAAAAAGCAGTCGACAGGAGAGCAACGAGAAGAGGATTTACCGTTTGTACATCTAACGTGGAATTCTTCGATCCGCAAGCCAGTCTGTCACACGCCAAAAAACATCGAATCAGCACTCGGTGCCCAATTGCTGCCGCTGTTCGACGAACGGGGTGAATATCGACTGTCTTCGTTAGCTCCACTGTTTGATCTCTACAAGCAACAAGGGAGGGCCAATGTCGGAGCTGATAGGATCGAGACGCACATCGAGGGTATAAAGACTCCATTCCTGTTCGACCAGCGGTTGTTGGATAAGATCGATGAAGTGTTCTTTGAGGAACAAGT
Organism: uncultured Spirochaetaceae bacterium; assembly: GCA_964543935.1. Taxonomy (GTDB): domain Bacteria; phylum Spirochaetota; class Spirochaetia; order Sphaerochaetales; family Sphaerochaetaceae; genus JAAYDK01. The sequence continues at coordinate 2,165 of CAZJAK010000068.1, forward strand.
CGCCACGTTGGAGAAACTACATACGTGCGATGTTGCCTTTCTTAAGACAGATCTATATCCGTACCAGAGGGATGGCATCCGGTTCGCGGCTTTCAGGCGCTCTGCGGTCTTAGCTGATGAGATGGGTCTTGGCAAGACGATCCAAGCCATAGCTACCGCCTGCATCAAGAAGGATGTGTTCGGCATCAGCAGTGTGTTGATCATCTGTCCGGCCTCATTGAAACGGCAATGGAAACAAGAAATCGAAAAGTTCACCGACTACAAGGCGTTGTTATTGGAAGGTTCCCCTTCATGGCGACGGCACATGATCATCCGGGACAAATCATTTTTCAAGATCATCAACTATGAGATGATCCTGCGCGATCTCGATGCCATCAAATTGCAGCCTCCTGACATGGTAATTCTCGATGAGGCTCAGCGCATCAAGAACTTCACCACGAAAACCCATAAAGCCATTAAACAGATACCCCGCAGCCATTCGTTGGTATTGACCGGCACACCGTTGGAGAACAAGCTGGAAGATTTGTACAGCATCGTGCAGTTTTGCAATCCCGAACTGCTCGCGCCGCTGTGGGCGTTTGCCGCACAGCATTATCGAATGAGCCGGGAACGGGGGAACAAGATCCTTGGATACCATAATCTAGATCTGGTGCACGAGAAGATGAAGCCGCTGTTGTTGCGTCGAACCAAAGCGGAGGTGTTCGACAGTCTGCCGGAGGTGACTCGATCACGGATCATTTTGGAACCAACCGAGAAACAGATGCGCCAGCACCAAGGGTATCTGCAAAGTTTGCAGAGGATCATCCGTAAAAAAGTCCTGACCCCGATGGACATGCAAAGAATGCAACAGCTGTTGCTGGGCATGCGGATGGTCTGCGATGCATTGTGTCTGGTCGATGATACGAGCGAGGATAAATCTTCACCGAAATTGGAAGAGCTTGAATCGCTGTTGCGTGACGTAGTGGTTGAAGGCCGCCGTAAGGTAATCATATTCTCGGAATGGACCTCGATGACTGCGTTGGTGGGATCTGTGGTTTCCAACCTCGGGCTCGATTTCGTTGAGTTTACAGGTAAGGTGCCGGTGCAGAAGCGCCAGATATTGATCGATGAATTCCGCAACAATCCTGCTTGCATGGTGTTCATTGCATCCGATGCCGGTAGCGTGGGTCTGAATCTGCAAAATTGTGATTTTCTCGTGAACATGGAATTACCGTGGAATCCTGCAAAATTGAACCAACGGATCGGGCGGATACACCGTATCGGCCAGAAGAGCGACAAGATCCATGTGGTGGACATGGTGATGTCGCGGACTATCGAGGAAAAGATCGCTACAGGATTGGGACTGAAACAGGATCTATTCGATGCAGTATTCTCAGGGAACGCCAGCGAGGTCGATTTCAACCGCGAGGGACGCAGCCAATTCATCAACCAACTCAATGAACTGGTGGAGGCCATGCAGCCTCCCGTGAATTACGAGGCTACCACGAAACCTGAACTGGACGAGACTGATCCCCATTACTTGAACCCACACCTGCTGGGAGATAGCGGGCAAGAGGAGGCTTTGGAGTCCCGAGTCGAACAGGTTGCCGAAGTGGATCTTGCACAAGAGTATTCGGCAGAGGACCTCATGGTCATGGACAGTGCCGATGAGAAAGTATCTGCTGCACCTATACAAGACTCTTCCGTGGCTGTACTGAGCAATGATAATTCCGGTGGGCAGCCAAGTCCCACAGAAGTGAAGGTGGCCCCACCTAGTGAGCAACTGCAGGCTGTACTGAGCCAAGGCTTGGCTTTTCTGAACACCCTTTCCCAGATGTCGACCGGCAAAGCCCTTTTTGCACCCGGTGCTACCAATCCCATCGAGATCGATCCCAAAACAGGAGAGGTGGTGTTGAGGTTTAAACTGGAATGAAGGCCATCGGGCAATCCTCGTTTGGCAAGCACCACTTCCCGCATGCTTGCGGTTCATGTACCGGTAACATGGAGAGGTGGTTCATTCCATAACGATAGAAAATCGGCAGTATACGTTGGGTCTTCAAGTCTGAGCAATGTCTCATCTGGTTCGACCTTGCTGAACGGATGGATGCTGCCATACCAGACGATACGGTTACCGATCAGGACATAGTTTGCTATCTCATCCTGTGTAGTTCGTACTTCAATCCCCAATCGTTCAAGACTGTCTTGGATGGATTGCATAGGACTAGTTGGCGATGTACCGTCGAACGTCCGGATGAGCATAATTACTTTTTTCTTCTTGGCAATATCCGTAAGGAAGTGAGCATGTCGTTTCACATTGCCATACTGTATTCTAGGGATGGAAAAAATCACCGGACCATCAGTATCATTCAAATCACACTGTAAAGCTTCCCAAGCATCCCCTCATAAAGCTTGGAAGTTAGTGACAGTATTTTCAAAACTCATTTCCTTTCCATCAACTCCACCACCACTCCGTCGTTGCTTCGGCAGAAGACTACCCGCAGGTGCTCGTCGATGACCATGGGACCCAGCAACAGGTCCAATCCTTTCATGGCCGATTCGAGGTTGTCGACGGTAAAGCCGACATGGGGTTGGCTCTTGACCGGCTCCAGCACCGGTGAATCCTCTTCATAACGCAACCACTCCACCTTGAACGGGTGCTTTTCGGCATCGGTGATCCATACTCTATTGGGTTCGTAGTAGAACTCCCCGGGACGTTTCTTATAAGAACGGTAGCCCACATGGTCGAATTGCATGTCTTCCTCCTGGCGATGGTGCGTTCAGTCCTGCAACGGAAGCTTGACCGGCATCCCGCCGTTTTGGGCGCTCCGGTCGGCTGCTTCGATGATCTCGAATGTTTTGATGGCGTCATCCAAGTCGACAATGCATCGCTCACCGTCCAGGATGGTGCCGACGAAGTGATTCACTTCGTCGGGGAATGGGTGATGCGACACATCGCCCGAATCGGGAGTCTGGACCGGGAGTGTGATCCAATCGTTCTGGCCGGGGAGCGCTTGTTTGGCCCACAGCCGGTCGTTGATCAAAGTCCCCTTGTCGCCATACAGCTTCAGGTTGTAGATGTAGGGGCAGATCACGTCGTAGGAGCAGCAGACCTTGCCCATGCTGCCGTCGGCGAACTTGGTCACGAAGGTGATGGTGGTGTCCTGTTCGAAATCGGGGCGGTAGCGGCCCGACAGGGCCACGACTTCGACCGCTTCCGACTTCATGAACCAGCGCAGGCCGTCCACGGCATGGCAACCGCCTACTTGCAGGATCGAGCCACCGGTGGCCTTGGTCTTGGACCAATCGTAGCAGTGGTAGCTCTCGTTGATGCGGTGCAGGTAGTCGACTTCGGCGTAGAAGGGCTTGCCGATGATGTCGCGTTCGATGAGCTGTTGGGCGGTCATGAACAACGGATTCCAGCGCAGCACGAATCCAACGATTGTTTTGACCTTGTGTTCGTGCACGGCCTGTTGCATCCGCAGCATGTCCTTCCATTCGATCGCGATCGGTTTCTCGATCACGATGTGCTTGCCCGCCTCGGCGGCCATGATGGTCTGCTCGGCATGCATGAAGTTGGGGGTGAGCACGGCGACGATGTCGATGTCCTTCTGGCGGAGCATCGCCTCGTAATCGTCGTAGGCCGTGCACCGTTTCAAGCCGTGCTGGGACGCCTTCTGGGCGGCCTTCTCCTTCGAGCGCGAGCAGATGGCCCGCACCTCTGTCCGTGCGTTCATCGAGAAGGAGCGGATGTATTCATCCGACACCCACCCGGTTCCGACGATGCCTACTCCCAATGTATCCATATCATTCCTCCTTATGATCTCTCAGCGTCAGGTGCGCTTCTTGCGCGTGTTGGCCGCCACAACGGCCAGTATCAAGACCGATTGGATCAATAGCTTGCCCCAGTTGGCGATATTCGCCTTCTGCAGCAAGCTGGTGATCAAGCGAATAATCAAAGCTCCGGCGATGGTCCCCTCCACTCCCCCGATGCCGCCGGCGAACAGGGTCCCGCCCACCACCGTGGCCGAGATCGAGTCCATCGAGTAATCGGAGCCTAGGTTCAGGCTGGCTGCGCTCATGTCCATCGTCAGCACGATCGAGGTGAGCGCTGCCAAAAATCCAGCCAGGGCATAGACCGCGATGATGGTGCGGTCGTTCTTCACCCCCGACAGGGTCGAGCAGACCGCGTTGGCTCCGATCATGTGGATGCGGGTGCCGAAAACGGTCTTCTTGAGAATGAAGATGAACAAGACCGCCAGCAGCAACCAGAACAGCACCGCCAACGGAAGCATGCCGAACATGCGGTAGCGCCCTAGGTTGCGAAATCCTTCGGCCAGGATCCCCTTGGGTTGCCCCTTGGTGTAAATCATGTAGAGGCCCCGCAGGATGAAGTCGGTGCACAGCGTCATCACGAAGGGAGCGATGCGGGCTTTGGTGATGCCCAGTCCGTTGAACAACCCGGCGGCTGTTCCGACGGCCAATCCCAGCAGGCACACTCCCAGAATCCGTGCGGGATCGCCCTGCATCAGGCCGATGGTGAGGACATGGACGAAGGTGACGATCGACCCGAGGCACAAGTCGATCCCGCCGGTCAGGATCACCATGGTCTGGCCGATGGCCAACAGGCCCAGCCCCGCCGATTGTTTGAGGAGGTTGACGAAGTCCTGCAGGGTGCGCGAGGCGGGGCTGATGATCCATGAGGCGGCCAACAGCAGGATGAAACCAAGGTACACACCGGCTACCCCCACCGCGTGGGGGGAACCAAGTAGGCGCGTATGGATGGCAGGTGCTGCGCTTCTCTTCATGATCGTTTCCTATAGAAATACATGGCCCCGATAAGCAGGACGCCGGTGATGATGTCCTTGTAGTAGGTGGACTGCAGGTTGTAGCGGAAGGCGATGTTGTTCAGCACGTTGGTCAGCATCGAAATGAGGATCGTACCGGCGAAGGTGCCGCTCAGGCCTCCCAGGCCGCCGGCCATCGAGGTGCCCCCGACCACGGTGGCGGTAATCGACAACAGCGTGTAATCGTCGCCATAGCGGGCGCTGCCGCTACGCAGGCGGGCTGCCAGATAGAGCCCCACCACGGCACACAACAGGCCGCTGACGAGGTAGGTCTTGATGCGTACCCTTTCGACGCGCACTCCGCTTTTCTCCAACACGTCGGCGTTGCCTCCCAGGGCATAGACATGCCGCCCGAAGCGGCTACGGTACAAGATGGCGGCGAACAGGGCGAACAGGGCACAGTAGAGGAGAAACGGGAAGGACAGCAGGCCCCAGCTGGCCGTGAGCACTTGTTTGAAGGCCGGCGGGATGTAACCTCCGGTAGTCTTGTGGAGGGCGAAGGCGATGCCTTGGAAGAAGTAGCCGGTGCACAGCGTGGCAATCAGCGGGGGCATCGGGAAGATCTTGAGGATCATGCCGTTCAGCAGGCCGAACAGCAGGCCGCAGCAGAGACACAACACCACCACGGCGATGGTGTTCAGCGGCGAGTCGGTCATGAGCGTGCTGGCGATGAGCGAAACCAAGCTGATTTGGCTGCCGACCGACATGTCGATACCGCCGCCAAGGATCACATAGGTTTGTCCGATGGCCACCAAGCCCAGCGGTGCCATTTGCTGCAGCACGTTGGCCAGGTTGGCCGGGCGGACGAACTCAGGGATGACGATCACGATCGGGACCAACAGCAGCACCAGCAACACCCAGATGATGGTCGAAGAGTGGCGTTTGGGATGGCGCAAGTCGGTTGCGAGGGCTTTGAGCAATGCAGGATGTTTCATCGGGCACCCCCGCTGGCGGCAGCCATGACGAGTTCCTCGGTGGCTTGCCCGCCGGGGTACTCGGCCACGATCGTTCCTTCGTAAAACACCAAGATCCTGTCTGATATGTTAAGCAGTTCAAGCATGTCGCTGGTGACCATGACGATCGAGATGCCTTGGGCGACCAAGTCGCGCAAGATCCGGTAGATTTCCACTTTGGCCCCCACGTCGACTCCGAGGGTGGGTTCGTCGAGCAACAGCACGCGCGGTTCGAGCGGCAGCCATTTGGCCAGCACGACCCGCTGTTGGTTGCCGCCGCTGAGGTTCTGGACCCGTTGCTCGTGGGAGGCCAGCTTGATATCGAGGCGGCGCACCAAGTCCTCCACCAAGGTCCGTTGGACTGCACGGCGCACGACACCGCCTTTGTGGAACCTCTTCAGGCTGGGGTATGCGATATTCCGAGCCACGCTTTGCTGTTGGGCCAGTCCTTCGTTGCGGCGGTCGTCCGACAAAAAAGCCAAGCCATGGTTGAGGGCGTCGGCGGGGTGCTTGAGGACAACCGGTTGTCCGTCGATGCGTATCGTTCCGTCTACGGTACGTTTAATACCGAACAGACAACGCAGCAGTTCGCGCTGGCCATGGCCCGACATGCCCCCGATGCCCACAATCTCGCCAGCTGCCACGCGCAGGTCGACCGAGTGGAAATGGTCTTGGTCCGCCAATCCCTCAGTCTCCAGGATGGTCGCACCGCCGGGGATTGCGGCAGGCCTGGGCGGGAAGACGGCGGTGATCTCGCGCCCGACCATGGCCTTGACCAAAAAGTCGCGGTCGATGGCGGCGGTGTCCCAGGTGCCGACCAGCTTGCCGTCCTTGAGGACCGAGACCTTGTCACATAACTCAAACACTTCGTCGAGGCGGTGGGAAATGTAGATCACCCCCACCCCGCGCTGCTTGAGGGAGCGCAGGAGCGAGAACAAGCCGGAGACGTCCTCGTCGTCCAAGGCCGCCGTCGGTTCGTCCAAGATCAGCAGTTTCATGTCGTTGGAACAGGAGCGCAGGATCTCGGCGATCTTGGCCTCGGCGCTGCTGAGGTCCCCGGCGTACTTGTCCAGGTCGACCTTGATGGCGTCCTTGCGGGCGATGTCCTCGACAAAGGCCCGTTCGCGTTGGCGGTCGAGCAGGCCGAAGCGGCCGGTGAGTTCCTTGCCGAGCATGACGTTGTCGAGCACGCTCAGGTCGCTGACGAGGTTGTACTCCTGGTGTACGATGCTGATGCCGGCTTTCGCGGCAGCGAGGGCGTCGCTGATGCGCACTGTCTGCCCGTCGATCGACAACGAGCCCCCGTCGGCATGGTAGATGCCGCCGATGATTTTCATGAGGGTCGACTTGCCGGCCCCGTTTTCACCCACCAGGGCGTGGATGCAGCCGCCGGCGAAGCTCAGGTTGACATGGTTCAACACCGTCACGCCATAAAACCGTTTGACGATGTCGTTCACTGCAAGCAGCATCGTTTCTCCTACAGTAGGGACCCGGCTTGAAACGTGCCGGGTCCCATGAAAGCATGGATTACTTCTTGAGTCCGAACACGCGCTGCAAGGTGGCTTCATCCATCTTGGTGTTGGCCCAGAAGGAGTCGCTCAGGTCGGCCCGCACGTACTTGTCCAGGTTGGCGCTGGTGATGGTGTAGACTTGCATGACCACGTCGCGCTGCAAGTCGGTGCCGACTTTCTTGGTGCCGTTGAGGATCTGCACGCCTTGGGCGAGGGCGTCGGCGAAGAAGTAGGTGGGCATGGAGCAGCCGACTGCGTCGAACTTGTCCTGGCCGGCCACTTTCTTCCACGCCTTGAGGAAGCCGTTGGCATCTTCACCCATCATGGGCACCAAGGGGCGCTTTGCTTCGAGGAAGGCCTCGATGGCTCCGCGGGTCATGTCGCCGCCGGAGCTCCACACGCCGTCGATCTTGGGGAAGGCGGCCAGGAGGTTCTCCGTGGCGGCTTTGCCTTTGGCGTAGTCCCAGTCGGCGAAGACTTTCCCGACGATCTTGATATCGGGATACTTTGAGAAGACGTCCATGGCGCCGGCCCAGCGTTCGATGGCGACGGTGATGCCGTCCATGCCGTCGAGGGCGATGATGTTGCCTTTGCCGCCGAGCTTGTCGACCAGGAATTGGGCGCCGGTGCGGCCGAAGGCGCGGTCATCGCTGATCATGCTGAGGGTGTAGGCATTGGTGGCCAGCGGAGAGACGCAGGCGATGACGATCGTGCCGCGGTCGTGGAACTTCTTGACGATGTCGGAGACGGCGGGCGGGTTGACCGGCTGGATGATGAGGATGTCGACGTTGCGGGTGTAGAGGTCCTCGAGGTCGGAGACTTGCTTCTCGGCGTTGAAGTCGGAGTTGAGGTAGTAGACGTTGTTGATGGTCCCGGCCGCCTTCTGGCGTTCGACTTCGGCGTAGAACTCCTCGCGGCTCTGGACAGCGTAGGTGTTGCCTTCCCAGACGACCGAGAGGGCCACGTCGTACTTCTTCGGTCCGGCGGTTTCTTGGACTCCGGCCGCGAACAGCAGGCCGGCGCCCAGCACGAGCAAGAGAACGAGCGCGAATTTCTTCATTGCGTACCTCCATGGTTTCCTTCCGCCTTGGCGGAGGGTGTCGTTATGTTCCATCCCCCATCATGTAGGGGAATTGGGTTTGGAAATAGCGTTCCAAGGCCATCCGGCCAGCCCCGTAGAGGGTCACCAGCGGGCCGTACTTGGAGTAGACGATGTCCTGTTTCAGTTGCCGCAAGGGGCGGTAGCGTTCGTTGAGGCGTTCCAAGAAGAGGTGCTCCGATTGGGGCATCTGGCAGATGTCGCCCCCGATGACGATCAGTTGGGGATTCAGGAGGACATCGACCTTGTTTAGCATGAGCGCGGTGCGGTCGATGTAGGCGTCAAGAACCGAAATCGACAGAGCATCGCCTCGTGCGCACGTTTCAAACAACGCTGAGACATGATTCAAGCAGTATTCCTCTTCGAGTGCGGCCGGATCGAGGGTGATTCCTTCCAATCGTTCGGCCAGCTCGCAGCAAATGGAGCGGAAGGTGTGGGTGCGCTTGTAGTTGATCTTGGGGTTGTCGAGATGGTCGGTGTAGAAGCCGGTCTCCCCGGCCATGAAGTGCGAACCGCGGTAGATGCGCCCGTCGATGAGCAAGCCGGTACCGATTTCCAGGCCGATGTCGCACGAGACGATGTTGCGGACCTTCTTGTCGAACTCGCAGTAGTTGGCGTAGGCGGCGATGTTGACGACGTTGTCGACAAAGACGCTGCAACCGAGGCGCGCTTCCAGGGAGTCCCGTAGCGGCACTCCTTCCAGGCCTGGGTGGAAGATGGCTTTGAGCACCGCCCCGCGTTCGACGTCGACGATGCCGGGCGAGCCAATGCAGATCGATTTGACCGAGGCGAGGGAGGTATGGAGGGTGTCCTGGACATAGTGCGTGATGATGGAGACGAGGTCGTCGACTACAGGAAGGTGCGTGTCGAGCTTGAAGTAGGCGATGGAGAACAGTCCTTCCAGATTCTGGGCGGCTATGGCGCCTTTAAGGAGGTCGAGCGAGAGCATGATGGTGGTTCCGATGGTGATGCGGTAATAGGGGACGGTGCGGGCCTGGTCGTTGCGCCGGTAATCGAGCAGTTCGACGAAGCCCCGCTCCACCAGCACGTTCAGGGCCCGGGCCACCGAGGGCAGGCTGATGTTCAAGGCGTTGGCGATCTGGTTGCGGTAGGTGGGTCCGTGTTCGCGCAGGTAATGGAACACGGCCGACTGGTTGATGATGAGTTGGTAAGCCGGATTGACGGTCTGCGACAGACTGATGTAGTGCACATCCCCTCCCTTACTTACTAACTTAACTTTAGCAACTCTAGTATAGGACGACTAAGAAGTGATGTCAAGAAAAAGATTGATGGTTTACTTGTAAACTATTGGAGAAAGCCTTAGCTTCTGCGATTTTTAACACTCAAACCCCAAAATGAAGGTTTAGGCACATCAAAGGTTGACCAACCTCAGTACTTCCTCGAAGGATTTTCCTTTCTTGTCCATGGCGTCCAGGAGCTTCCGGGCTTGCATCAGTCTTTGCTGCTCGCGCAGGTTCTTCAATGGTTATTACGCGTGAATAGTACCGGTGCCCGCGAAGCCGGGGCACCGGTTGGTTTCATTCTCAGCCCCAGTGATTCACACTAGAGCACCACTTCAACTCCATTTCTTATTCAGTTGCAGCTCCCGGAGATTTAGGGGGGCTGTGTCAATCCAGACCGCATTGTGGACGATCCTATCCATGATCGCGTCTGCATGGACCCCACCACCTAGCCTCTGATGC
>CAZJAK010000069.1:0-12058 GCA_964543935.1 uncultured Spirochaetaceae bacterium
GGTACTCCTTATAAAATCTATTTTGAGGATGTGGGTCTTCGCAATGCCCGTTTGTCTTTTAGACAGATTGAAGGAACACATATCATGGAGAATATTATTTATAATGAACTTCGATACAGAGGCTACATGGTAGATGTGGGGACAGTTGAATCAAGGGAGAAAGCTGCTGACGGGAAAGAAGTACGTATACAGAGGGAAATCGACTTTATAGCTTCATTAGGAAGTAAGAAATACTATATTCAGTCATCATATGCCATTCCTAGTCAGGAGAAGTATGAACAGGAAACAATGTCCTTTGAGCGTACAATGGATTCTTTCAAAAAAATAATCATTGTCGAAAAGAGTATGAAACCTCGTTATGATGAGAATGGCTATCTGATGATGGGTGTGAAGGAATTCCTTCTTGATGCAAATAGTCTACAGATATGATTTTTGTCAATGAGACAGCCATGATCCATATTCAATCATTTCCAATTCAGTCAGCAAGTCGGTCAAGCAAAACCGACCTCTGGATCATCGTTGTTCCCATTAGGTTTTTTTGACATTGTCAGCCCTTATTCATAATGCTGCCCATGCCTTTTCGTTTAGGCATGCTCCGATGCGGCTGAAGAGTAGTAGTTGCCATAATTGCGCCGGTAGGTGGACGGGGTCATGCCCGTGTATTTCTTGAAGACCGAGCAGAAGTAGCTTTGGTCTTGGTAACCGAGGATCTGGGCGATCTCCATCAACGGTCTGTTGGAAGATTCGAGGATCCATTTCGCTTCGTTGATCCGCTGGGTCTGGATGTATTCGGTGATGGTCTTGTGGCATTCACGCTTGAACAGCCTGCAGAGGTATGATCTGTCAAGGCTGGCGACTTCACTGAGTTTTTCAAGGGAGAGTCTCTCGTCGATATGGTTGATGATGTAACGCTGCACCTTGACGATGTTGACGCTGTGGTTCTGCATCGAGACATTGTTGATGGCATTGCAATAATTTTCTATCATCAGGTCGATCACCTTGAGATTGGATTCATCGGATTGGCTTCGTTCGATTCTGTAGACAATGTCCTCCGAGATGGTATGGAGGTAGACCGGGGTGAGGCCCGAATTCTCGGCCGCCTGCCGGAAGATGGTGTTCATGCTGATGAGCAGGTTTTTTATCCCGCGAAACGATGATGTGTTCCTGCGGGTGAAATAGACCGAGTTCATCTTGGCCAGTTCCAGCTCCTGCGGGTTCTTCGGCACGAGAAGCTTTCTTAATTTCTCTTTGTTCCCCTGCATGACCAGCTGTTTCATCTCCCGTTCAAAACGGTAGCTGGTCGAAATTTCGGCCTCTTTGGCTCGGTTGTCGGAAAGATCCGGGGCTGCTTTTCGTGATGAACGGTCCTCCTTGATCGTATTGATCTTCACATAGGGCTGTGAAGGCCAGCCATAACAGGCCATGACGAGTTGGCCCCAGGCTTGAATGAATGCTGAATCTTTGACATCGATGGTATCGACTGCTCTTTGGGCTGTTTCTCTGGTGAAGGCATCCTCGGGAAGCGAACACAAACATTCGATGAGGGTTTCGTCATCCTTTTCCTCCAGGAAGAACGGTCCCATGATCGAGGTCTGCAATGGATCATACGTCAACACCAGAATCAGGTAGGAGAGGTTATACCTATCGACATATCTTAAAAGCTTGGGATAGGCCGCATTGGCTCGTTGGACATGTTCCCGGCTATTGTTTTCACTGATCATCAGGTCGATGAACGACAACAGCCTTCTGTTGAGGAACCCAGTCCTGACCAACTCCAATTTGTTGGCTTCCATGATGAAGGCTGGAAGGCCTGTAGCAGTGGCGATAATCGTGGTGATCTCTCGGAAATCTTTCACAGCACAATAGTAACGGCGTAGACAGGATAAGTCAATAATGTAGGAAACAAGTCAAAATAACACAAGTCAGGCCGGTTCTTCAGGTTACGATGTATCGTGGATGCCGGTGTGTTTCCGGTTTCCTCGGGACTGTCAAGGAAGGGGCACGTTATGAGAGAGATCAAGGCAGCAGTAGTGACGGCAAAAATCAGTGAGGCAAACAAGCGAAAGCTGGACAGTTTGATCGGAGAAGGGCGCATCACCTACTTCGAACCGTTCAGCTATCCCGAGATGCTCAAGATGGCTGCCGCAGGTGCGACCAAAGAAGAAATCATGCAGGCCATGAAATCCTTCAGAGCCACAGTCAAAGCGACCGTGCTGGATAAGAATCCCGATGTCGCCATCTTGGGTGCCGACATCGACGACAGCATTCTTGCGAGCGCAAACATGAAATGGATTCATTGCACCCATGCTGGAATCGAGAAATCGGCCAAGCAGGAAGTGTTCGAGCGCAACATCGTGGTCACGAGTTCAGCGGGCCGTTCCGCTCCGGCTCTTGCCGAGCATGCCATGATGTTCATCCTCGCCCTCACCTATGATATCAACCATATTGTCGCGGTTCAAAAGACCCGTGTGTGGACCCTCGGCCGCCAGTACTCGATGAGGACCGGCCTGATGGGAAAGACGGTCGGGATCATCGGAGTCGGACATAACGGCCGGGAGCTCGCCATACGGTTGAAAGGCTTCGACGTGCGCGTTTTGGGCTATGACCGGGTCGTCCACAATGCCGAAGGATTCGATGAGATACTGGAAGCAAACGAGGCAAATCTCAAACGCATGGCGCAGGAGAGCGACTATCTGGTATTGTGCGTCTCGTTGAACAACGCCACCTACCACATGATCGATGAGGATCTCCTCGCCTTGATGAAACCGTCGGCATACTTGATCAACATTGCCCGCGGCGGTCTGGTCGATGAGGCGGCCCTCATCACAGCGCTACGGGAGCATGTCATCGCCGGTGCCGGTCTGGACACGGTCGAGGAGGAACCCCTCGCAACCGACAGCCCGCTGTGGGACATGCCGAATGTCTTGCTCACACCCCATGCCACGCCAGTCATTCCCGATAAGGAAGACAGGGAGTGGGAGTATGTGTTCATGAATGTGGCGGCTTATCAGAACGGTACTGCTTTTGTGAACAAGCTGGAGAAGGAAGACATGTTCACCAAGAAAAACTCTCCGGTGACGAGGTAAAGACTATGAAGATTGGATTCATTGGAATGGGAATCATGGGCAAGCCGATGGCTTGCAACCTTGTTAAAGCCGGTCATGAGGTGTTGGTGTCGAACCGGCACATGCAAGCTTGTGAAGGGCCAGTCACATCTGGGGCGATAGCTGCGACCCATCAGCAAATCGCCGACAGCTGTGAGATCGTCATCACCATGCTTCCTGATTCTCCGCAAGTAAAAGAAGTGCTGCTCGGAGCCGCTGGTTTGGCCTTTATGCTGCACGCAGGGCAGATATACATCGACTGTTCCTCCATCAGCCCGCTCGCAAGCAAGGAAATTGCCCAAGTGTTGCAGGAACGGGGTGTCGAGATGCTTGACGCACCGGTATCCGGCGGAGAGCCTAAGGCAATCGACGGAACGTTGAGTTTCATGGTTGGCGGCAAGCAAGAAATCTTCGATAGGTGTAAGCCAGTATTGCAAGCCATGGGCAGTTCAGTCGTTTTGTGCGGCGAAATCGGGGCCGGAAACACCACCAAGCTCGCCAACCAAGTCATCGTGGCGGCCAACATCGCTGCAGTAGCCGAAGGCTTCATGCTCGCTAAAAAAGCAGGAGTCGACCCAGAGACAGTATTTCAGGCCATCAAGGGGGGATTAGCCGGCAGCACGGTGATGCTTGCCAAGGGACCAATGATGATTGCCAATAATACGAAACCTGGTTTCAAGATTGACCTGCACATCAAGGACCTGAAGAACGCTCTCGAGACCGCTCATGCCACAGGCAGTCCCATGTTGCTCACTGCCCACATCATGGAGATGATGCAGACTCTTCAGGCCGACGGTCTTGGACAGAGCGACCACAGCGCCTTGGCCAAGTATTACGAGAAGATTGCATCGAGTAGCATCTATTGATTCAGCCCAAGAGGGGAAGTTCCGGTATGAAGATCGTCGTGTTGAATGGGGAAAAAGTCAATTTTGACGGGATTATTGATTACCGAGTCATCGGTGGTGCTTTGGATGAGGTCGTGGTGCACGACACATGCACGAAGGACGATTACCCGGTGTATGCACAAGGCGCCCAGATCCTTGTCAGCAAGGAACTGCCGATGCCGGGCGAGGTCATCCGTGCCTTGCCGGCATCGGTGAAGCTCATCTGCGAGGCCGGAACCGGATACAACAATATCGACATCCACGCCTGTCGTGAACGCTCCATAGGCGTGTGCAATGTTCCTGCATACAGTTCCGACCGGGTGGCCCATACCGCCGCGATGCTGATGCTCAACCTCTCTTCCAGCATGCAGGTCCAGTTGAGGATGCTCGCCACTGGAGACCGAAGCAACTTCACCGAGCGCCTGATGGTTCGCCACACCGAGCTCAACGGTAAGGCATTGGGCGTTATCGGAGCGGGCAATATCGGACAGAAGATGATCAAGATCGGCCTTGCGTTGGACATGCATGTCTTGGTATACAACCGCACTAAGAAGGACCTCCCGTGCGGAGCTGAACAAGTTTCATTCGATGAAGTCCTGTGGCAGTCCGACTATCTGTCGCTTCATTGTCCGTTGACGGATGCGACAAGGCACATGATCAATGCCGATACCATTGCAAAAATGAAACCGACTGCTTGCATCATCAACACCAGCAGGGGCGCCCTGATTGATGAATCGGAATTGATCAGAGCGTTACTGGACGGAAGAATTGCCGGAGCCGGTCTTGATGTGCAAGAGACGGAACCTCCGTTGCAGGATAATGTGCTGTATACACTGCCAAACGTGATTCTTACCCCACACATGGGGTGGAAGGGCTTGGAGACACGGCAACGTCTCGTCGGCATCCTCAAAGAGGGGATCGACGGTTTCAGACAGGGCCTTCGGATCAACCGCGTGGATTGAAGAGAGGAGAGGGATTGCCATGGCTGGATGGTGGGTGGATTTCCCCTGGAGGGTGGTGCAGACAAACATGAGGGACATCGATATGGATGGCTTGGATGCCAGACGTTTTGTCGACGATCTCAAGTCTTTCCATGCCAATGTGGCCATGATCAGTTTTGGCGGAACACTGGCGAATTACCCCTCTTCCATCGCCGATCATTACCTGAACAGGAACATGAACGGGGACACTCTGAAAACTTTGGTCGACCTATGCCATGCCGAAGGCATCAAGGTTGTCGCCCGTACCGATTTCTCCAAGATGCACAGCTCGGTCTATGAAAGGCATCCTGAGTGGGCCTACCGGGACCCCGACGGTAATATCCTTGACAGCCACGGTTATATCAGCACCTGCCAGAACAGCGGATTCCAACACGAGTTTTTGGACAGCGTCGTCACTGAGATCCTCAAGGATTTCCATGTGGATGGCATTTATTGCAACATGGGTGGCTTTATGATCGTCGATTACCATGTCAAACTGCACGGTCCCTGCCATTGTGAAGCCTGCACAAAAGCTTTCAGGGAGCAGTTCGGCATGAAGTTTCCACAGCAGGATATCCCGTTTGCCTCCGTGAGCGATCCAACTGTCGCCGCTTACCAAACATTCAAAGAGGGGGTCACCGCTGCCCAGAAGCAGCGTGTGGCGGCCTTGGTCCATAGCATCGCTGCCGATGCCGCCTATTGCTCGGTCGACTATGTGCGCCAAGAAACCAACACGGAACCGGGCAGGGGTCTACCCCATTGGCAGTACAGTGCCTCGAGCAACAGCCGAACCATCAGGGGTTGCGCCATGGCTGGGGAGAATGCTTCGGTAGACATGCTGGGCTTTTCCGCCCGGGGCACCTCGATTTCTCCAGCGTTGCACGAAGGCCGGCTCTGGCAGACCTTGGCGAATTTCGGTGGTTTGGACTTCTTCATCATGGGCCGGCTTGACAACCGCGAAGACACCAGCGGCTTTAACCGAGCCCGCAAGGTCTTTTCCTTTGCCCACGAGCACGAGGGTCTTTTTACCAACGTGAAGAGCCAAGCGGATGTCCTGCTCGTCCGAGACAGCTACCACATGCCAATCGCCGAGGAGCGTGGTTGGATCAGGGTCCTTACTGAACTCCATATACCATGTGATGAAGTATTGGCATCCTGTCTTCAAAAGGTGGAGTTGGAGAGCTACAAGGCGCTCATCCTTCCCGACAAGGCTAGGTTGAAAGCTTCAGTCTGTTCACGAATCAATGAATATGTACAACGAGGCGGGGCAGTCGTTGTCATCGGGAAAACCCCGCTGGAACAGGGCAGGCCGCTGGCAGCCTTGGGCTTGGAAGAGGTGGGGCCCTTTGTAAATGCGGAAGGAGCCAACCTCCATCTTACCGATGAAAGCCGAATGTATTTCCCGAGTTTAGTCGACAGGGCCTTCATCCCGGTGGGCAAAGGGTATTATCCGTATTCGCCCGACACCGCCAAAGGTCTTATCGACCTCATGCCGCCGCAGCGCTTCGGGCCACCGGAAGTGTGTTACATGGCCGAAGAGCCGACTGGCTACAGCGGCGTGGTGCTCAACTGCTATGGAAAGGGTAAAGCGCTCTACATCCCGTGGAATGTGGGGGCATTCTATTACGCTGAAGGTTACGATATCTGGCTCGTCTTCCTGCAGGATGTCCTACAACACATCTTAGCTCTGCAGAGCCTATCCCGAACCCTGTCGCCGATGGTCGAGGTGACTGTGGGCACCAAAGGGGATGAGACGATCGTTCAATTCGTCAACGGGACTGGCCATTTCGGCAACAGCTTCTTCGATCCTGTAGAGCTCTCGAATCAAAGCATCGAGCTTCCGTGGGACACAAGTGAAGTCGTTTGTCGTTCACTTTTTGAGCAGGACAACTGCATAGCGATGCACATCGGTGAAAAGCTGAAGCTGACAGTCAAAAAGCTGGGCTTTTATGAAGGGGTAGTGATCAAGAAACTGGAAAAGGAGAATACCAGATTATGAAAAAGCTCGCGATACTCGTTCTTGCACTGGTCGTGGTGCTGAGCCTTGTCTCCTGCGGCAACAAGGCAGAAGAGAACAAACCAGTAGTAAAAGAGACGGTTGAGATCTCTTGGTGGATTCCACGGGGGGAGGACTCGACCTACTACATGTCGTATGAAGACAATCCGGCCATCCGCTATCTGGAGACCAAAGAATTCGGTGGCAAGCAAGTCGATTTCAAGTTCATGATCCCCATCTCCGGTTCGGAACGGGACAATTTCAACACCCTGTTGATGACGGAAGACTACACCAAAATTTTCGACATGTCGTACTGCACCTCCAGCCCGGCCGAGTTGCTCGAAGACGGGATCATTTGGGACCTGACTCCCTATATGGAGCAGTACATGCCCAATTACCTGGCCATTCTCAAAGCGAATCCCTCGCTGGCCCCCTATGTGTACAATTCGATCAATGGGGAAAAGAAAATCCTCACCCTTTATTCGATCACTTATGAAACACTGGGGAACTTCATGGGGCTGAATTACCGCAGGGACTGGGTGGCAAAATACGGCACCCATCCGGTCAGCGGAGCAAAGTTCACCTATGGCTATACCGATCCGGCCGACTACAACACCTACTACGATGATGTGGTGTTCCCCAGTGGTGGCCCGGATCCTGTCTATGTCAGCGACTGGGAGTGGATGTTCAAGATCTTCGACAAAGCCCGCACCGATTTGGGCATCGCTGACGGCTACAACATCTCCCTGTATTACAAAGGATATTCGGAAGCCGGAGGGCTGTTCGATGCTGCCTTCGGTGGCGGCACTCCCATATGGTATCGGGATATGCAAGGCAACGCGCAATTTGGAGGGACCAGCGAGGCTCTCAGGGCTTATGTCCAGATGATGAATGCCTGGTATAAAAAAGGATGGCTGGACAAGAGCTTCGCTGAGCATACTTCAGACCAAATCTATGCAATCGAATCAGCCAAGATGAATTCGGGCAAGGTCGGTGCTTTCGTAGGCCGGCGCGGGAACTCGGGCGGACAAATGGACATGGGTGACAAGCTGACCAAGGGCATCATGATTTACGGTGC
Organism: uncultured Spirochaetaceae bacterium; assembly: GCA_964543935.1. Taxonomy (GTDB): domain Bacteria; phylum Spirochaetota; class Spirochaetia; order Sphaerochaetales; family Sphaerochaetaceae; genus JAAYDK01. The sequence goes on from CAZJAK010000069.1 coordinate 8,043, forward strand.
GCGGCCTGCCATCAACGATGTCTACGGTTCCGATGCGGTGAAGAACAACAAGCCTTATTCACTCTACCAGTATTCCCATTTGAGGGGGCATCTGTGCATCTCCAAGAAAGCCAGCGAAGAGGATGTGAAGGTCATCCTGTCCATGCTTGATTACCTGTTCACCGAAGAGGGTGGTTGTCTGCTGGCCTTCGGTCTGACAAAAGAGCAGAATGATGAGCTGAAAGACCCAACCTACGCCAAGTACAATCTGGACAACGGTGCTTTCAGCAGGGAAAAATTGCCTGACGGAAGCACTGCCTACCACCGGGATGCAAAGCTTTTGGACGACAACGACCTTGCTTCAGCTATGGCGGCAAAGCGGGTAGCCATTGGTTACTACTCGAAGGGCTTCGTTCCGGCTCTCAATGAAAGTTACACGGTTAAAGCCCTGCAAGCCATGGCGGAATGGGACTATTATTACAACACCGGGTACATCGACAAGGCTTTGCAGTCACAATTCACGGCTGAAGAGGCTGCAACATATTCCAAGGTCTACGCCAACATCGATACCTACATGTCTCAAAACATTCCCAAGTTCATCACCGGCTCGCTGGATGTCAACGGCACCGACTGGGACAACTATGTGAAGATGCTCAACAAGTACTCACCCCAAAAGGTCACGGCAATCTATCAGAGGATCTTCGATTCAGTGAAATAGACCTTCATCGCAACCAACCCGGACGAGGCAGCGCCCTGCCCGGGTGGCTGCGAGGGCGTATCGGATGGAAGAACGGCACTAGGCAGGAGGGTATCCCGTGTCATTGCATCATACAAAAAAAGAGGCCTCGGTAGTCCTGAGGGAGAATACATGGAAATATGACCTGCAGAGAAACGGGTCCATGTACCTTTTGTTCATTCCTGTCTTGGTGTATTTCCTTGTGTTCCATTACGCCCCGATGTTCGGGCTCATCATGGCCTTCGAAGACTTCAAACCATCCAAAGGCTTTTTTGGAAGTGAGTTTGTCGGATTGGAAAATTTCCGCGAGTTGTTTCTCGGAGACACCTTCCTCAAAGTCTTGCGCAACACCGTTGCCATGGCGGTGCTGAATCTTACAGTGGGTTTTGCAACCCCCGTTATATTCGCCTTGTTGCTATCGGAACTGCGCTTCAAACGGTCCAAACGGAGCGTCCAAGTCATCAGTTACATGCCGTACTTCGTCTCTGCGACGGTAGTCACTTCTTTGGCGAGTGAATTCCTCTCCAGTACCGGGGCCCTTACGGAATTCTTGACCTTCTTTGGATTTGCCAGGCAGAACTGGTTGGCCAATCCCGATGTTCCGGTTTTCTGGCTGATCAACACCTTCTTGGGAATCTGGCAAGGGACGGGTTGGGGCTCAATCATCTTCATGGCCGCCATCGCCAGTATCAATGCCGACTTGCATGAAGCCGCCGCAATTGACGGTGCTAATCGTTGGCAAAGGATGTGGAGGATAACGCTCCCTTCGATTACTCCGCTCATCATCGTCATGTTCATCTTGCGTATCGGTCTTGTCTTCCGCACCGGGTTTGACAAGATACTGCTGCTCTACATGCCGATGACCTACGATACTGCCGACTGCCTCTATACCTACACTTACCGGATGGCATTCGGAGCCCAGGTCAATTACGGCATTTCAACAGCCTCGGGTCTTTTCCAATCGGTGATTGGGACAGCCCTGTTGATCATCTCGAACAAGATCAGCCGCAAAGCCTCGGGCTCGGCGTTGATTTGACGGAGAAGGTTATGAGCGTATTCCAAGCTTTGGAGCTGAAAAGGACGAATATCAAAAGAAGAGAAGGGATGGTCGAAGGACGTACTTCGATGGAGAGGCTGGTCGATGTCCTTCTGCTTATCCTGATGGCTGTCGTGGCGTTCTGTTGCATCATACCGTTGTGGCACTGCCTGATGAGTTCCTTGTCGGATGGAAAATCCCTGATGCAACATGACGGATTGGTCATTTGGCCGGTTGGCAAAGCGACTTTAGCTGGCTATCAGCTGACATTCCGTGACAACAGCATCATGAGGGGCTATGTCAACACCCTGCTCTATGTAGGGGGCGAGGTCTTCTTCGGAACGATCTTGAACGTGCTGGGCGGGTATGTGCTCAGCCGCCATAGCAAACTGCGTTCGGCGCTGACGGCGTTGGTCGTCTTCACGATGATCTTCACCGGCGGAACGGTACCACTGTACATGGTGGTGCGCCAGTTGGGCTTGGTTGGATCGCGTTGGTCGTTGATCCTGCCCCATTGCACCAATGCCGCCTTCGTTATCATGAGCATCAAGGCCTTCGAGTCGGTCCCCGAATCCACGGTGGAAGCCGCCAGGATGGATGGAGCCAGGCATCTGAGGATTATCTTCCAGGTGATGCTCCCGCAATGCTTCAGTTACATCCTGGTAACGATGGTCAACACAGCGATCATTGCTTGGAACGCATGGTTGGCAGCATCGATCTACGTTCCTACCGACAAGGCGAAATGGCCGTTACAGTTGTGGATCAAAGAACTTGTCGCCGTCAATGCCGAATTCATGAATTGGACCAACCCCAACTATTCGAGATATTTGGTCCAGTACAGCGTCATCAGCATTGCGACGTTACCGCTGATCATGTGCTTTCCATTCTTCATCAAGCGCTTGGAAAAAGGGATGGCACAAGGTGCTGTGAAAGGTTGATCGAGGATCATTGCCGCTGTAGGGCGACAAGAAAGATATGGTTATCGGATATGTATGCATCGAGGAGGAAAAGATGAAAACATGTAAGAAAGTCTTGATGATGCTTTTAGCATTGGCTCTGCTGGTCGGCTTGGCGTCCTGTTCCAAGAAAACCCCTGAACCACAACAAGCGGCTCCTGCTGCTGCCGCTCAGGTTCAGGCAGCTGTTGTCGCGAAGGTTGAAACACCGGCTCCGGCTCCTGCTCCCGCACCGGTAGTCCAGAAGGAACTGACCATCGACGAGAAACTGGTTGCTTCCCAGTGGTGCTTCAAGTACACGGCCGAGGGATACGGCGATTACGCCTTCTTCTTCCATTTCTATAGCGAAGACCCAGTGCTTGGGAAGGTTTACTATGCTGGATTCACCAACAACAAGATCAACTTTGCCGGCAAGTATGCTCTGGTGAAGGAGGAGTACTCCTATTCGATTTTCAACAACCGGGAAGACGCTCTTGCCAAGACCAACGATGTCGTCGGGAAAACTCCGTATACGGTCGTCCTGTACGATTGGAACGACAAGGAGATGGGCCGCATGGGATTCGACGGTGAAAAAATCTTCAATGCCCAGGACAAGAATACCGCCAAGATTTACGCCACCGGCTCGACTCCCTATGCCTATGTGAAGAATGAAGGGACCTTTGATGACGTGGTCAAGGGCGAGATGCCTGTCAAGGTATTGGAATATGTGGCTGACGATGAAGTGACCTCTACCATCCAAATCAACCATAACCACACCTACACCGACCTTGTCGGCGCCATGATTGAAGGTATTTGGACGGCACAAGCGAAGGACGGGGAACTCACCTTTGCCTTGAAACCCAATGATGCGAGCGACACACCGGCCGTTCTGGTGGTTTCTGCAGATAAAAAGAGCGCGACCTATACTTCTACAGGCGAAGCGGCCATCAAGATGAGTGTCCCGAAACCGTCCGTCACGGTCTCGCTCGTGTTTGAAGGAACGACAGCGACCTCGTACGGTAAGGATGCGACTTTGACCCTCACAGCCATGAGTGACGGGACCTTCACACTTGTGGGGACGATTTTCGGCAACTCGATGGAATTCGACAAGGGCACCTACACGGTTGTCGGCGGTTATAAGTACACCTTCAACTGTGAGAAGGCCGGAAAGATCGAGTCCACCATCGTGGACCGGGCCGTCCATGTCGCTTACCAACAAGCGGGGACCAAGCTCGGTGATCTGAAGTCCGACTTGGTAGTCAAGAAGTAACGGTCGAAATACCGGGCAAGCCCTCCTATGGGGGGCTTGCCACTTGGAAATGTCAGATGG
>CAZJAK010000070.1:0-11911 GCA_964543935.1 uncultured Spirochaetaceae bacterium
ATTTGGTTTGAACAACCGGACCTTCGACATCTTCGCCATGCTGGTCTTCGGTATTATCGGATTCATCATGAATGCCATCGAGTATCCTCTGGCACCGATGATCATGGGATTCGTGCTTGGCCCGATGACGGAACTCAATCTCAGGCGCGGCATGCAATACAGCTTGGGCAATTTTGGAGATTTCTTCACCCGTCCCATCGCAGCTGTCTTCTTGATCATGGCTCTGTTATCGGTCGTGCTCGCTGCATTCAAGGGTATGAGGGACAAGAAACGCAAACAAGGTTGATGCCTACGTTTAGGACGTGAGGCGATACGAACAAGGGAACGACCAGGCCCGACTTGGGTCTGCAGAACATCATCAAACGGTTGTACGACATGTACCAAGGGGGCTTTTATGGCAACTGGCTTAGCAAGGATCAAGGAAAAGTTCGCAAACAAAGAAATGGTGATTGGATCGCATGTAGGATTCCGAGAAGCCTGTTTTACGGAATTGCTCGGTGATGTCGGTTTCGATTTCATTTGGATCGATGCGGAACATGGACCGCTCGACCGCAGTGAAATCCTCGATCACATCATCGCTGCCCGGGCAGCTGGAGCCGCTTCGGTCGTACGGGTGCCTTGGAACGATCCGGTGATTGTGAAAAACATCCTTGATATGGGTGTCGATGGAATCGTCTTCCCGATGATCAGGAATGCCGAAGAGGCGAAATTGGCGGTTGCTTCCTGCGTGTATCCGCTTGCAGGCATCCGCGGGGCCGGACCACGTCGCGCCAACCGCTATGGATTGGGTGATAAAAAGGCTTACAATGAGAAAGCCCATGAGTCCATTTGGAAAATCATGCAGATCGAGCATATCGATAACGCGACCACCTTGGATGACATCCTCGCAATCGACGGTGTGGATGCCATCGTCGTCGGCCCGAACGACTTTGCCTCCAGCATGGGCAAACTGGGCAAGGTCCGTGACACAGATGTGCTTGCCGCCTATGACAAGATCGGCGAGATCGCCCGCAAGCATGGTAAAGCGTTCGGCGTGTCAACCGGATTCGACGAGAAGACGGTCAATGAATGGCTCGACCGCGGCATCAACTGGATGAGCTTGGGATTCGACTTCCAGTATGTGCTCTCCGCCGCCCAAGGTACGCTAGAAGGTGCCAAAGGTGTGTTGAAAAACCGATTGAAGTGATTGCTTGACCCAACCTACACATGGGAAAAAGCCGTTTAATCAGACTTGATTGAACGGCTTTTTCATGTATTGAAAGAGAATTCGCAATATTTAGAGCTTGCGCTGAGCCAAGATGTGCTCGATTGAATCGATTCGGTCCCACCCTTCGATATCGTTACCGATTTTTGCTATCAGGATGGTGGAGAAGGTCAATACTGTGGTACCAGGTTCCAGATGACCACCATATGCAACCCGGTCATTGGAAAACGAGACATGGGCATGGACCTTTCCATTAAGAATCATGCCGCTGACTGACAGGATGTCAGCTGGAGCCTTTCCCTTGGGATATATCTCCTCGGGTGGATTCACACCTGTGGAAACCACATGATAATGATACGAACTTGTCGACCCGACTCCTCCGAGTATGATCCCATTAGCCATCCCCAGCCTTTTGGCAGCTTCTTTCAAGGATTCCTGAATATCATCCCCTGGATTCAACCGTATCAAATACAATTCCTGTAAATCGACTTTCTCACAATGCATCAAAGGCCTCCTTCATCCTGTATAGCCAATGAACCTGGGCAACCACAATGTCAGGTCTGGGATTATTGCAAACAATATCGTCCCAATAAAAAGAGCAATAGTAAACGGCAAGGCATGTTTTGCTGTATCTTCAACAGTTGTACCGGCAATACCTGCAGCTACGAACAAGCAAGTCCCCACTGGAGGAGTAAGGACTCCGAACGATAATGACATGCATAGGATAAGACCGAAATGAAGGGGATCAATACCCAGCAAGTTTGATGCCGGTAACAAAACCGGACCTAGAATGATCAATGCTGACAATGTATCGATGAATGTCCCGACGATGATCATCAGCAATACCACACCGATCATGAACATGATTGGTGTATGCAAGACTCCGATCATAGTTTTCGCAACCATGGTCGGTATATTCTCAAATGCCATGATCCAACCGAACAACGAAGCGATGCTCATGACCAACATGACAAATCCAGTCGTGATCGTCGCATCAATGAGAATTCTTGGCAAATCTTTAAGTTTTATCTCACGATAGATGAAAAATGAGACGATGAATGCATATACACAACCTACAGCTCCAGCTTCGGTAGGAGTCATCACTCCGCCCAGAATCCCTCCCATGATAATGAATGGAGTAATCAAGGCGGGTAACGCTGCCACAAATGCTTTCCATTTTGTACTGGAATTAGCTTTTTCGTAAACCGGAATATTACTTTTATGGGCTTTGACCAATAAAATAACAAGAATTTCAACGATAAAAATCACCCCTGGTACATATCCAGCAATGAAGAGGTTCCCAATCGAGAGGTTGGTCAGCCCACCATACACAATGAAAGGAAGGCTTGGAGGAATGACTGCTCCCAAGCTGCTGGAAGAAGCTTCAATCGAGGCGGCGAACCCTTTTGAGTAACCGTTTTTCTTCATCAATGGAATCGTAGTTGAACCGGTGGCTGCGACATTCGCCACAGCAGATCCTGAGAGACTCGCAAATATCGCACTGGAAAACAGCGCAATCATCCCAAGACCTCCACGTCGATGTCCAACCAAAGACTTGATGAACTCGACCAGCTTCCTTGAAATCCCGCCTGCGTCCATGATGGTTCCAACGAGAATGAAGAATGGGATGGCTGTTAAAGAAAAGGAATTAATACCACCATACATTTGCTGAGCAATGATCGAGAATGGAACATTGGGTAAAAACAATACTAAATATAACAGCGCTGCTAATCCGAGAGAAAATGCTATCGGTATTCCAAATGCCAACAAGATAAAGAATGTCGACAATAATAACCCAGCTTCCATGAAGTACCTCTCATTAATTGGCTAACAATTTTCAAGCGAAATAATATGTTCTCGGCCAAACAGGGCCTTCAGGATTTCAAGAATCATCAGTGCTGCAGATACCGGCAAACTGGCATATGCCCAGGCTGCTGATATCCCTAGTAATGGAGTCTTTTGTCCAAGCCGCAATGTGTTATTCACAAAACCACTACCTCCTATGAAAACGGCTAAAAGGAATCCCAAAACAAGTATGAGGATAATGTATCGGCTCACTGGAGCATAACGGACAGGTAAACGCTTGATGATGAATGTAAGTGCCAGATGGCTTTTTCTTCGCAATGCAAGATAAGCACCGAGGAAAACCACCCAAGCGAATAGCAGCATGCTGAATTCTTCAGCCCATGTAATTCCAATCTTGAAACCATAGCGTGCACATACGTTGATGAAGACGACTATTAAAAGCAGTCCCGCTATCAGCGAAATAAGCTTCTCAACAATCTTTCCAATAAATTCGGTAATCCTGACAACGAGATGTGCACGCATGGTTATTCCCTATCCTCTTACAAAGAGTTCAAAACTTTTTCGTACAGCTCACGGCTAATGGTTTTCCCAACATATTCATCATGGACTGCTTTTGTGGCATCCTTGAATAATTGCATGTTTTTCGGATAATTAACTTGCATCCCGGTAGCTTCCATTTTCTTAATCAAATCTTTCGTCAAGTCATCAACATATCCGCGATGCCAATCTTGAGCCTCCTTGGCTGCTGCATTGACCAATGCTTGGTCGGCGACCGACAACGAGTTGTAGAAATCCTCACTTGCAACGATTACTACAAAGGAAAGGATATGGTTGGTCATCGACATGTATTTCTGCACTTCTTGCAATTTGGAAGGATAAATATTGATGACAGCGTTTTCCTGACCGTCGATAGTTTTCTGCTGGAGCGCTGTATAGACTTCGCCATAGGCGATAGCCGACGGAATTCCTCCCAAAGATCTTGTAACAGCCAGGTTAACTGGATTTTCAGGACTCCGGAATTTCAAACCCTTGAAATCGGCCGGGGTTTCAAGCGGGCGGGTATTGTTTGTATATACACGAGCTCCATTATTACTCCATCCGAGGATATGGAGTTTCTTTTCTGCAAGTTTTTTCTCCAAGGCGTCACCAACTTCACCTTCCAAGATTCTGAACGCTTGTTCATGGTTGGAGAATAAAAATGGCAAACTCAACAGTGCAGAGTCAGATACAAATTGAGCCAAGGGATCGTGTCCGATGATTGTGAATTCAATGACCCCATTCTGCACACTCTGAATCACCTGAGATTCCTTCCCCAATTGTTCAGCCGGATACACAGTGCCTTTGATTCTACCTTCACTCAAACGAGAAAGAGATTCTACGAACTTGTTTGCAATCAGATCAAAGTGACCGCCAACTGCAGCAGTATGCGGCAATTTATACTCAATCGTCTTGCTCGCAACTTGTCCCTGCGCAACGATACCCGAGACGACCAGAACCAAGAGAATCAGTACAGCCAGAACTTTTTTCATGGTGTTCTCCTTGTTTAATTCCAAGTAATACTTGGTTTATTTTTCCAGACAATCAAACTTAGCGAGTCTTGCAGCCATCGCAGACCGCGAGGCGTTCAACGCATCATATAAACCAGCTGATAGTTCCTCCATATTTAATTTCTGCATGGTATAAGCGTTGTTTGAGATCGCTTTCTCAACTTGCGACACCCATTCAGCAGGAACTTCGTCGATGCCTTTAAAAGCTCCACATATTGGCCCCAACATTCCTCCGATGCAATCGGTATCCCGCCCCAAGTTGGTGGCTCCTATCATTCCTTCACGCACATCGCCTTTTGTAATAGCGAACAAAGCCATCACCTCAGCAGCTGTTTCCACTCCATCCGCATACGGATAAGTCGGTGCAAAGTGCTTCCTGATCGGCTCTCGGATTGCTTTGATGTCTGGATACTTAGCAGCAATCTCGAGCGCTTCATCGATGATACCCCTGGTATTCACCGAAACATTCATTCTTGTTGCTTCTATGATGCTTTCTACAGTTGCGTCGGGTTCGAACGCTGCTGCGGTAGCCGCTGCTATGACTTTGCTAGATTCGGTGCCCCCACTCTCGGGTGGCTGGATAAGTAAGGATACTTCGGCAGCATCGAATGCAGCTTGCTCAGGATCACATGCATTGATTATCCCGATGGGACCTATCATATGCGGGGCATCCACCAGACCCGGCCATGGTGTCATGCTTCCAATCATTCGGGGAGGAATACGGGTAATGCCATTCCCAGCCATCAGACGATCATAATGGATGACGATATGTGGATTCACCAACCGTCCGATATCTTCTCTTTTTATGTGCTTTTTCCACACGTTAGCCAAATCGTCGACATTCACCCGACCTTGCTTTTCAATGATAGCCAAAGCCAACAGATACCGAATTTCTGCACCGTCTTCGGTCATCCCCGGTTCCATGTCCATGTGGTAATAGTGCAAGAGCGGACTGTTATTCCAATAACGAACATCCCGATCCTTTTGGATCCATGGCATGAATCCTTCAACCCAACCCCATTTCTCCTCAATTGCTTTCCAGCCACCGCCCGGCACGCTTACCCACTCAACAGCTGCACCCATCGCTGAACCGATATTGGCAGCTGCAACTGAACCATGGATTTTTTTGAACAACTTGTTGTGGTGTATCATCTCTTCTCCTCTTCGATTGCTGAATATTGAAAGTCTTCAAACCAATTTCTTGATTGCACATGTTCCAACGCAGCCGTGCTCGCCTTTCTCGAATCTTTATCTCTGATGGCCTCGGCAATGACGCGTAATTCATCTCTCATACTGTCCAAAGTCTCGCGTTTGAATCCCTTCAGACTGAACAACCTAACACTCTGTTGGTAGAGCCGGTCACAGGTTTTTTCCAACTCTGCGTTGTGGGACGCTTTGTAATATTTGGTATGGAAGGTCTCATCGAAGAACACCTTATCGCTTTCCTTTAGGACCTTGCTTGCTTCCACCCACTCCATGAGGTCTAGGATTTCTTGTTCGGTAGCCCGCTTTGCAGCTAGCTCCGCAGCGAATGCATCGAGTTTGCAGCGCATTTCATACACATCACGGACATCATTGCTGGTTATCTGGGTAACAAAAACCCCTTTCCTAGGAATACTGAACACCAGGCCTTCAGTAATCAGCCTTTGAATCGCCTCTCGAATCGGAGTTCGTCCTAACTGAAACCGTTCAATCAAGTCTTGTTCCTGCAGTAATGCACCAGGATACAAGTCCCCATTCAAGATTGCGATTTTGATTGCTCTATATGCTTGATCACTTCTTCGATCGGTTGCCTTTATCGTCATGTCCATATCGGATCTCTCCATCAAACTCAAATATATTTCAGATATATTTAGAATATATTTGAATTGGAAATAAGTCAAATGATTTCCGCTATATTTAGTTGTTTTTCTATCTCTTTTTATTGTTTATGATTATCATTGCTAATCAAAATACTATTTCATCAATTCAATGAGCAATAATCCTTAATATGCGATTTTTAAACCCGCGAAAGAGTGGACTTGTCTGCGATTAAAACAACAGCCCGCTGTGTCATTCTGACAAGCGGGCTGTAATTACTGGTTTCCTTCGTGGACTTAGAGCAACGAGACTGCCGCCTTGTAGACTGCATCGGCTGTGATGCCGAAGTACTCGTACAACTTCTCAGCTGGTCCGGACTCTCCAAAGCGGGTCATGCCAACGATCTTGCCACCCAGGCCGGCATATTTGTACCAATAATCCTTCCATCCGGCTTCGACCACGACACGTTTGGTCACGCTCGAGGGCAAGACTCCTTCACGGTAGGCATCGGGTTGCTGTTCGAAGACCTCCGGGGAGGGCAACGAGACAACCCGCACGGCTTTTCCATCTGCGGCCAGCTTCTTGCCGGCTTCCAACGCCAACGACAACTCCGAACCGGTCCCGATGATGATTACCTCTGGTTTGGCTGAGCTTTCCCACAACACGTAGCCGCCCTTCTCGATCGCCTTCAGCTGCGACTCGTTGCGCGATTGGGGGGCCAAATTCTGCCGGCTGAGGAACAACGCCACCGGTCCGTCGGTGCGCTTCACGGCGCACTTCCAGGCCACCGCAGTCTCAACCGCATCACCCGGTCGCCACGTGACCATGTTGGGGGTCATGCGCAGGATGGCCATTTGCTCGACCGGTTGGTGGGTGGGACCATCTTCTCCCAGACCGATGGAATCATGGGTGAACACATAGACTTCACGCAGACCCATCAGGCTCGCCATCCTGATGGCGTTGCGGGCATACTCCATGAACATGAGGAACGTGCCGCCGTACGGCAGGAAGCCTCCGTGCAAGGCCAAGCCGTTGAGGACGGCCACCATGCCGAATTCGCGCACACCGAAGTGGATGTAATTGCCGCTGGCGTGGACGGCGTCAAACACCTTCGAGCCTTTCCATTGCGTGAGGTTGGAGGGGGTGAGGTCGGCCGAACCGCCGATGAGCTCGGGGAACAATGGCCCGAGCACATCGAGCGTCATTTGGGATGCTTTGCGTGAGGCTACCTTGGTGCCTTCCTTCTGCCACTGGGCAACCAAGGCATCTATGCTCTTTTCCCAATCGACCGGGTAGGTCCCGCTCAAGCGGCGTTCCAACTCAGCTGCTTCAGCCGGGTACTGCTGGCGGTAGGAATTGTAGAGCGAGTTCCAATCCTTTTCCAACTTGGCTCCCCGGCGGGTACAGTCCCAAGCGGCGTAGATGTCTTCGGGAACAAAGAATGATTCCTCGTACTTCCAGCCAAGATTCTTACGAGCCAAGGCCACTTCTTGTTCACCAAGCGGTGCGCCATGACAGGATTCCTTGCCCTGCTTGTTGGGAGAGCCGAATCCAATGGTGGTGCGGCACATGATCAAGGCGGGGCGCAAGCTGTCGGCCCGGGCTAACTCGATGGCCCGCTCTACGGCTTCAGGATCGTGCCCGTCCACACCCGGTATCACTTGCCAACCATAGGCCTCGAACCGCTTGGCGGTGTCGTCGGTGAGCCACTCGTGCACCTCGCCATCGATGGAAATGCCGTTGTTGTCGTAAAAAGCGATCAACTTGCCAAGCTTCCAAGTGCCGGCCAACGAAGCGGCTTCGTGCGAGATGCCCTCCATCAAGCAACCGTCGCCCAAGAATACGTAGGTGTTGTGGTCGACAACGGGAAAGTTTTCCTTGTTGAATTGGGCAGCCAAGAGCTTTTCGGCCAGCGCCATGCCCACTGCATTGGCGAAACCCTGGCCGAGTGGACCGGTGGTCGTCTCGACACCCGGAACCAGTTTGTACTCGGGATGGCCGGCAGTCTTGGAGTGCAGCTGCCTGAATTGCTTGAGATCTTCCAGCGACACATCGTAACCGGTCAAATGCAGCAACGAGTAGACGAGCATCGAGGCGTGCCCGTTAGAAAGGATAAAACGGTCGCGGTTTGCCCACGCGGGATTCTTGGGATTGTGGCGCATGGTCCGCCTCCACAACACTTCCGCGATATCCGCCATGCCCATGGGAGCCCCGGGATGGCCCGAGTTGGCCTTTTGGACCCCATCCATGCTCAAGATCCTCACTGCATTCGCCAATGTCCTGTTATCCATGTGTGTACCACCTTCATGTTCATCTGAGAGATGTCCGGATGCATGGCCGACTGAACCGTCACCCGCTCCTTCTTGTGCCAATAATACACATACCGTATCGATAAGGGAAGTTCTTGGCGGATTCTCTGTGGGCCTGTTTGGGAATTCCTCGTCATTCAGCGCGATGATTGCATGCAGAGGCCCACCTCCTTGACAAGTTTCATGGTATCGGACAGGCTCAAGAAAAAGAACCGATACCGGAAGGCTTTGCTCGAATTGCATCTTGGTGGAAATCTTTACAGGTAGGACATGGAACAAGTCGTATTCATCCTTACACTCAGCATCGGCAGCGTAGCATTCGGTTATGTGATGAAGTCTATCCTCAGGGCACATCTTTCCCACAAGGAACACATCATCCTCGGGCTTTCAAAGGAATTGAAGCTCGTTACGATGTTCATGCTGGAACCAATTTCCATGCTCAGTTCTTTTTGGTCGTTCTCGTTCAACAGCACAGCGGTGATTACCCTCCCTTTGATGGGCATCCTCATGATCACGCTGAATGCTGTTTTTTCATTGTTGACCATCAAGTTGACGAAACTGGATCCCCATAAAGCAGCCTCACTTTTCACTGCCGGGGTGTTTTCCAATATCGTGACCTTTGGAGGGTTGACCGCATTCATGTTGTTCGGGGTACAAGGCTATTCACTCATCCTATTGGTCAACTTGATGATCAGCCCCCTTACCTATTTCATCGGGTACCCTATGTCGCACCAAATCAGCTTGGGCAACCCGATCAGACAGACATTCACTTCCCGTTCCTACGCCTCAAAACCCTATCTGGCAATCCCCTTCGCAGCGTTCTTCCTGGGAGCGGGTCTCAATCTATTCAAGGTGCCCCAACCCGAGTTCCTCCCGGTCCTGCGCTCATTTCTCATCCCCTTTACCACAACGTTGCTTGGCTTTTCCATCGGAATCACGTTGCGTTTCGGCAAGATAAAGACCTATACGAAGGAAATCGCTTTGGTCTTTTTGCTGAAGTTCGTCGTTTCGCCCATCCTCATCGGACTCATCGCCTATGTGGTGGGTCTACGTGAAATCATGGAAGGGCTGCCATTCAAAGTCGCCATCATAGCCTCGGTGATGCCGGTTGCATTCAACTCGCTCATCCCGCCTGCGTTGTACGGGTTCGACCTCGACCTGGCCAATTCAGCGTGGATTACCTCCACGCTGGCCTATGCTGTCGTCCTGCCAGCCGTATACCTGTTGGTATTTGTGTAACTTTCCCGCTCGCATTCTATACGGTTTCAGTCGCGGAACGAGCGCGGTTGTGGTATGTCGCGCCCTTCCGACAGGGCTTGGTCAATCCAGCCATGCATATCGTAGCGCAACATCTCGTAGGCATCCTCGAGGGTATCGCCGCTGGCCATGCACCCATCCAATTCCTCGACAGAGATGTGAAAGCTCCCGTCGGGGGTTTGGGCAATGTCGAAAGTATAGGGAAGCGACAGGTAACGAGTGATCTCGTCGTTCATCGTCATGACCTTTTTCTAAACGTTGGGACGCACCTTAGCCCACTTGTTTCGCCAGTTGTACAAAATGACGGTGCGACGGGTGCAAGAATAGCATGCCCCATGGGCAAACGCAATGATAAAATTTGAGCTATATTTTTGTATAAATTACATTTATATCGCATCTACACTTTTTGCGCCCCGGTAGGAGAACCCAAAGGAGTCAGGAAACGATTGCCAAATCGCCTGGAACCGTTGCAAAATAAGAGCAGCCAAGGAACGGGGGAAAGTGCCTACTGCCCCTTACCGCAGGGAGGGTGCCATATGCAGCACAACGCGCCATATACCAAAATCGTAGCCACGCTCGGACCAGCTTCCGAATCGTACGAGACTATCAAGGCATTCATCGACCAAGGTGTGCGCGTGTTCAGGTTGAACTTCAGCCACGGCACGCTCGAAGAGCAGACAGCTCGGCTTCAGCGGGCTCGCCAAGCTTCGGTTGAAACGGGCATCCCCGTGGCTGTCTTCCAAGACTTGCAAGGGCCGAAGATCAGAATCGGCACGTTGGCCGAGCCCTCCTTCACCATCAAGCGCGGTGAGCAGTTGACCATCACCACCGAGGTGGTTGTGGGTAACCGCCAACGCATTTCGATCGACTACCCTTCGTTGTGCGAAGAGATTTCCGTGGGGTGCCGTATCCTTATCGACGACGGCTTGATCGCCCTCACCGTCGAGCGCATCGAAGGGCACGACATCCATTGCACGGTCGTCGACGGAGGGGTTGTCAAGCCACGCAAAGGCGTCAACCTCCCCGGGGTCCCGCTCAGGCAACTTAGCTCCTTCACAGCCAAAGACGAACGTGACCTCGAGTTCGCTTTCGCCAACGAGGTCGATTATGTCGCACTCTCTTTCGTGCGCACCGCTGCCGACGTGATTGCATTGCGGACTCTCATGCGCAACCGTTTCCGACGGGAAATCCCCATCATCAGCAAGATTGAGAAACCGGAAGCGGTAGCCGATATCCAGCACATCATCGCCCAATCAAGCGCCATCATGGTGGCCCGTGGCGATTTGGGGGTGGAGATGTACCCCGAGGAGGTCCCCATCGTGCAAAAGGCCATCATCCGCGCTTGTCACGAAGCGGGAGTGCCGGTCATCACCGCCACCCAGATGCTCGAGTCGATGATGACCAATCCACGTCCGACCAGGGCTGAGACGAACGATGTCGCCAACGCTGTGCTGGACGGCACCAGTGCAGTGATGTTGTCGGGCGAAACGGCCGCGGGAGCCTACCCGCTCAAGGCCGTCGAGACCATGCAGAGGATCATCGTGCACACAGAGCACAGCGATGAGTTCAAGCGCTTGGTGTTGGACCAGAGCCTCAACCGCGAACATGTCGAGTTGCGCAGCAAGCGGACCACCACCGAAGCGATCGGACTGGCCACCCGTGAATTGGCCCAAGCATTGAAGGCCGACGTGATCGCCTGTTTCACCCATTCGGGTAGCACCGCCCGCCGCATCGCCAAATTCAGGCCGAGCACACCGATCATCGCATTCTCCCCCATCGAGGCCACCGTGCGCCACCTGGCCCTCTCATGGGGTGTCACGCCGATCAAGATCGACGACCTCTCTTCCGTCGATGAACTGCTCGACTTCGCCCCGAAGTACCTGATCGAACAGGGCTATGTCGCACCCAAGGCAACGGTGGTGGTGACCGCTGGCGTCCCGGTCGGCAACCCAGGCATGACCAACATGATCAAGGTGACCGAAGCGTAA
>CAZJAK010000071.1:0-11773 GCA_964543935.1 uncultured Spirochaetaceae bacterium
CCATAGGTTGGGATGAGCACCATCGCCTTGTCTTTGAAAGGAGTACAAAACACCCTGAACAGCAGATCGATGATCTCGTCACTCCCGTTACCCACCACAAGTTTGGCAGAAGGCAAGCCCAACACCGCTTCGATTTTGGCCTTCAGTTGCCGTTGCAACGGATCAGGATAGCGGTTTACATCCCGGTATCCGACGAATTGCTGCCAATTCTCATTCGCATCGAGAAAGACCTTGGCATCTCCGGTGAACTCACTGCGGGCAGAAGAGTACGGGGTGAGCGCCAGGATATCGCTCCTGACCAGTTCCTTGATCGTATACTTCATGCCATATCCTCCATGGTGTGGTGTTCCAAACGAATCTTGACGGCTTGGGCATGGGCCTGCAGTGATTCGGCTTGCGCCATGGCGACCACTGTCGGGCCGAGCGAGGCCAAGGCCTGCCGCTCAAGATGCTGGAACGTGATGGTCTTGACGAAGCTGTCGACCGACAAACCCGAATGGGAAGCGGCCCACCCGGCGGTGGGCAGGGTGTGGTTCGTTCCCGAAGCATAATCTCCGACCGACTCGGGCGCCCAAGGGCCGATGAAGACCGACCCGGCGTTCGTGACAGCAGCGGCAAGCTCGTGCGCATCGTTCGTCTGGATCACCAAATGCTCGGGAGCATAGGCGTCGACCACATCAAGCATGCCGGCTGTGGAACCGACCGTGATGGCAAGGGAATTGGCCAGCGAGGAATCCACATAGCCGATACGGTCCAACGAGGCCGACTGCTTGGCTATTTCCCCTTCGACGGCATCGATAAACCGTCTGGCGTTCGCCACATGTTGATCGCGCACCACCACGATGCATTGGCTGTCGGCCCCGTGCTCGGCTTGACTGAGCAAATCGGCTGCCACGAAAGCTGCATTCGAGTTTCCATCGGCCAACACCATCACTTCGGATGGGCCGGCCGGCATGTCGATGGCGCAACCGTCCATGGCGATCAGCTGTTTTGCCGCTGTCACATACCGGTTGCCCGGTCCGAAAATCTTGTCCACCCGGGGCACCGACTCGGTCCCGTAGGCCATGGCGGCAATCGCTTGGGCTCCACCACATTTCAGCACCAAGCCGATTTTCGTCACTGCCGCACAGTACAAGATAGCGGGATGGATGCTTCCGTCGGGACGCGGCGGGGTGCACAGCACGGTCTGCCGGCAAGCGGCCACCATGGCCGGAACAGCCAGCATCAAGACGGTGGAGAATAACGGCGCGGTGCCACCCGGGACATACAGTCCCACCCGTTGAATGGGGACCTGCTTACGCCAGCAGGTGATGCCAGGTTCGGTTTCGACTGCGACCTCTCGGCGCACTTGAGCCCGATGGAACTTCAGGATATTGGCCAGAGCCCGGTCGATGGCCGCGCGCAGGGAGGGCTCGACAAGGGCACAGCCGGCATCCAGTTCCTTCGCGTCGACACGCAACTCTTCTATGTTTGCGCGGTCGAATTCGGCAGCATACGCACGCAACGCCGCATCGCCTTCGCTGCGCACCCGTTGTATGATGCGCGACACTTGGCCGCGTACTTCCCGGTCGTCGTGAGCCTTGCGCTGGGAGAGAACATCGAGCTGGGTGCGGTCGGGATTTTCCATGCGCCTCATACACCACTCCTAGTCGGCCATCTTCTCGATGGCTGTCACCAAGATACCCTGTGCACCCAAGGCTTTCAACTGCTCCAGAACATCCCAGAAGCGTTCTTCATGCACCACCGTCTGCACGGCGCACCATTGCTCATCGAGTAACGGCGTGACGGTGGGACTCTTCATGCCGCCGACAATGGCGGCAATCTGATGCAGATGCTCCTTGGGTAGGTTGAACATGATGTATTTATAATCGTCGGCCTTCATGACGGCATCGATGCGCAGCAACAAACGCTCGAGGATGGACCGCTTGGCTTCGTCCATATCGGTGCGCCCCACCATCACGGCTGTCGATGCATAGATCGTTTGCACCTCGCGCAGGCCGTTGCTGGCCAACGTGGCCCCGGTGCTGACAAGATCACAAATCGCATCGGCCACCCCAATCGAGGGTGCAATCTCAACTGAGCCCGAAATCTCAAAAACCTGGGCTTCGACGCGAGCTTCGCGCAGTGCTTTGTGCAACAGCCTGGGATAACTGGTGGCGATACGCTTGCCAGCCAAGGAGGCCAAGCCTTCGTAACGCAAGCCTTCGGGAACGGCCACCGACAAGCGGCATTTGGCAAATCCAAGGTCCCGCAATACCGCCAAAGGCAATCCTTGCTCGTCGAATTCGTTGCGGCCAACGATCCCGACATCGGCCACTGAATCCAGCACGTAACGGGGGATGTCGTCATCCCGCAAATAGAGAAATTCAATGGGGAAGTTTTCAGCGCGTTCCTTGAGGATGCGCGAGTCTGAACCGAACCTGATTCCGCAGGATTTGATGATTTGGAGCGACTTTTCGCTCAATCTACCGCTTTTTTGAATCGCAATGCGCAGGATCGTCTCCATCGGCCGGCCTCCTAAGATAAAAAAAACTCCGCGGAATGCGGAGTCTGGTCCAACGGCGTGCATTCCATCAGTGAGGATCGAGAGGATGGTGGTGATGGCGTCCGTTGGTCTTCATGTTCATGGCAGAACAGTAGCGTGACCTCCGAGCACGTGTCAACCCCGTCATTGGTCCTTTTTCTCCGGTTCAGACACAACCTCCACCTTCACATCATGGATGGTGGTGGTATCCCGCTTGGGTCGGCTATGGACGGCAAGGCCGATGATGACCGCCCCCACCAGCATGACGGCGATACCCATGATGACCAACAGCAAATGGCCGATGCCGTTGGGGAAGAGGAACAGCACCACCGCGATGACCATAGAGACCAATGCCTCATGGATCAACGGCACCGTGTCGAATCCCTTGGAGCGGATGGCGGCTGCTTCAAGGAAAGCAACGATGGCCGTCAGGGTCATTTGAGCGGCCAAGACATAGATGAAGATACGCCACGTGGTGTAGGCGGTGGCCAACGGCATGATCATGGCCAGAACCCCGACGATGATCGCGACAACCCCTTTGACCGTCACTGCGGCATGGTTGAATTTGCCAAATCCGTACCTGGCCATGCTGGCGACCGACACGATGCCCGAGATGACGGCCAAAGCCCCCAGCAAGAACATCAGGATCCGGACGAAGCTCTCTTTTTCACCCAAAAGGATGAACAGACCGACCGCCACCAACACGACACCGAACAACAAGCGGCCCAACCACTGGAATCGTTTCATCGCATCCTCCCGCCAACAGCCGTTTCCAAACAACCCGGCCATCCATTATAGTAGCAGTATCCCCACTTTACACGACAAAGTAAAGGAGCACCATGCGCTACGACCATTTGCTTTTCGATGCCGACGGAACCTTGTATGACTTTACCGCGACCGAAGAACATGCCATCCATGCCCTCTTGAACGAGTCGGGCATCGAGCCTTCTCCCTCCACCCTGGCTATGTATGCTGAGGTGAACAGCGCCTTGTGGAAGGAATTCGAGCACGGTTCGATCACCATCCAGAAGCTCAAGGTCGAACGGTTCAGGCGTTTTTTCGCCCGTGTCGGCAGCGACACCGACAGCACTGTCGCTTCCGAGCGTTATGTGGACCTCCTGGCCCAAGGAGACCACGTTTATCCATGGACATTGCCGTTACTACAGCAGCTTGCCAAGCAGGGCTTTCGCCTTACATTGATCACCAACGGAATCGCCAAGGTGCAACGGGGCAGGTTGGCCGCCACCAATACCCTGAACTATTTCGATTCTGTCGTCATCAGCGAGGAAATCGGGGTACAAAAACCCGATCCGCGCTTTTTCGACAGCTTCTTGGCTGCCGACGAAGGTGTGCGCAGACGGGCCTTGGTCATCGGAGACAGCTTGTCGTCCGACATCGCCGGAGGCTTGGCCGCAGGGATCGACACCTGTTGGTTCAATCCTGACGGCAAAACGGCTCCGGCATTGCTGCAACCAACATGGACCATCACCAAGATGGACCAGCTTTTGCACCTCCTGGATGCTAGCGTTTGACGATTTCGATCAACTCCACGTCGAAAATCAACAGGGTGTTTGGCTCGATGTTGACCGAACCCGATGCACCGTAGCCGAGCTTGGGGTGGACAAAGAAACGGTAAACAGCTCCGACTGGCATGAGCATGAGCCCCTCGCGGAAGCCAGCCACCATGCCCGGTAATGCAAACGTGCTCGGTACTCCGGTCGCCGAGGCATCACCGATGCGGCCGTCCAGATAGGTCAACGTATAGTTGACCTTGACCGTATCGGTCTCCTTCGGTTTCAATCCCCCGCTTGGTTTGATCACCTCGTATTGCAAGCCGCTCTCAGTGGCCACGACCGTCGGGCGTGCTCCGTTGACCGCCAAGAATTGTTCGGCGTCTTCAAGATTCTTCTGCGCCAATTCGGCCAAACGGGCAGCCGCATCAGTGATCAACTTGTCTTGGTATTCGAACAAGACATTGTTCATCTGCTCGCGGTTGAAGAATAACGGCCGTTCCAGCACATAATCAAGCATGCCCCTGATGAAATAATCGGAGTCGATCTCCTTGAGTTGACGCAACGCGGCTTCCATCACCAAGTATCCATAGCTGTAACTGAATCGTTCTATCAAGGTCGCCGGCACGTCCAAAGCTTCGATGGCCAAGGCACCGCTAACGGTCGCCGAGACGGCAGGATCGTTATAGGAGACCGCAGCCGGCGCTGCAACGGCGGCGGGTTGTGCGGGATTTGCGGCGGCAACCTGTTCAGTACTTGGAACGGAAGGGCTTTGGGCTACCGTGGTGAAGACTGTGAGTCTTGCATTCGGGAGGCTGCTTTGTGCTGTCTGATCCTTCGATTGTCCGCAGGCTGTCGCTAATGCGACCACGACCGCCAACGGAACAAGCAGGAAAGCCGTAGCATATCGCCTGGATCCATACGCCATATGAAAACCGCCTTCCCCAACCCCACGGTACGATGGTACTTGCAAAGTTGGATAACGTCCACAAAAATGTGCTTCAGGTGGGGGATTTTCAGCGAAACACGCTGTCGCCACGGCTATCGATGGCGACAATGGCTGGGAAATCACACACTTCGAGCCTGAACAACGCTTCCGGACCCAAGTCGGCGAATGCCAAGGTTTCGACTGAACGGACCTTCGAGGCATACAGAGCACCACAGCCACCATAGGCGGCCAAGTACAATCCGCCATGGCGGGCGACCGCCTCGGACACCCGTGCATCGCGCGGGCCTTTACCCATGGTGGCCAGCAGGCCGTGTTCCATCAGAACCGGCCAAAAGCGGTCCATCCGGGCTGCAGTGGTGGGGCCGCAGGAACCGATGGGCAAGCCAGGGGGGGTCGCCGCCGGGCCCATGTAATAGAGCAGCTGCCCTTCCAAATCGACCGGCAATTGAAGACCGTCCGCAAGCAGCTGCACGAACCGCTTGTGGACTTGGTCGCGGCCAACCAGCAGGAAACCCGATACGAGCACCCGGTCATAGACACGCAAGGCGGCCAAGTCCCCCTTGGCAAACGGCACGGTCAACTCATGCGTCATGATCGCCTCCAAAATGGACGATGGCCTTGCGGTCGGCCCAACAACTGATCGACACGGCAACGGGGAGGCCGGCGATATGGGTCGGATAATACTCGACCGCCGCCCATAAGGCCGTCACCATCCCCCCAAAGCCCCCCGCACCGATTCTGGTGCGTTGGACTTCCTCCATGATCGAACGTTCCAACGCGGCATAGCGCTCATCGTGGTGATGCTCCCCTACCGGCCTGCACAGCGCTCGCTTGGACAAGACGGCAGCTTGGTCCATCGTTCCGCCGATACCGATACCGAGGACCACTGGCGGGCACGGTTTGCCTCCGGCAAGCCTGACGATATCACCGATGCAACGTACCACCTCGTCCACCGTTGCAGTCGGATTGAGCATCCGCACAGCGCAACAATTCTCGCAACCGAATCCCTTGAGCATCATATGAACGGTCAATGCGCCGCTATCGACCTGACGCCAATGGACGACAGCGGGCAGCCCGCTGGCGGTGTTGGTGCGGTCGAACAACGGGTCGTCGACGACCGAGTGGCGAAACCACCCCGAGGCTACTGCGTCGGATACCCCCCCGTCCAAAGCCTGGGCCACCTCGTTCATCGACAACGGACAATCGGGGCCGACATCGATAAAGGCCAGCACCATGCCGGTATCCTGACACATCGGCAGGCGCGTTTTTTTGGAAAGCTCAAGATTTTCCAGTATCGCTTTGAGCACCTCTATGCTTGCTTCGACCGAATCTGAACCACCACCGCCGCTGGTCTGTTCTGTCTCCAAGGCTTGTCTGAGGCGTCCCATCAACGGTTCTTCCAGGCTCACAGCAGCTTCACAGAGAGCCGTGGCGATACGTTGGCGCAACTGGTTCACAGCAGGTATCCGATTCATCGGGCGCTCCTTCGGCCTCGCCAACAGGCCACATGCATGCAAAGAAAGCCTGCGGCGATGCCGCAACTGGCTCCAACCATGTCGGCAATCAAGTCGACTCCTTCGTTCGAGCGTTGGAACAGCGGCTGGGCGATTTCCAGCGCCAAGCCCAACACGAAGGCTCCGCTCAAGACGATTGCAGTCTCAATCAAACGCCGGCCAATGCCATACGATAGCGACGCACTTCCGACATCCTTGTGGATTGCCAATACGAAGAAAAAGGCGAAAGCCGCATACGCTGCGGCATGAGCCCCCACATCTGCCAACGGAAACAGCGAAACCATTGCTTGGACATCTCCAGCGGGCAACAAGGAGAACGTCACGATGGCGATAAAGGTTGCCACACTCATCACTTTACCTGCCGTCTTGACGACCTTCGCCACATCTCGTTTCATAACAAATCTCCCTGTCTGACGTTCAACTCCTCCATCCGGGCAGCCAAAGTCCGTACGAAGGTGTGCTTGTCGCCGAAGTCACGCGGAGCTGCAAGCCGGTGGGCCGGCGTATCGCTGGTGAACCGCTCGATCATCGTAGACGGTTCCAAGCGACGGAGCAAGTGGATGACGGAGCGCAGATGGCGCTCGGACGAGGGAGCGGTGACCTCTCCTGCCAAATAGTGTCCGTACATACGCGAACCGGAGACGATATGGAGGTTGTGGATCTTGACCGCTTCGACTCCCGCCTCGCGAAGTACGGCAGCAGTCCGTTCCACATGAGAAAATGATTCACCCGGCAAACCGAGGATGACATGGGCGCACACCGGAATGCTCGCTGCCTGCAACATCGAGCAAGCATGCAAGAAGTCGGCCACCGTCTCTCCCCTATCCAGACTTGCCAAGGTCTCGTCGTTACCGGTCTGAAGGCCCAACTCCACCCATACCTGGTCGACCCGGGGACGGTAGGAGGCGAGCAAGGCGACCTTTTCTTTATCGATGCAATCGCTGCGGGTGGCTACGATCAACTCACGATACCGTCCGGTAGACAATGCACAGCCATACAGGCGTTTGAGCACCGCGCAACTGCCATGGGTTCCCGAAAACGCTTGGAAATAGACGCTTTGAGCGCAATTCCCGTAACGACGCTCGATGAAGGCCTTGCCCCGCGCAATCTGTTCCCTGATGGATGCTTCACGCTGCAACAATCCCGACTCGCTCTCATCGCACCATCGTTGAGCGACAGCCGCACCTTCGTTGAAACGATGGCCGGCCCCGCGCTCGGCAGTACGTTGATACACCGCGACAGATCCGGTCTCATCACAGAACGCACAGCCTCCCGACCCATCCAAGCGGCGGTTGGGACATGAGAAACCACCGTCGATCCCAATCCTATACACTTTAGTCCCGTACAAGGCGGTCAAGGCCGAACCGTAATCGTTCCAGCGGGTGGTGCTCATAGGAACTCCATGAAGAGGGCCAACCGCCCATCGGTGGCAACACCAAAACCGAATGACAGGTCGCCGAATGAAGAGGTGAATCCACCCGAAAGTGCCACAGCAGCCCGAAGCGGCCCGAGTTTTGAAAACGGGCGAGACATGTCGGCCAGATCGAGTGAGGTTATCAACCTATCGGACAATACCGGTGACGATGAGCCGACGCCTGCAGACAGCTTGAGCCTGAACGGAGAATGCCTGCCGCCGATGCGCCATACCACATCCCCCCTCGCCAAGAGCAGTTCATCGACGAGGCTTCCTGGCCCGTAACCGGGAAACCCTTGCGACCCACCCCAGTCTATATAATGCTCCACGAGCGGCACTGTTGTCCTGCCTACTGCCCCGTGCAGTTCGTACATTACAGAAAGGTTGTCGGCAAGTTCCACTGCTTGCCTGTATCGAATCTGCAGACGATAGGCCCGGTTTTGTGACGAGACAGAGGTCCATGCCACGATGTCGGTTCTAATTCCGCGCTCGGGATACAGTCCGAACGGGAGCGATGTCCACACCCCCTCGACCTTCAGCATCGGCAGGATGGCGAAAGAAGCAGGCAACGGTGCCAACGGGAGCTGTTCAACTTTGCCTAACCAGATGAAATCTGTCTCGAATTTTGCCAGAAGCCGGCCTTGCTGGGAAAAACGGTAGGACAGACCTGCCTCGACCAAGGCTTTGTGGTCGACGCCCTTCTCGGAAAGTCGGGCCATTCGGGTGTTGGCCGGGTGCAGTCCTCCAGTCGAGTATCCTACACCAAAACGGGCTGCCCAACTCTTTTGCGAGGGGAAGTCGAACCCGACTTGGACCGAGAAAGCATCGGAAAAAGCCAACGTTGCCCATACATCAAGGTCGTTGCCGATTTCGTTCCAAGCGAACGATGCCGTTGCCGATGGGGCGAACAATGTCCTCGTTCCGTCGTCAAAGCCGTTCCATTCGACAGTTGCCGAACCATAGGCACCGATTCCCAGCAAAGCGTCCCTCAGGGGGAACGACCTGGTCTGGATTTCCAGATCACCGACTGTCATGCCCGGTTTGACGACCCTGGCGTCGACATACCCGTAACTGACAGTGGCATACAATCCCGAGTCCCGCAATTCTTCGAACTGTTTAGCGAGCTTTTGCTTGCGCAGGGCATCCAGCGGGAGGCCCTCGAAATAGGTAAAACTTTTCAGGTCGAACCCATAAGGCTGTTCGGGGGAACCGGGCAATGAGCGGTGCCGGACAGCTCCGATCCAGACATCGGGTAGCAAGAAGTAAGCTCCATATCGTTCGCTGTCGAGCACATTCAGACTCCGCCGGGTGCTTATCGCAGTGGCCAAAGCCTCCAGTTCATCCATCTTCGCATCGACCGCCGTTTGTCCTGCCGCCATGATGGCTTGGGCGCTGGTGAACTCCATGATGTCGAAACCGCTCAGGTCCGGGCTGATCAACACATCGGCCAGTTCCAGTTGTTGCACGACAGTGTTCTTGGTGACGACAGCCAACATGTGGGCTATCATCGACGTCAACGAGTTGAGGTCCTCTGCCTCGATATCGTAATCCGCAGCATTGACATCCACTGCAATGACGACATCGGCCCCCTCAGCTATGGCCACCGCTATGGGGAGGTTGTCGACCAAACCACCATCCACGATGTAGCGGCCGGCTGTCGGGAACGGTGTGAAGACAATCGGAATGGAGATGCTTCCCCGGATGGCCTCGACCAGCGACCCCGAAGAAAACACCACCTTTTCACCACTGACCGCATCGGCACCGATGCAGCGGAAGGGTATTGCCAAATCATCGAAATCATCGATCGCGGCGACACGGGAGAGCGAGTCGTTGAGCAATTGCAAGATTCGTTGGTCGCCCAACAAACCGGCTACATTGCCGACACCCTGGCTATCGAAAGTCAAGCTGAACAGGTTGTCACGGGAGGTCCGCATCGGCTCCGGTTTGATCGGTGGCCGTTCTACCGGGGCTACGATGAACAACGACAACAGGTCGTTGGCGGCGATCAAGCGCCTGAGGTCGCTCGGAGAGTAACCGGCAGCGTAAAAACCGCCAACCATGGCCCCCATACTGGTTCCCACCACCAGGTCGACCGGGATGCCAAGGCGTTCAACCGCCTCCAATACCGGAATATGGGCAAAGCCGCGGGCTCCGCCACCCGACAAAACCAACGCCACCTTCGGAGTGGCGTTACGGCGCCCTTCATTGAAACCATAAGCCGCTACCTGGATGGTCGGTTGCCCTGAACCAACCGCTTCGACTGCATTGACGCAGAGCATCGCCACAAGGAACAACCCCATGGCGAGCCACCGTTTGCATAACGGCCCGACCATGAGACAGTCACCGACCGAGGACACAACCGATCACCGCCGGATGTCCGTTCACGAAGGATGCACTATCCATGTCCCGTTTCATAGCCGGTTGCAGGCGTTGCACATAAAGTATTCCGTCGCCACAGGCCACGGCCAAGCCTTTGTCCTTTACCAAAGCCAGCACGGTTCCTGGTTGGACACCTGCCGGGACAGGGTCTGTCCCGGCTTCTCCAAGAGAACCCGATACGGCTGAGACGACCAGTGGCTCGCCTTGATAGGTCGTAGTCGCTTTTGGCCAACCGGCCATCGCCCGCACATGGCTGTGGATGGCTTTGGCGCTTTTTGTCCAATCGATGATTCCGTCCTGTTTGGACAACATCCTGGTCATCGTGACCGCATCGGGATCTTGAACCGTCTCCTGCAGGCGCTCGTGAACCAAAGCGTCCAACACCGACACGATCAACGGGCCGGAGCGCTTGGCGACCTCGTCGGTCAAACTCAAGCTGGTCTCGGTCCCGTCAAGCGTGATGGGTTCTACAGCAAGCACATTGCCACAATCGACCTCGGCCGCGATACGCTGGACGGTGATACCGGTTCTCGGGCACCCCTCGAGCAGGGCGAATTGAATCGGCGAGCAACCCCGGTACATTGGCAGCAACGAGGGGTGGATGTTCAACGCTCCCCGTGTAAACAAAGCCAAAAATTTTGGGCCGAAGTAAAAACCACAGGCGAATGAGACCAACACATCGGGGTGGAGCGCCGCAATCTGGCGACGTTGTTCAGAGAGCAAATGCTCGCTTTGGATCACGGGAAGACCCAAAGCGAGGGCCGCATCCTTCACCGCCGGGCTGACGGGATGCTTGCCCCGTCCAGCCGGACGGTCCGGATTGCACAACACACCAACCACCGTGCATGAGGCATGCAGGGCGGCCAGTGTCGGAACCGCGATGGCGGGATTGGCGGCGTACACTATTCTAAGGTCGGCAAGCTCCATGGTCGATCATCTTCCTTTGCCCTTGCGCCGTTTTGTGCGCCGTTCATAGGCTGACACCAACGCTTGGCGGGATGGTTCGTCCATGCGGTCGATGAACAAGATGCCCTCGAGATGATCGTATTCATGTTGGATGACTCGCGCCAATAAGTCGGTGGCCTTCAACAGGAACGCCTTGCCGTCCACATCCTGGGCTTGGATGGTGATTCCGGCTGGACGAACGATATCCGTGTACATGCCGGGGATGCTCAGGCATCCCTCCTCATGGGGAACCATCTCGCTCGAGGTCTCGATGATGACAGGATTGATGAAGGCATAGCGCTCGCCATTCTTGCGAGTATCCACGACGAACAATCGTTTGGAGACTCCCACTTGGGGAGCCGCCAGCCCGATACCGTCGGCCTCGAGCATCGAATCGAACATGGCATCGACCAACAAAGCCAAAGCCCGGTCGAATTGCTTCACTACCTCTGTCTTTTGGCGAAGCACATCCTCGCCCAACGTATAGATATCCAACATATGTTCATAGTAACGGCAAACCATGGCAACCGTCAACGG
>CAZJAK010000072.1:0-11638 GCA_964543935.1 uncultured Spirochaetaceae bacterium
GTTCGACATGATCGCCAAGGTCAGCAAGAGCGACGCCACCGTGCTCATCAGGGGTGAGAGTGGAACCGGTAAAGAACTGGTAGCCCAAGAAATCCATGACGGCAGCCAACGCTCGGCGATGCCCTTCGTGAAGGTCAACTGCGCCGCCCTGCCTCCCACCATCATCGAAAGCGAACTGTTCGGCCATGAGAAGGGGGCCTTCAGCGGTGCCTACGCCATGCACAGAGGCCGGTTCGAACTGGCCGACAAAGGCACCCTGTTCTTGGACGAAATCGGTGAGTTGACCCCCCAGATGCAGGTCAAGCTGCTCAGGGTCTTGCAGGAACATGAGTTCGAACGAGTGGGGGGATCTAAGACCATCAAGGTGGACGTGCGCATCATCGCCGCCACAAACCGCAACCTGGAAGAAGAATTGCGCAAAGGGACGTTCCGGGAAGACCTCTATTACCGCTTGAACGTGTTTCCGCTGCACATTCCGCCACTACGCGAGCGCAAATCGGACATCCTCCTGCTATGTGACCATTTCATCGAGAAATACAACAAGAAGAACAACCGCAATGTGAAGCGGATATCGAGCACGGCCATCGATCTGTTGATGATGTACCATTGGCCCGGCAACGTGCGCGAATTGGAAAACTGCATCGAGCGGTCGGTCATCATGAGCCAAGATGAAGTCATCCATGGCCACCTGTTGCCGCCAACCTTGCAGTCGGCCGAGTCCTCCAACACCCAATTCAAATCGACCTTGCAGGAAGCCCTCGACGCCCTTGAATACGAGCTCATCGCCGACGCCCTCAAGCATGCCCGCGGCAATTGTTCCAAAGCGGCGCGGTCATTGGGGATCACCGAACGGATCATGGGCTTGCGGATAGAAAAGTTTGGCTTTGACCCTCACAGGTACCGCTCATGAAGCTACCATAATGTAGGACTGTATTGGTGCAGTCCTACATTATGGTAGGAATTCATTGCGACGTCGGCAGCAACTCATTCAACTTGTCACGTTCAATCCCTCTTTCGTCGTGACATATCCATCTCAATATAATACCACCAATTGTATCACACCTCTGCGTATCGACCTTATCATGGGGACACACCACTTGGCACGCCTCCTGCATATCCAAACCCAAGTAATTCTCAGGAGGTATGCGCATGAAGCACCGTATCGTAGCTTTGGCAGTGATGTTGGGCATGTCTTGCTCAACGGCATTATGGGCCGACGAACTGACAACCACCGTGGCTGCTCACCAAAGCGCCCTCGACATGATCTGGCTGTTGGTTGCCGCCAGCTTGGTGTTCTTCATGCAAGCGGGGTTCGCCATGGTGGAAGTCGGCCTGACGCGGGCCAAGAATGCCGGGAACATCATCATGAAGAACCTGATGGATTTCTGCGTGGGCTCATTGGTCTTCTGGATGGTGGGATGGGCTTTCATGTACGGAAGCTCGTTCCATGGCCTGCTCGGCCTTTCACAGTTCTTCCTCCCGACTACCGATCCGATCCTGATGCGCGACTGGATGTTCCAAGTGGTGTTCGCAGCGACCTCGGCGACCATCGTCTCCGGCGCCATGGCTGAACGGACCAGGTTCAGCGCCTACCTGCTCTACAGCGTTGTCATCTCTGCTGTGATTTATCCGGTGTCCGGACATTGGATATGGGGTGGCGGCTGGCTGAGCAGGCTGGGGTTCCATGATTTTGCCGGTTCCACGGTCGTCCATTCGGTCGGCGGCTGGGCCGCCCTCATGGGAGCACGGGCGGTCGGACCGCGCATCGGCAAGTATGTCGGTGAAGGATCCACCATGACATCGAAACCCATCCTTGGCCACAACCTTCCGCTGGCGAGCTTGGGAGTGTTCATCCTCTGGTTTGGATGGTACGGCTTCAATCCAGGCTCCACCTTGAGCGGCAGCGATCCCATCATGGCCGTGGCGGCTGTCACGACCACCCTGAGCGCCTCAAGCGGAGCGGTGGCCGCCATGATCTTGTCATGGATCAAATACGGGAAACCCGATGTGAGCATGTCGCTCAACGGTGCTTTGGCCGGGTTGGTCGGCATCACCGCCGCCACTGCCGTCACCACACCGTCTACCTCGATCATCATCGGCGCTGCTGCAGGCTTGTTGGTGGTGTTTTCAATCGAGTTCATCGACAAGGTTTTGCACATCGATGATCCAGTCGGAGCAATCAGCGTCCATTGTGTGTGCGGGATGTGGGGCACGCTCGCAGTCGGGCTCTTCGGTTCGACCCCCTCTGTACGTGGCCTGTTCTTTGGCGGCGGTTTCAGGCAGCTTGGCATTCAAGCACTGGGCATAGTGGCCGTGGGAGCCTGGGTGGCCATCACCACCGGCACATTGTTCGCCTTGCTCAAACGGTACGATGCCTTGCGGGTTGGACGGCATGAGGAACTAGCCGGCTTGGATCTGACCGAGCACAGCACCGAATCATACAGTGGTTTCCAGATTTTCAGCACGATGTAACAAAGTGAGGATGAACCATGAAACTGATCATCGCCTATATCCAGCCCGACAAGCTCAACGATGTGAAACAGGAGTTGTACCGTCGTGAGATTTACAAGATCTCCGTCTCGAACTCGCTCGGATGCGGTCAACAAAAAGGCTACAAGGAGGTCTACCGCGGCATCGATGTCGAGGTGAACCTGTTGAAAAAGGTCCGCATTGAAATTGCAGTGAACGACAGCTTTGTCGAAGCGACGGTCCAGGCGATCCTTGCCTCAGCAGGCACAAACACCATCGGAGACGGCAAGATTTTCGTTCTGCCCATAGAACAGTGCATCCGGATCAGGAACCGCGAGAGCGGTTCGCTGGCAATCGGATGAAGTACCACACCAGCATAGGAGAAACCAGCATGACCAATCCAGTCGATTTTTCAAAGACCACGATCGCCGACATCTATGGTACCAACTGCTTCAGCGATTCGGTGATGAAAGAGCACCTCCCGAAAAAAACGTATGACGAACTCAATGCTGTCCAGCACGGCCGGCTTCCCCTCTCGTTACCCGCTGCCGAAGTGATCGCCAAAGCAATGAAGGATTGGGCGATCGCCAAAGGAGCTACCCATTTCACCCATTGGTTCCAACCCCTGACTGGCTTGACTGCTGAGAAACACGATGCATTCCTCTCGCCATGCCACGATGGGACCGTCTTGGTGGAATTCAGCGGCAAAGACCTCATCCAAGGCGAACCGGACGCCTCTTCGTTTCCCAACGGAGGCTTGCGGGCCACCTTCGAGGCACGCGGCTACACCGCTTGGGACACCACCTCGCCGGCTGTCATCAGGGACGCCAACGGTGTGAAGACCCTCTCCATCCCGACCGCGTTCGTCTCCTACCACGGTGAGGCGCTCGACAAGAAGGTTCCGCTATTGCGTTCGATGGCGGCCTTGGAAAAACAGGTCCTGAGGGTCTTGAAAGCCTTGGGGAACACGACGGCCACGCGGGCTTTCACCAATGTAGGACCCGAGCAGGAATACTTCCTCGTCGACTCGGCCTTGTACGAACAGCGCCCCGACCTGCGTTTGTGCGGCCGGACCGTGTACGGGACGATGAGCCCCAAAGGCCAAGAGATGGAGGACCACTACTTCGGCGCCATCAAGGAACGGGTGGCCCATTTCATGGCCGAATTGAACGTCCAGTTGTGGAAACTGGGCATCTCGGCCAAAACCCAGCACAACGAAGTGGCCCCGAACCAGTTCGAGCTCGCCTCGGTCTATGAATCGGCCAACATATCGACCGATGCCAACCAATTGTTGATGGACGTGATCAAGACGGTGGCCTGCCACCACGGCATGGTGGCGCTGCTGCATGAGAAACCGTTCGCCGGGGTCAATGGCTCGGGCAAGCACAACAACTGGTCGATCGCGACCGATGACGGACAAAACCTGCTCAGTCCTGGCGAAAGCCCCGAGGAAAACGAACAGTTTCTCGTATTCCTCACCTCGATCATCAAAGCGGTAGACGTCTATGCCACATTGTTGCGCATCTCAACCGCCACCGCCGGCAACGACCACCGCCTGGGAGCCAATGAAGCGCCCCCGGCCATCATCTCGATTTTCCTTGGCGATCAGTTGACCGAGATTCTCGAGTGCATTTCGCAAGCACGCCGGTCGGGCAAGCGCAACGGCCAACTGATGGAGACCGGCCTGGTCTCGATACCGAGTTTTCCCAAAGATGCCATCGACCGCAACAGGACCTCGCCGTTTGCGTTCACCGGCAACAAGTTCGAATTCAGGATGGTGGGCTCCTCACAATCGCTGGCCGGTCCCAACGCTATGCTCAACGCAGCTGTCGCCGACGTGCTGTGCGAGGTGGCCGACCGCTTGGAAGCCACCAGCGACGTGCGCACCGAAGCCCAAACGATCATTAAGGAATTTTATGACGGCCACAAACGGATCGTATTCAACGGAAACGGTTATTCAGAAGCATGGGTGGCCGAAGCCCGCGCCCGCGGATTGGAAAATCTTGATTGCACCGTCGAGGCTCTGGCCCATCTGACGGACAGCACCTATGTCGCCATGCTCGAAAAACACCACATCCTCTCTGCCTTGGAACTCCATTCCCGGCAAGAAATCTATTTGGAGACGTACTGCAAACAGATATCCATCGAAGCCAACGTGATGATCGAGATGGCCTGCGGCAACATGATCGCTGCAGCCAACCGCTATGTGCATGAACTGCTTGCCTCGGTAGCGCTCCAGGAGGCGCACGGCATCCACTCGACCCATCTCAAGGCTCTCGCCTCCTCCATCGTCTCCTGCATCGATGCGACCATCGAGCACGCCACGGCGTTGGAAGCCGAAGTGCATGCCGCCCATGCCCTCGAAGGCGGGACGCTCGAACAAGCACGCTGTTTCAGGACACGGGTGGTACCGGCCATGACATGCCTGCGGTCATCGGCCGACGAACTCGAACGACTCGTCGACCGCTCGTTCTGGCCGTACCCATCGTACGAAGACTTGTTGTTCCGGTTGTGATGGGAGACATGCCATGGCACATGACGATTCACCCGCACACCAACAGACGAGTCAGGCACCCGGTCAAGCGGATGCACGCATCCGCTTCATGCAAGACGGTTCCTACGGTTTGTGCCGCAAGGAGTTCGAACATGACAGTTGTGGCGTCGGCTTCGTTGCCCGTCTTGACGGCCAAGCGAATCACGCAGTAGTGACCGATGCCCTGAAGGTGCTCACACGGATGCAACACCGTGGAGCTGTCGGGGGAGATGAGCAAACCGGGGACGGCTCGGGTATCATGATTCTCATCCCCGACCAGTTTTTCCGCCGGGTTCTCGCCCCTGTCGGACTGCCTCCGGCAGGGCAATACGCTGTGGGGATGTTCTTCTTGCCACCCGATCCGGCACAAGGGCAGCGATGCCAGGACTCGGTCGAGGCAACCTGCCGGCAAGCAGGCTTCGAACTGCTGGCCTGGCGTTCCGTCCCGGTAGCCAGCGAGGTCTTGGGATCCTTCGCCCGCACGACCGAACCGGTCATCGCCCAAGCCTTCTTGAGCACCCGATCCTTGGGCAATGACGTGTTGCAGCGTTCGTTGTATGTCCTGCGCAGGCGCATAGAAAAACAGCTCGCAGATGCAAGCCCGTTCTATGTCTGCAGCCTGTCCGCCACCGTGATCGTTTATAAAGGGATGCTGACCCCGCGGCAAGTCGGGCAGTACTACCCCGACCTTTCCGATGAGGAATTCACCAGCCCGTTTTGCATCGTCCACTCCCGTTTCTCCACCAACACCCTGCCGCAGTGGCGTCTGGCGCAACCGTTCCGCCAGGTGGCCCACAATGGCGAATTCAACACCATCAAGGCCAACATCAACCGCCAACGCAACCGC
This sequence comes from uncultured Spirochaetaceae bacterium, assembly GCA_964543935.1. Taxonomy (GTDB): domain Bacteria; phylum Spirochaetota; class Spirochaetia; order Sphaerochaetales; family Sphaerochaetaceae; genus JAAYDK01. The sequence goes on from CAZJAK010000072.1 coordinate 5,850, forward strand.
GAGGGTTTCATGACTTCCCGGCTGCTTGGCGAGGACCTTAGCCAGATCATTCCTGTCATCGACGAGAGCGCCAGTGATTCGGCCATGTTCGACAATGTGCTCGAGTTGTTCGTCATGGCCGGGCGCAGCATCCCCCATGTCATGATGATGATGATCCCGGAAGCGTGCTCGGCCGAGATTCCGATGAGCGCCGACAAGCGGGCTTTTTATGAGTACCACTCGCCCATCATGGAACCGTGGGACGGTCCGGCCGCAGTGGTGTTCACCGATGGTCGCTACATAGGGGCGACATTGGACCGCAATGGATTGCGGCCGGCCCGCTATGCCATCACTAGGGATGGCCTGATCGTGCTGGCATCCGAAGCAGGGGTCCTGGACCTGGATGACAGTACGATAGCCAGCAAAGGCCGCCTGCAACCAGGCAAGATGTTCATCGTCGACCTGCACCAACACTGTGTGATTCCCGACAACGTGATCAAAGCCAAAATTTCTCGGCAACATCCGTACCGGCGCTGGGTCAAGGACAGCCGCATCGAACTACGTGGTTTGTTCAATCCGTCGGGAGTCCCCGCTCTTGAACCACAAGAGCTGTTGGAGAAGCAGATCTTGTTCGGATATACCGACGAGGACCTCAAAACCATCCTCGTGCCGATGGCTGGTCAAGGGCAAGAGGCGATCGGTTCGATGGGCAACGACACTGGCTTGGCGGTCCTATCCGACCAAAGCGAGTTGTTGTTCAACTATTTCAAACAGATGTTCGCCCAAGTGACCAACCCACCCATCGACCCGTTGCGGGAGCAGGTGATGATGTCGTTGGAGAGTTTTATCGAGAACGCCAGCAATCCACTCGATGTGGACCAACGCCAGTACCGCAGCTTGCAGCTCAGCCATCCCATCCTCAGCGCACGCGATCTGGACCGCATCCGTAGCAATGCCCATGAGGACTTGGCGGCAGCAGACATCGACATGACCTTTGAACCGGACGAGAGCGGGCATTCCTTATCGGAAGCGATGCAACGGATCTGCCGTCAAGCCGAGGCCTTGGCCGACCAAGGAGTGTCGCTGATGATCCTCACCGACCGCCAAGCCGGAGTCGGCAAAGCGCCCATCCCTTCCTTGCTGGCAGTCTCCGGACTCCACCAGTACATGGTGGAACGCAAAAAACGGGGAGGCATCGGCATCATCGCCGAGGCTGGAGACATCCGCGAAGTGTTCCATTACGCCCTTCACCTTGCCTTCGGTTGCGATGCCATGTGCCCCTATTTGGCGTTCTCGACGGTGCGGCAGTTGGCAGAGGAGGGCAAGCTCGGCCGGCTTTCGCCAGAACAGGCTGCCGACAATTATGTCAACGCCGTGAAAAAAGGATTGTTGAAAACGTTCAGCCGGATGGGCATTTCAACGTTGCACAGCTTTTTCATCAGCCAATCGTTCGAAGCGGTCGGATTGGGAAAAGACCTTGTCGACACCTACTTCAAAGGAACCATCTCGCGCATCGGAGGCATCGGACTGAACGAACTTGCCTGGGAAGTGATGCAACGCCACGGCAAGGCCTACCCTGCCGATGGCGACAAGCCAGTTTTGCGCGAACCTGGCGGAGCCTACCGCTTGCGGCGTGACAGCGTGCCCCATTACTGGTCGCCAGCATCCATCACGTTGTTGCAACAAGCCACCCGCCAAGCCGATTATTCCTTGTTCAAGCGCTTTTCAGCCGCCATGGACGAATCCTACCGGACCAATGGCGAATTGCGGGGTTTGTTGGATTTCGCCGAGACGACCCCGGTTCCGCTCGAGGAGGTGGAACCGGTCGAAGCCATCACGCGCAGGTTTGTCTCGGCAGCCATGTCGATCGGTTCGATCGGACGGGAGGCCCATGAGACCGTCGCCATCGCCATGAACCGAATCGGGGCCAAGAGCAATTGCGGCGAAGGCGGTGAGGACCCCGAGCGCTCCATCCCGCTACCCAACGGCGACAGCATGCGTTCGCGCATCAAGCAGGTCGCCTCCGGCCGTTTTGGAGTCACCACTGCCTACTTGATGAGTGCGGATGAAATCCAAATCAAGATGGCCCAAGGGGCCAAACCGGGTGAAGGGGGCCAACTCCCAGGTTCAAAAGTCACCGATTACATCGCCAAGATCAGGCACACCGTCCCGAACGTGACGTTGATCAGTCCGCCACCGCATCACGACATCTATTCCATCGAGGATCTCGCCCAATTGATCCATGACGTCCGGCAAGTGAATCCGCGCGCTTCTGTCTCGGTGAAACTCGTATCGGAACCGGGAGTGGGAACTATTGCCTCGGGAGTGGCCAAGGCAAAAGCCGACCGGGTCTTGATCAGTGGGCAAAATGGAGGAACCGGGGCGGCTCCGTTGACCGCCATCCGGCATGTGGGACTGCCGTGGGAGTTGGGATTGGCTGAGGCCCAACAAGCCTTGATCGTCAACAATTTGCGTCATCACATTGTCTTGCAAGTCGACGGACACTTGAAAACCGGCCGGGACTTGGCCATCGCCACATTGCTCGGGGCTGAGGAGTATGGATTCGGGACCTCTTTGCTCATCACGATGGGGTGCATGATGATGCGCAAATGCCACCTGAACACGTGTCCGTTCGGAGTCGCCACCCAAGATCCGCGCCTGCGCAGCCAGTTCCACGGTAAAGCCGACTACATCGTGACCTTCCTCCGTTTTGTGGCGGCCGAATTCAGGGAGTACATGGCGCAGCTTGGCTTCAGGACGGTGGACGAGATGGTCGGCCGGGTCGACGTGCTGAGGTTCAAACCCGCCTTGGAGAAACACAAAGGCCGCACGGTGGACCTGCAGGCCTTGCTGGCGGCCGATCATCTTGGCACAGGCGTCCAGCGGCGTTTTGGCGGAAAACGGCCTGTTGTCGAACAGAGTGCCTTCGACAAGCTGATCCAATCCCGGCTGGATGAAGCATTCTGGCAACACCCTAGCCCGATCAAGGTTGAATCATTGGTTCACAACACCGACCGGACCATCGCGGCTGCCCTCAGCGGCTGCATCGTGCAACGCTTTGGTGCTGACGGCCTGCCAGACGGCACCATCGATGTGACGCTGCAAGGTTCGGCCGGACAAAGCTTCGGTGCGTTCCTGGCTCCTGGAATAACCCTCAGGTTGGTCGGAGAGGCCAACGATTATGTCGGCAAGGGGATGAGTGGCGGCCGGATTGTGATCGCCCAACCTCCCGCTGCCCGCTTCCGGTCGGACCGCAACATCATCTGCGGCAACGTGGCCCTGTACGGGGCGACTTCTGGCGAGGTGTTCATCAATGGCATGGCGGGCGAACGTTTCGCCGTACGCAACAGCGGCTCTACTGCGGTTGTCGAAGGAGTCGGCGACCATGGTTGCGAGTACATGACTGGTGGGACGGTGGTCGTCCTTGGTCAAACAGGGAAGAACTTCGCTGCTGGAATGAGCGGTGGGATTGCCTATGTATACGACCCAGCCGAGTTGTTCGACACCCGCTGCAATCTGGACATGGTCGATCTGGAAGGACTTTGGGACAGCGCCGATCAAAAAAACCTGAAGCGGTTGATCGAAGCCCATCTGCTGTATACGGGCAGCAAAACCGCTTTGGGCATCTTGGATGACTGGGAGGCCAAGTACCCCCAATTCGTCAAGGTCGTGCCGTTGGAATACCGCAAGGTACTGGAACGTATGAAGCAGAACGAGAACCGGGACGACGAAACCGTTTCGGCCACCGAGGAGGTCTACCATGGCTGATCCCCAGGAGAATTACCTGACGATTGAACGGCTTGAAGCCTCCTATCGGCCCATTTGTGAACGAATTGGCGATTTCAATCCGGTCAAGGATTCCCTGAGTTTGGAACAGGCGGTCCTGCAAAGCCGCCGCTGTCAGGATTGCGGGGTGCCTTTCTGTCATCTCCATGGCTGTCCTTTGGGCAACCGGGTGCCCGATTACAGCGATGCAGTGGCCCAAGGACATTGGAAAGAGGCTTTGAGGATTCTCCATGCAAGTAACAACTTCCCTGATTTCACCGGCCGCATCTGCCCCGCCCTCTGCGAAGCATCCTGTACGCTGGCAGTCAATTTTCAGGCGAACGCATGTCAGAGCATCGAACTGGGGATTGTCGAGAAGGGATGGAATGAAGGGTGGATCGTGCCGCAACGCCCGCTTAAAACAAGCGGCAAGCGGGTGGCGGTTGTCGGTTCCGGCCCGGCAGGACTTGCCATCGCTCAACAACTTGCTCGGTGTGGCCACGAAACAGTCGTATTTGAGAAATCGCGCCGGATCGGAGGCTTGCTGCGCTATGGCATACCCAATTTCAAACTGGAGAAGGCTGTCTTGGACAGAAGGCTGACCCAGTTGGTCGCTGAAGGCGTCCGGTTCGAGACCGAGGTGGAAATCGGATCCGACCTCTCTTCCCGCTACCTCTTGCGCACTTTCGATGCGGTGGTGTTGGCTCCCGGCACTCCGTTGGCACGGGATCTGGATGTCGAGGGGCGGGCTTTGAAGGGGGTGCACCTGGCCCTTGAGTTCCTTTCGCAACAGATCGAGTTGTCCAGCGGTGATGCGGTGAGACCGTCTAGTGTGGTGGATCCGCGCGGTAAACGGGTGGTCGTCATCGGTGGTGGCGATACCGGCTCAGATTGCGTGGGAACAGCCATCAGGCGCGGATGTGCTTCAGTGACGCAGATTGAACTGCTGCCCCGTCCCCCTTTGACGCGTAGCGAAGACAATCCATGGCCGCAATGGCCACGGATCATGCGGACCTCCAGCTCGCACGAGGAGGGTGTCGAACGTTTGTGGAGCATCGGAACCCAAAGGATCTTAGGGGAGAATGGCCAAGTACGGGCGCTCTCGTGTGTGAAGCTGGCCTGGGAAAACGGAAGACCGATCCCGATCGAGGGCTCACAGTTCATCATTGAGGCCGAACTGGTATTGCTGAGCATGGGCTTTGTTCCGTATCGCGATTCCCCGCTGGTCAGGGAATTCGGTCTAGCCCTCGATCCGAAGGGCAACATCTTGGTGGATGATGAGCACCGTTGCAGCGTGGACAAGGTGTTCGCCTGCGGGGATGCCGTCAGCGGAGCTTCACTGGTGGTGCACGCCATCGCCGAGGGGCGCAAATGCGCCCGATCGGTCCATGCGTTCCTGACAAACGCAGGCGGCCGGTCGGCTTCGAATCGATCGAAATCGTGAGAAACTTGAAACGCTTTCTCTTCAGGCCAGTAGATAGTGGTCAAGAACGATGAGGAGGAAGCACATGAAACGTTTGTCGATCATGATAGTAGTATTGGTGGTTGCCGGTCTTTCCTTGATGGCCCAAGGGAATGTGGAAAGCATCGAAAAGCTCACCGAGGTAGAAGGAACCGTCGAGATTGTCCAAGACGCTACCGGACGCCCCACAGTCTTGTTGACGCTCGATGACGGCACTCAGGTCGAGCTGCAAGTGCCCGAGGCGGTGCGGATGCTGTTGCAAAACCGCGAACGGATCAAACTCGAGGGCGTCTACCTCGGTCCAACCGAACAATTCCAGACAGGACATCAACTGTTCGTCCGGTCGATGACCCGCAATGGAGTACGCACGCCGGTCGAGAATCCGGTCAGGCTCAACGAGCAACAGCAGTTGCAGCTGCGGGCTTATGAGGGGGAGCAACTGCAGACGCGCACGCAGAGCCAGAATCAGAACCAGGTCCATACAGGTGGGGATCAAATTCCCCCAGGCACCACCGGGCCGGGCAATCCCGGTAAGGGCAACGCAGGACATTGACGATGCGCAATGCACAGCGGCCGGTCCCAA
>CAZJAK010000073.1:0-11457 GCA_964543935.1 uncultured Spirochaetaceae bacterium
CGATCCTTGCATCGGGACCACCTACTTCCCGCCAATTGACGATCCCACCGGAGAAGATTCCCGACAACTCGGCCATGCTGAGATTGGCGATCGGCACATTGCGGTTCACCGCCACCGAAAGACCGTCCAATGCAATGGCGATGGGAATCAAGTTGGCCGCCTTCTCGCTTGCTTTCAACTCGCGCGAGGAACCGGCCAACGTCAAGGTGCCCTCCAGCAGCTGTTTGATCCCGGTCGAGGACCCCAGCGTCTCATAGGTGATCTTCAGGTGGGGGCGATCCTTGAGGAAAGCACTCAAGGCGGCATTGGCGATCGGTGCGACCGTGGTGGAACCGCCAAAGGTGTAGGTTTGGACCGGTTGTGCTCCAAGCTTTTCTTGCGCTCCGCCGGCGGACAGCGAGATTGTCATCAGCAGCACCGCCAGACACGACATCATTCGTTTCATCGGTATTCCTCCTGTCAGGTTCTGGCTGGAGGATAGCTGGCAATCGCAAGGAATGTTTTTGGAATGTATGAGAAATCGGTTAATAAACATGAGGGTCCCCGGAATGGCAGTCCGGGGACCGAAGGAGTAAGGAGTTCCGCATGGAGAAACCTGATGCGTCGCACAAGAAAACACTTCAATCCACACATTGTTACAGCTTTGGTTTGATTTCACCGCCTGCTTGGTCCAGCCATGCTGCAAATCCCCTCCGGTTGACAGTCCAAGGGGGGTGTGTGATACTTTCTCAAGCAACAGCGGGTCCGGTCGACCGGAATCCCGAGACGGGCACCAGGAGGCTCACCATGGTTCACGCGCGCGTTCAAGATGTCAAAGGTCTTTCATTGGAGTCGATGAAACGTTCGTTTTTCAAAGGCTTGGAGGCCATCGGCAAACGCGAACGGGTCCTGCTTGTCCCACCGGACATCACCCGGTTGCATGGCCTGGGAGGCACCCTGGCCGTATGGGCCGTCGAGTATTACGGCAAGGCGGTCAAAGAGATCCTTCCCGCCCTCGGCACCCATGTGGCCATGACCGACGAGGAACTCGACATCATGTTCCCCGGGGTCGACAAGGCGCTCTTCTCGGTCCACGACTGGCGCAACGACGTGGTCACCATCGGGACAGTCCCGGCCGAACACATCGAGAAACTCAGCGAAGGCAAGCTCTCCTACCCGTGGAAAGCCCAGGTGAACAAACGGCTTGTCAGCGGTGGATTCGACCTGGTCTTGTCGCTTGGCCAAGTGGTGCCGCATGAAGTGATCGGCATGGCCAATTACAGCAAGAACATTTTTGTCGGCACCGGCGGGGCCGAAGGGATCAACAAAAGCCATTACCTCGGTGCCGTCTATGGCATGGAGCGGATCATGGGGCGGACCGACTCGCCGGTGCGGGCGGTGCTCGATTACGCCCAAGATCAGTTCGCCAAAGACATCCCGCTCGAATACGCCCTCACCGTGGTGGGCCGCGACGCCACTGGCGCCATGAAACCGATGGGGTTGTTCATGGGCAACGACCGCGCCTGTTACGAGGAAGCAGCCAAACTCTCGTTGACGGTCAACTTCACCATGGTGGACAAACCGCTGGACAAGGTGGTGGTTTATCTCGACCCGGGTGAGTTCCGCACCACTTGGTTGGGCAACAAGAGCATCTACCGGACCCGCATGGCCATCGCCGACAAAGGCGAATTGATCGTGTTGGCTCCGGGTGTGGCCCGTTTCGGCGAAGACCCCCAGATCGACACCCTCATCAGGAAGTACGGCTACAAAGGGACTCCCCATGTGTTGGCTGCCGTGGCCGCCAATGAGGATTTGAAAGCCAACCTTTCGGCAGCCGCCCACCTGATCCACGGTTCATCCGAAGGCCGCTTCACCATCCGCTATTGTCCGGGCAAACTCTCCCAAGCCGAGGTCGAATCGGTCGGATATGCTTACGGAGACCTGCAACAGATGAGTGCAGCCTATCCAGTTGGCGGGATGAAGGACGGCTGGAACACCGCCCCGAATGGCGAACGCTTCTATTACATTTCGAATCCCGCTGTGGGGCTGTGGGCCCATGCGGGACGCTTCAACTCGTAAAGCTCATGCAAGATTATCAAGATAAGGAGTGAGACATGGCACCGAAAGCCGACATTGGATTGATTGGGCTGGCCGTGATGGGTCAGAACCTCGTGTTGAACATGAACGATCACGGATACACCGTCGCGGTGTACAACCGGACCGCTTCCAAGACGGAAGAATTTTTAGCGGATGCCGCCAAGGGCCGCTCGACCATCATCGGGACCTATTCATTGCAGGAACTGGTCGATTCACTGAATTCGCCCCGCAAAGTGATGCTCATGGTCAAAGCAGGCGAGGTCGTCGATCAATTCATCGAACAGCTCGTCCCTCTGTTGGATGCAGGCGATGTGATCCTCGATGGAGGCAACTCGCACTACCCCGACACCACCCGCAGGACCCGCGAACTCAAGCAGAAAGGCATCCTGTACATCGGTACCGGAGTCTCGGGCGGTGAAGAGGGTGCCCGCCGGGGCCCTTCGATCATGCCGGGAGGAAACCCGGAAGCCTGGCCGTTAGTAAAGCCCATCCTGCAGGACATCTCGGCCAAAGTCGCCGGCGGGACGGCCTGTTGCGACTGGGTCGGTGAAGAAGGCGCCGGACACTATGTGAAAATGGTCCACAACGGCATCGAATACGGCGACATGCAGATGATTTGCGAAGCTTACGACTTGCTCCAGCGCGGCTTGGGTTTGTCGCATGACGAGATGCATGCCATCTTCGACGAATGGAACCGCGGAGAGCTGGACAGCTACCTCATCGAGATCACCCGCGACATCATGGCCACCAAGGACGAGGACGGCAGCCCGTTGGTCACCAAGATCCTCGACCGGGCCGGCCAAAAAGGCACCGGCAAGTGGACCGGCATCAGCTCGCTCGAGCTCGGCGTACCCGTTACCCTGATCGTGGAAGCGGTCTATGCCCGCTGCTTGTCGGCCCTCAAATCTGAACGGGTCACCGCCAGCAAGATTATCGACGGTCCCGATCCAGCCATCGCTGGCGACAAGAAGCAGATCGTCGAGGACATCCGGATGGCGTTGCTTGCCTCCAAGATCGTCTCCTACGCCCAAGGCTACATGCTGATGCGCGAAGCAGCCCGGGAGAACGGCTGGAAGCTCAATTACGGCGGCATCGCCCTGATGTGGCGGGGCGGGTGCATCATCCGCAGCGTGTTCTTGGGCAAGATCAAGGAGGCCTTCGACAAGAATCCTGAATTGGACAACTTGTTGATCGACCCCTACTTCACCGCGGTGATGGAGCGTTGCCAGCAGGCTTGGAGACGTACGGTCGCCATGGCTGTCCAAGCCGGCATTCCCACTCCGGCGATGAGCTCGGCCTTGTCCTTCTTCGACGGCTACCGCAGCGCCTCGTTGCCCGCCAACCTGTTGCAGGCCCAACGCGACTACTTCGGTGCCCACACCTATGAGCGGATCGACCGCGCAGCCGGCCAGTACTTCCACACCAATTGGACAGGGACTGGCGGCAATGTGGCCTCTTCGACCTACCAAGTTTGATTGTCCGGCTGCCAGCAGCAGGCCTTTTCCAACGCATCTGATCCCCGGAGGTTATCGAATCTTCGGGGATTTTCCATCGTTTCCTAGCATTTATAAACATTATTGCTTACATTTAGAGGAATAAAAAATCGTTCTCAAAAGCTGGGCCCGACATATTGACAGCTTTGAGCAAATGGCCTAATAGTACTGCGTGACTGGCAGGGTCTGCTGCCTTTGGATGAAGGCAAGGCATCATGACGGTAAGGGGGAAAGGGAAACAGATTGAAAGGTTTTGACGTGACGGTCAAGGACGTGTCCCGCGCGTACGGTTCGTTCCGGGCGCTCGACAACGTAAGCGTGGAGATCAAGAAGGGAGAATTCTTCTCCTTGTTGGGTCCTTCCGGGTGCGGTAAAACCACCCTCCTCAGAATCATTGCTGGATTCGATTCCCCCGATGCGGGCTCGGTGTTGCTGGACGGCAAGGACATCCTGCCGTTGCCGCCCGACAAACGCCAGGTGAACACCGTCTTCCAGAATTATGCTTTGTTCCCCCACCTGAGCGTGTATGAGAACGTGGCCTTCCCGTTGCGCCTCAAGAAGGTCCCCGGAACAAAGCTGGACACCAAGGTACGCGAGTACCTCCACTTGGTCCAGCTCGACGGCCATATCGACAAGAAACCCAGCATGCTCAGCGGCGGCCAAAAGCAGCGTGTCGCCATCGCCCGGGCCTTGATCAACGAACCCAACGTCCTGTTGTTGGACGAGCCGTTGTCGGCTTTGGACGCCAAGCTCAGGCAAAACCTGCTGGTCGAGCTCGACCATCTGCATGACCAGATCGGCATCACCTTCATCTATGTGACGCACGACCAAAGCGAAGCGTTGTCGGTCTCCGACCGCATCGCCGTCATGAATGTGGGCAAGGTCCTCCAGATCGGTACTCCCTACGAGATCTACGAAAGCCCCGCCACAGACTTCGTGGCCCGCTTCATCGGCGAGACCAACCTCTTCTCGGCCACCGTCCTCTCCTGCGTGCCCTTCGAATCGGAATACCTGGCCACCCTCGCCATACCCGAACTGGACAAAGAGGTGAAGGTCACCGATTACGACCCGCTCGAGGTCGGCCAAAAGGTCTCCTTCACCATTCGTCCCGAAAAACTCAAGATTACCGCCGAGGCCCCCCGCAGCATCACCAAGGACCTCAACGTGTTCCGCGGGGTTGTCGAGGAGCCGGTCTATTCAGGCTTCCAATCGAAGTATTACGTCAGCTTGGATAACGGAACGGTGGTCAAGGTCATCATGCAGCACTCCAATTATCTCGACGACGGTCCCGACATCGAGTGGAAGGACCAAGTCTATGTCTCGTGGAGCGCAGAGGACGGGTACATCGTCGAGGTGGTCGACCGATGACCCCCTCACGGCAAGAAAACCGCAGCCGGCGGCTGGGCATCGCCTACTCCGCCCCCATGGGCATTTGGCTGAGCCTGTTCTTCATGATTCCGCTATTCATCATCATCGTCTACAGCTTTTTACGCAAAGGCTTGTACGGCGGCGTGGAATGGCACTTCACCTTCGACGCCTACCTCCAGATGGCCAATCCCAACTTCATGCGGGTATTGTTGAGAACCTTGTGGGTCGCCACGTTGTCGACGGTGCTGACCATCCTGCTGGCGCTGCCGTGTGGGTATGCCATGGCCCGCAGCAAGCACCAGACCTTCTGGCTGGGCTTGGTGATCATCCCCTTTTGGACGAATTCGCTCATCAGGATCTACGCTTGGATCTCGATCCTCTCCAGCGAAGGGTTTTTCAACGAGGCCCTCAAGGCGGTGGGGTTGATCAAGGAGAGCCTGTCGTTGATCTACAACCAAGGTTCGGTCATCACCGTGCTGATCTACATGTACATCCCCTTTGCCATCCTGCCGTTGTTCACCACGATCGACAAGTTCGACTTCGGTTTGCTCGAAGCCGCCCGTGATTTGGGGGCGACCAAGCCACAGGCGATTGCCAAGGTCCTCATTCCCAACATCCGCAGCGGGATCGTCACCGCCGTGATTTTCACCTTCATCCCGATTTTCGGCGCTTACACCGTTCCGTTGCTCGTCGGCGGGAAGGACTCCTACCTCATCGGAAACATCATCGTCGACCAGGTTACCAAAACCCGCAACTGGCCGCTGGCTTCGGCGTTCTCCCTCATCATCACCTTGCTGAGCACCCTGGGTGTCGTCTGGATGATGACCTCGACCGCCCGTGAACGGGCCCGCCTGAAGCAACAGCCGCTCAAAGACCGTGAAGACGTGTTGGACCAAGGCCAGAACGGCTCTCTGCCGGTCAGGCCAGGAGGTGCGTCATGAGCTTGATCAACCCCAACAAGCCTCCGCAAAGAGCGGGTGTGAACGGCAAGAAACCGTTGACACCCTCCCGGTTGGTCCCGCTGGCCAATGGCGTGCACGAAGGACGCAAAGCACCCAAAGTCCAACACTTCCAGGACCACCGCCGGTTCGGTTTTTCGAACATCATGCTCGTATTGGTCATCGTGTTCCTGTTCGCACCCTTATTCGTGGTCATCGCCTACTCGTTCAACGAGTCGAAAGGCATGCGTTGGACCGGCGTGTCGTTGCAATGGTACAAGAAGTTGTTCTTTGATTCGGGTGAGCTGTGGCGGGCTTTCGCCAATAGCTTCATCATAGCCATCAGCAGCTCGGGCGTCGCCACTGTGCTGGGTTCGTTGGCTGCCATCGGCATCAAGTGGTACAAGTTCAAGGCCCGCACCTACATTCAAATCGCGAGTTTCCTACCGATGGTCCTTCCCGAGGTGATCATCGGTATCTCGATGTTGATCTTCTTCACGGCTGTCAAAGTCCCGTTGGGGATGATCACCATTTTCATCGCCCACACCACCTTCAACATCCCGTTCGTGTTCCTGTTGGTCTCGGCCCGGCTCGACGAGTTCGATTTCTCGATCATCGAAGCGGCCCGCGACCTAGGGGCGACCGAGCGGCAAGCCCTCTTCAAGGTCATCATCCCGTCAATCATGCCGGGCATCATGTCCAGTTTCCTCATGTGCGTCACCATGTCGTTGGAAGACTTCGTCATCACCTTCTTCGTTTCCGGCCCCGGTTCGACCACCCTGCCTTTGTACGTCTATTCCATGATCCGCTTCGGCGTCTCCCCCGTCATCAATTCTCTCTCATTGGTTCTGATTCTTGGCATCATGATCCTGGCGCTGACCCTCCGGCGGTTTTTGAAGACCATCGCGGCCTCGTCCTAGACCATGAGTGTTCCTTGCATGACGCGTCCCGGGGTATGGCCGTAGGTTGTCCCGGGCGTTCCGATACACCCCTTTGCAGGAGGTTTCTATGAAGCTACATCGTTGGGCTCTCACTTCAGTCGTCCTTGTGGCGCTCGTTGCTGCTGTTCTGATGCTGTCCGGTTGCAATAAAAAGACCGAATCGGTTGGCGGCAAGACGCTGTATCTGTACAACTGGACCTACTACACACCCGATTCGGTCATCGAAAAGTTCGAGAAGGAATACGGGGTCAAGGTGGTCCTGGACTACTTCGCCTCAAACGAAGACATGTACGCCAAACTGCTCGCCGGCGGTTCCGGGTACGACATCGTCTTCCCCTCGCAAGACTACACATCGATCATGATCAACCAAGGCATGCTTGAACCGATCGACCACACCAAGATGGCCAACCTCAAGTACATCAGCCCGCTGGCCCTGCAAAAGGCTACCTACGACCCGCAGATGAAGTTCTCGGTGCCCTATTTCATGGGGGCGGCCGGCATCGCGGTCAACAAGACCAAGGTGAGTTCCTATGAGCGCGACTGGAGCATCTTCGCCGACACCAAGCTGAAGAACCGCATGAGCATGCTCGACGACATGCGCGAGGTCCTCGGTGACGCATTGGCCTATCTGGGGTATTCGGTCAACACCACCGATGCCGCCCAGTTGGCTCAGGCCCAGAAGTTGATAAACGAGCAATGGAAGCCTAACTTGGTGAAGTTCGATGCCGAAGGATTCGCCAAATCGTTCTCATCTGGCGAGTTCTGGGTGGTGCAAGGGTATGCCGAGGCGGTGTTCGAGGAACTCGACCCGGCTCGTTGGAACGAAGTGGACTTCTTCCTGCCGGAGCAAGGCGGCCCGATGTACCTCGACTCGATGGTCATTCCCAAAGGAGCCAAGAACATCGACTTGGCCCACAAGTTCATCGATTTCATCCACAGGCCTGAAATCTACGCCGAATTCCTCGACCGCTTCCACTTCCCCGCTACCGTCCACACCGAGGCGGGCAAGCTGATGAAGGAAAAGCCCTTCTACGAAGCCGACAGCTTGAAGAACTACGAGCTGAAGAACGACCTCGGCGCCAAACTGGCCGACTACAATGCCATTTGGGAAACGATCCGCTACGTGAACTGAACCGCATCTGTAACCATGCACAGGCAGGAAGGGCAACCTTCCTGCCTTTTTCATGGCTCAATCGACGATCAAACCCATCGCCAACGAATCGTGGCATCCGCCGTCATAGCACACCGTGCGGCTGATGAGTCCCTCGACCTCGAAACCGCACGAACGGTACAACGCGACGGCGTGGCTGTTCTCGGTGCGCACCTGCAAGTAAATTTTATGCAAACCGGCAGTGTGGGCCCACCGAATGAGATGGTTTACCAGCTCACGGCCCACCCCCCCGCCCGACCAAGCTTGGAGTACCGCCAGGCTGAAATCGCCGGCGTGCTTGGTACGGGGCCGCTTGCCGGCACTGAACGAAAGCATCCCCACCACCAACGGCCCGGCGCAAGCCACCAGGTATAGACTCCCCGGGTCTTGCCATGCATTTTCGAGAAAAGACCGCTCCTCCTCTACCGATATGAGCGGCCCTTCCACACCCATGGCGAGCAACTCAGTCTCACAGCAGACCTGTTCGAGCATGGCCAGTATGGCGGGGGCGTCAGCGGCACGGGCGCAGCGGATGTGGACGGGACTGTCCAGGCGGATCCGTTGATGGGGTGCAAGCGGCACCGGCACATCCAGAGCGTTGTCGGCTCCTATCTTCAGTCCCATCCACAGCAAGTCATGGTATGTTCCTTTCACCCGCAGTTGTTCGCGCAACAACGCTTCACGGACGAAACCGAAGCGTTCGTACAATGCGATGGCCCGCGCGTTGTCAGCCCTGACTTGCAGATTGACCTTGACCACACCGACCGTAGGGGCCCAATCGAGCAGTGTCTGCAACAACGCCGAAGCGATATGCCTGCCCCACCATGCTTTACGGACACTCAAGCCAAAATCTCCGCTGCGGGACAATTTGGGACGCTTGCCGCATGAGAATGAGATCGATCCGACCAATTCGTTGCCGACGAAAGCCAACAGGAACAGGCTTCGCGGGGCTTGGGCGGCATCGGCGATGAAGAGTTCTTCATGGGGGAACTCTACGTTGTCCTCCGGCCCGAAGGAGAGGTTGTCGGTCTCTCCCGCTACACCCTGAAGGTAATCCAAGAACAAAGGGGCGTCGTGCGGTTCGGCGCTTCGTATCGACAATTGCAATGAACCGAGTTGTTCTGTTTTCTGTAGCGTAGCCACGACAATCCCCCTAGGTCCTGTGGTGGGCAGGACCTCCCAGTGTGAGGACAGAGACGGCAAGACGGAGGATGTCGTCGACCATCCTCGACAAGATCTCCTCCTCGACGAACGATATGCCCTCGGCATCCAACCCGGCCGCCCAATTGATTGAAAAGGCGATGCCGGCAATGTCGATACCGGCTTCGTTGGCCAAGATCGTCTCGGTGGCGGCCGTCATGCCGACGACATCGGCGCCCCATTTGCGGTACAAGCGGATTTCGGCCGGGGTTTCCAAACGTGGTCCGTTGGTGCAGATGTAGGTGCCTTTCAAGGCGATGTTCTTACCGATCTCGTGGGCTTGCTTGACCAACAGGGTCCTCAGCCGTTTGCTGAACGGCTCGATCATCGGCACATGCCGCACCCCACTGGACCCTCCGCAATAAAAGGTGTTCTCGCGTCCCGAGGTCAGGTCGATGAATTGATCGATCAATCCATAGCAACCGGGCAGGATCAAGCTGGAAATCGAGCCAACCGCGTACATGGCGATCGCTTGGCCCACTCCGAGCATGCGCAAGGCCTCGATGTTGGCCCGGTAATTGATCAGGTGGGGAGGCACCTTCGCCTCGCCCTCCCCGTGGCGCGGCAGAAAGACCAGCGGTTCGTCCGTACCGGTCTGCTCATGCACCACCACATCCCCGTAGCGCGTGGCGATGGTCTTGGCTGTGGTGCCGATCCCTTGAAGCGAGTGGAAGCCTGTCCCTCCAATGATTGCCGATCTCATCCTGTCCCTCCTTGTCGGGGCCTGCCGATATACTGTTTGGCGAGTGTATCGAATGTGAAGATTCCCTGCGGTGTGATGATTCCTGTCACCAACGAGTGGTCGATCACGTCGAAGGCGGGGTACCATCCAGCTATCGACGCCAACGTGACCGGTTGGTCGCCTATCTTGAGCAATTCGTTGCCGTCGCGCCATTCGAGCTCAAAATCCGAGGAACTGGATTTGGTTGGATCGGGGGACATGGCCAATACATGGTACGGCAAGCCGAAAGCCTTGGCGCTGATTGCGTTGGCCAAGGTGCCTGTCTTGTTGGCCACGCTGCCGTCCATCGCCACCACATCGGCGGCTGTCATGTAGCGATTTGCCTTCCCATCAGCCAAGGCATGGGAGCCCATCCCGTCGGTGATCAACTCGCACGGGATGCCCAGTTCCTGCAACGAGGGGGCCGTCAGGCGCGCACCCTGCAGGTACGGCCTGGTCTCCGAGACCAAGACACTGACCTGCTTGCCGGCATCGCGGGCTTTGATCAGGCTCATCAGGAACGAATGCTCGGCGAAACACGTGGTCAGCACACAATCCCCGTCCACTAGAAGGTCGGCTCCGTAATCGCTCATCGCATCATAATCTCTGTCGAAAGATTGCTCCAGATGGTCGATCAGTACGTCGACCTGCTCAGGCGCCAATGTGCCGTCGGGATTGGCCTCTTTCAGGGCGGTTGTGAAGCGTTGCAATGTACGGGCCATGGTGGTGTTGGTCCGGCGCGCTGCCGCCAATTCGGCTGCAGCGGCCTCAAAGGTCGCAACGGTGGCAACCATAGCACCGGCGGCGCACCGGCGTGCCACAAACCGCATCGCAGTCAAGGCCACTTGCAACGGTCCGCCCCCTTGAGTGACCATCTGCTTCAGAGCCGAGGCGACCTCGGCGATGGTGGTGCACGGGACGCTGCACCGCTCGAACGGGAAACGGCGGCGGTCCCCGATGAGCAGGCGTTCCCCGTCGATGCGGGCGATCGTGTCGCGGCGCAACAGATACGGGAGCCGGTCGGTGTCGAACATGGCCGTCAATCCCAGAACCCGGTATGGTCGGCGACGACCATTGCCTCAAGAGCGGCATCATCGACCGGACCGACCACGACAATGTCCTTCTGGCCTCGTCCGAGCACTTCACGGCAGGGCAGATCGAAGGTGGGGTTTTCCTCATTGGCTCCGGTGAGGTGCAACAAACGCCGTTCGCTCAGGGCATAGACCAAACGCCCGATGTTGGCCCAATAAAGGGCTCCTGTGCACATGGCGCAGGGTTCGACGCTGGTGTACAGCGTACAGGTGGCCAAATACGAGCGTTGATACGCCTTCGAAGCCCTGATGGCCAGCAAAGTCTCGGCATGGGCGCAGTCATGGCCGGCACTGCAGGCCTCGTTGCCCTGCTCCATCAGGATGTTCCCGGCCTGGTCGGCCAACAACGCTCCGAACGGATGGTTGCCGGCAGCTTTGGCTTGGCGGGCAATCCTGACGGTCTCGATGAGCATCCGTCGGTCGACTTCCGTCACGTTTGCTGCGATGGTTCCCACGGCGGCACCTCCCCTCCGGCCCTT
>CAZJAK010000074.1:0-11380 GCA_964543935.1 uncultured Spirochaetaceae bacterium
CGGTATACAACCAAGGAGAGCTTGGTTTTCTCTCTTCAAGTATCGACCACATGCTCACCCAAGCCCAGACGACCGAGACCTATCGCAAGTTGTTGCAGATTGACGTGCTCCGCGAAATCTTGACGGGGAAGATCGCTGATCCAACTGTTGTTGAGCAACAGTTCAAAGAGTATGCCCTGCCGCTCAGCCTGAACATTCCATTGATGGTGCTGGCTCTCAAGCCTTGCAATGAAACCACCTACCAAGCCATCGCTACATGCGTGCCTTCCATGATATCGTGCGGTGTACCATTCGACGAGGACACAATGCTGGTCTTGGCTCAAGATTGCCTCGGAACTCAGCTGGACCTATTCGTTGAACAAGCATACGGTAAGAATGTCTCGTTGATTGTCCTGAAGCGAAAAGTCGAACAACCGTATCGTTTGAGTGCAACTGCGGTCTCGCTGCTCGAAGAGGCCCGTTTTTCTTTCCTCTATCCTGAACGCAGCCTCATCGATGATCGGATGGTTGGCAGAAACCTCACGGGAGGGACCTACCCGACCGAATTGGAGAAAACCCTGTTGCACCTGTTGCAACAAGGCAGGACCAAGGATGCCTACAACCGCTATATGGAGTTTTTTGACCATGTGAGCCGCAACTCATTCAGCCACTTCCGCTTCTCCATGAAGCGTTTCTACATCTCGTTGCAATTGTTGCTCAAAGATCTGCATGAGACCGGATGCCTTGCAGATCGCCATGAGATGAGCATCACCGAGTTCGAAGCGTTCATCGACAAGCTTGATTCAAGAGCAACGCTGGACCAGTTGTTCCTCAATTGGTTCGAACACTTCGAAGAAGAGCTCCAACGCTGCCGAGCTCAGAAAAACCGAGCGTTGGTTGATACAATTAAGCAAGTCATCGGAAAAGAGTACACAAACCCAAACCTCTGTCTGCAATTCATTGCCGACGCTGTTGGCCTATCGGTCTCATATGTCTCCAAACTTTTCAAAGAGACAGAGGGAACATTGGTCAGCGATTATTGGCTGGACATGAGGATGCGCGAAGCAATCCGCCTATTGACCACAACGGACACTCCGGTAAAGGAAATTGCCTCTTCGATTGGATTTTTCAATGAGAATTACTTCTATACAGTGTTTAAAAAGCAGTATGGGACGACCCCCAACGAGTATCGCCGGTTGGTCCGACTCCAATAATCGGCAATAGCCAAGAAAGCGGGATCTTGCAGTTTCGGGCTATCGATGGCCTACCTATACTGAGGGTGCAAAAAGACCATGAAGGAGGTTCCCATGCAGAAAAACAGATCGATAGTGATGACAATGACCATCATGATACTCGCACTCGCTTGCTTGTCAGCCGCAGGTAATGATGAGGCTAAAACGCCTGCAGCGGCGAAACAAACCGTGATGTTGTATTCCTCATTGAAAGATTCCCAATTGGCTGCGCTCAAAGAGGGATTCATGAAGAAACACCCCAACATCACGATGGACTACTATACTGCAGGTACCGGCAACGTGATGACGAAGTTGGCCACCGAGCAACAAGCCGGAGGTATCTCGGCTGACATCATTTGGGTCGGAGATCCCACCAATTACATCGACTTTAAAGAACAGGGCTTGCTTCTCGCGTATGACTCGCCAGCAGCAGCCGCAATCCCCGAAAAATTCAAGGATCCCGAGCGTCTGTACATGTCGGCCCGTCTGATCATGCTTGGATTCGTCTATAACACGAATTTGGTCAAAGGTGACCAAATCCCCCGCACTTGGGAAGACTTATTGAAGCCTGAATTCAAGGATTATATCGCGATGACCGACCCGACCACGAGCGGGACGACCCTGTTCACCGTAGCGGGCCTTGTCCAGAATCCCCGCTATGGATGGACATATTTCGAGAAATTAAAAGCCAATGGCGTGAAGTTGGAAAATGGCTCCAGCGGAGTGGTGAACAAAGCTGCCGCCGGTGAATACAAAGTATCGATCGGAGTCGATTACATCGCCAGGACGGTGATGGCTCAAGGTGCGACGGTTGGATTCGTCTATCCAGAAAGCGACATACCCATCATTGAAAGCCCCATCGCCATCATCAAGAACACCAAGAATCCCGAAGCAGCCAAGAAATTGTACGACTTCATCATCAGCGAGGAAGGCCAGTCGGTATTGCTCGAGGAATACACCATTCCCATCAATCCCAACATGAAGTTGGATAACGCCATCGACGTAAAGGTAGCCGAGTCGCGCATGCTGAGTGTCGATCCGGTCGTGCTCGTGCGCGACAAGCTCAGCATGTTGGAAAAGTTCGACTCCATCTTCAAGTAACCACAGGTACACCAATCCGACAGACACGGTCCCGGGTGGCCGGGGCCGTAACTTTGACTCATGAGGAGGTATGGCATGGCGATCGTCGCTATGAAAGACATTACCGTACAGTATGGCAAGCATGTCGTCATCGATTCATTATCGTTGGAAGTCGAAGCTGGAGAGACAATGGCGATCGTAGGGCCTTCCAGTTGCGGCAAGACCACGCTCATGCGGGCGTTGTGCGGATTCATAAAGATTTCCAAAGGTTCAATATCAATCAAAGACACCGTCGTCTCTTCACCGGCCGACCACATCATGGTGGCACCGGAGAACCGTAGGATCGGTGTTGTGTTTCAAGATTATGCTGTTTGGCCCCATCTGACCGTCATCGAAAACATCGTGTATCCGCTCAAGAAGCGGAAGGTCGATAAACACGAGGCCAAGGAGCGCTCTCTCGCAGCGCTGGCCCAAGTCAGGATGAGCGAGTTCGCCCACCGCCTTCCCTCCCAACTCTCTGGTGGACAGCAACAACGCGTGGCCTTGGCCCGTGCGTTAGTCTCATCATCCGAACTTATTGTCCTCGACGAGCCAATCACTAACCTTGATGCAAAATTGCGCGAGGAAATGGCCTATGAGATCCGAAACCTGCAAAAGTCCATCGGTGTCACGATCATCTACATCACGCATGACCAAGAGACCGCCATGACGATTTCCGATCGGATGGTAATCATGGACAAACTGGGAAATATCCGCCAATTGGGCACTCCTGAACAAATTTGGAACCATCCGAACGACCGGGACGTCTACACATTCCTCGGGGTTGCCAACTTCCTGCCGGTCCAGCTCGATGGAAGCGGATTGAGCCTCATCACGGAACGCGAGGCCCAATATTTGCCTGATCCACCAGCATCCCTACCTGCTTCGTGCGGTAACCGATTATTGTTGGCATCCCGTCCGATGGACATCCGCTTGACTGCCCCGACATCCAAAGACTACGGCACATTGAGCGGGATTGTACGGCGCGTCACCTATTTAGGTAATCAATTCGATTACATCATCGATGTCGGCGGGCATGAGATCAGAGTTCAAGAGGACTCGTTGGAAGCCTTCCGACAAGGGGTGCCTGAAGAGGGCTCACGTAAAACGTTACGATTCGTCAGGGCTGCATTATATGAAGCCGATGCTGGAGACCCACGCTTCAGCAAGCTCAATGTAACGAGGTAGAATCATGAAACACACTGGTATGAAACCGAAGTGCAACAACAATGGATTGGTAGAACGCAGATTTGGACTCGATCAGGGCTTGTTCATCCTTTCGTTGGCCATCCTACTGGTCACCGTCCTGCTGCCGGTCCTCATGATCGTCATCAGGACCTTTTTTCAAGGAGGCAAGCTTGATTGGAAGTTGTTCACTCGTGTCGTGATGGCTCCAGAAAACCTATCTTCCATCGCCAACACCATCAAGATTGCCATCTTAGTCACGGTATTCGGCACTGTTTTAGGGTTGTTCTACGCTTGGTTGATCGGGCGGAGCGACATCCCGTTGAAAGGAGTGATGAAAGCCCTCTTTACCATTCCCTACATGTTCCCCCCGTTCTTCGGAGCGATGGCTTGGAGCCTTATGCTTGCTCCCAGGTCGGGGTACCTGAACAAGGTATTCATGCACATCACTGGAGGGAACCTCCCGTTGTTGAACATCAACAGCATCGGGGGCATTGTGTTTGTCGAGACCTGCTACTACTTTCCGTTTGTCTTCTTGCAAGTGGTCAGTGCCTTGGAACGAATGGATCCCACCCTTGAAGAATCTGCCCGCATCGCCGGAGCAGGGCAATGGTACGTCATCCGCAAGATCACATTGCCGTTGGTGCTTCCTGCCATCGCCGCAGGTGCCATGTTGATCTTGATCTCGAGCCTTTCCCATTTTGGCGTACCGGCGATATTGGGATTCTCCAACAATATTTTCACATTGCCGACCAAGATTTATCAGCTCATCAACCGCTCAGCAGGAAGTTTCCAAGGTATTCGTGAAGGGGCAGCCTTATCAATCTTGCTCGTGTTGGTGGTTGTAGCCGCCCTCTATCTGCAACGGTTGGTGCTGAAGAGCGGTCACTACGACATCATCAAAGGAAAAAGCATGCGTCCCATGCTCATACAATTACGAGGAGCCAAGGTCCCACTGTTGGTCGTCAGTCTCGTGAGCCTGTTCGTAATTGTCGTGGTCCCTCTCTTCATGATTTTCATTGTTGGGTTCTTAAAAGCATATGGATTGCCGTTGAAGTTGGAGAACCTTACCTTGCGCAACTATCAATACATCCTCGGGCAATCGAAGATGGTGCGGGATTCGATCGTCAATAGCCTGTTCCTCTCGGTCTCAAGTGGAGTCATCACCATGTTCTTGGGGGTAATGATCGCGTATGTGATCATTAAAGTGCGGCCCAAAGGAAAAGGATCCCTCGAGATTCTCTCACTGCTACCCTATTCAATCCCCGGTATCGTATTGGCCATCGGAGTGATATTGGTATGGAGTGGAGCTTTCCATGTGAACCTCTACAATACCATCTGGATCATCTTGATCGCCTATATCGCCCGTTACGTATCTTTCGCCATGAAGTCGGCTTCGGCCTCACTCGAACAGGTGCACTATTCGCTCGAAGAGGCAGCTCGATCATGCGGAGCCACCCACCTTGAATCGTTGCGTGATATCACGCTGCCGCTCATTCGGCCCGGCATGATCGCCGGTTTCTTCTTGATTTTCCTGCCGGCCATGCGGGAGCTTACTACATCGGTATTGTTGTATGGTCCGTTCACCAGGACACTGGGGGTGGCCATCTACGCAATCAACTCTGAAGGGAACACCGTACAGGCTTCCGCCTTGGCTACGGTGGCCATCGCAATCATCGTGGCGGGCAACTTGGCGCTTCGCTACATCACGAAGGACAGGAAGGGTATGTAAATGAGCCAGATCCTTTTAAAGAACGTCACCAAGGAATTCGTTACCCGCTCGGGCAACAGCGTAGTCGCAGTCGATGATTTCAACCTGACAGTCAACGAAGGCGAATGCTTCTCATTCCTTGGCCCCTCGGGGTGTGGCAAAACCACCACCTTGCGTATGATAGCTGGATTTGAAGACCTGTCGGCAGGAGAAATCTGGTTGGGAGACAAACCGGTTTCTATCAAATCCAAGAACCTTTACGTCCCCCCGGAGGAACGCGGACTTGGGATGGTGTTCCAATCCTTTGCCGTTTGGCCGCACTTGGATGTCTTTGAGAATGTGGCCTTTCCGCTACGGGTCTTAAAACGACCGCGTGAGGAAATCCGCCAACGGGTGCAAACGGCGTTGCAGCACACTGACTTGCTCGATGCACAACGAGCTTTCCCTTCCGATTTATCGGGTGGACAACAGCAACGCATTGCCTTGGCCAGGGCGATCGTCACCAATCCGCGGGTCATGCTTCTGGACGAACCGTTGTCCAACCTCGATCCAAAGTTGCGCGAATCGATGCGTTTTGAAATCAAGAAATTACAAAAAAAGTTCAATTTCACCATCATCTTCGTAACTCACGATCAGTCGGAAGCCATGGCGCTTTCCGACCGGATGTTGGTCATGGATTTGGGCAAGATCGTCCAGATAGGCACCCCGACCGACTTGTATCAAAACCCAGGCAATAAGTTTGTGTATGGCTTCTTGGGTTTATCGAATTTCTTGAGAGTAATCTGCCAAAACGGTAAGGTGTTTCCCACAGGATCATCGGGAAGCCCGATTCCTTTCGAAGGTCCCGATGGAGAGGGCTTGCTGGCTTCCCGTCCAAATGAGATTGAAATCTCCCCCACTGAAAACGGGGGAATTCCGGCAGTGATCGACAAACGATCGTACATGACATTCTGCATTGAATACCATGTGCGTATTGGCGATCAAACCATCAGGGTCCACACTCCGCACACCAATGTACTCTCCGAAGGCGACACCTGCTTCGTCAACTTTAAAAATCCGAGATGGTATGACAAGGAAGCCGAGACTCTCGAATTGGAGCGGACCGAGCGGCAGGTTATCTAGCGCAAGCCTCCCTTGAGCATGAAAGTGCCAGTCTTTACAACAGAATCTTTCCCTATAGCTGCATCCCATCATGACTCACCATGATGGGATGCACTCCAGAATCGGTTGGCTCCTCTGTGGAATCACTATGCTATTCAGCCTTCCTCCTGGCGAACTCGATCATGGCATCGCGCATGAAACGGGCCAGGCCGGCACCGTATGCATCCAAGCTGGCGGTGAAACGACTGTCGTCCACATACATGCGCCCTAAGTTGGCAAACATCTGGGGGGTGTATGTGCCCATGGTATTGAGCAGCGTGTACCAACGACCGATGGCTTGCTGGGCCTCTTGGGAAGCCGCGTCGGTCGTTCTCAGATCGGCCAACTCAGTCATGGTCTCTTTCATCTGTTCGGCAAAATCGGCCTTCTGCCCATCGGACATCCCGTTCAAGCGATTGGTGGATTGCTCGACCGCCTTGTCACCCCACCTGCGGCGCGCCTCCTGTTCGTAGGGGTTATGGGAAAAATCAAATCCCTTGAACCGTTCCGTGTCTTTCATCTCGTACTCTCCCTTCTCTTCTGCGATAGCGAGTTCCAATGTCCCGATCATCTCGTCCATCTTGCTGCGCTTGGACTTGAGCAGCATGGCTTGGCGTTCCAAAGCCTCCAAGCGGTTGAACCGCTTGTCGTGTAAAATCTCCCTGATCCGTTCGAGCGGGAATTCCAACTCGCGTAAAAAGACGATTTGTTGCAACTGTTTGAGATGCCCGCTACGGTAGCGGCGGTAATCCGAACCGGGTTCCCGGTCGGGGACCACCAAGCCGGCTTGCTCGTACCAGCGCAAGGCGCGTTTTGTCAGCCCCGTCAAAGCCGCTACTTCTTGGATACCCATGCCATGCTTGTCGTGTTCCATGTCAGGAGCATAAACCTTAACGTTACGTTAAGGTCAACACTTCTTTCAAACATTATTCATCACAGTCGACTAGTGTCCTCACCCACCCATTCATTGCTATAATGAGGGAGCCTTGCGCACATCGGGAGGAATGGATGGATCATATTCCCATAAAGAAGAGGGTTTCGTTGCTTGAACCGTTGATGATGCTTTTCGTGGGCATCCTCATCGTGGCCAACATCACGGCGCAAAAATTCTTAGACCTCGATGTATTGGGCATCACGCTCTCGGTGGATGTGGGCACCTTGTTGCTTTTCCCGTTGCTCTACATATTCAGCGACGTGCTGGTCGAGGTGTGGGGCTTCGCAATCGCCCGCAAAGTGGTCTGGTACGGTTTTGGCGTGCAAGTGCTGGCAGCCATCCTCTTCTCATTGGCTGTCGCCATGCCCCATAGCGACTATTTCACCACCCAAGAAGCCTTCAAGACAGTATTGGGGGCCGTCCCGGCATTGGTCGTCGCCTCACTGGCAGGGTATCTGGGTGGTTCGTTCACCAACAATCTCGTCATGTCAAAGATGAAAGTCTGGATGGTCACTTGGGACCCCAAGCACAGATGGATCGCCCTGCGGACAATCGGCTCGACCTTCGTCGGTGAACTGTTCGACACAGCCATCTTCGTCGCCATCGCCACCGCCTTCAAGGTGTTTCCCGTCGAGCTGTTGGTCAGCCTTATCGTCACCCAATGGTTGCTCAAAACCGCAGTGGAAGCCCTGATGACTCCCCTGACGATGCTCGTGATCTGTGCAGTCAAGAAACACGAACAGCTCGACATGGTCGGTTCGGATTCGTATTCGCCCCTCGCGCTCGGCAAGGAGGGCGGCAAGAACCTGTTTGGGAACTAGCACCAATCACGACAGCTGTCGACGATACAGCCGGAAGGCGTTTTTACCGCTTTGCTTGGCTTGATACATGGCTTTGTCTGCATATTCTATCAACTCGAACACATTCGCAGTGTCTTGGTTGTAGACGGCAAGCCCCACGCTGCAGGAAATCGGCACGCAATCATCGTCTATCGGTATGGGTATCGTGGTGACAGATTGTACAAAACGCTCCCAAAAACCCGAAATGAACGAGTCGACATCGTTGACTCCATGCACGTAGAGTCCGAACTCGTCGCCTGCGATGCGCATGCGGATGGCAGGCAAGCCGAAATCCAGATTCGACAAACGTTTGGCGAACTCGACCAAGTAGGCATCCCCAGCGGCATGGCCATGCTTGTCGTTGACCTGTTTGAATTCATCGATGTCGATGAAAGCGAACACACCCAAGGAAGAGGGCTCGGCCTCGATGACGCGGGCGATTTCGGATCGGTATTGGTAGCGGCTCACCAGGTGGGTCAGCGGGTCTTTGACCAAGCGGTTGTTCAACTCCTCGTTGAGCACTTCCAATTGCCGCTTGGCCCGTTGCAGTTGCCGGTGCGTGTTCATCAAATCATTATTGAGTTTCTGGACTTGAGCGAAGTTGTTGGCAACCTCTTGGCTAGTCTGCTCATGGTGGCGCTCATTCAGGGCAGCGCAGTGCTTGAGCATGTTGAACACCATCTGGTTGTGTGAATCGCGGATGTGCTCATCGAGTAGATAAGGATAATCCAAAGCGAGCACCCACACGGCGCTGCCGGTCCGCATAAGATAAAAACATAGCTCGATCGACTCGTGCCCGATCTGGACATGCTCGCATACGACCCGTTCAGGATGCTCCACCGCATGCGAGAATGAATGATCAAACCGTTCGCGATTATCGTCATCGAAGATGTTGTGCACGTTGGTTACATACGGGACAGCCAAGGAGATGGGCTTGCTCCAGACGACCTCGGTGACCGTCCCATCCATAGCGGTGCGGGCAAAGAATGAAGCATTCACGAGCTGTGCACCTCCTGCTCGGCCCATTCGATCAACTCGCTCGCCAATTCTGTGTATACATCGATCGGCCATTTGTATTGGATGCCGTCACTGGTACTGAAAGCCCGGCCGCCGACAGCGATCCGCAACTGGGGGTACGCTGAACGCAACGCATGCACCGCATCCCGGCAAGCCTGGAGGTACTGGGGCATGGTCACCGAAAGGGCGACCAGGTCGGGCTTGTGTTCACCGACAGCATGGATCAACGAGGGTATCGGGACGGCTGCCCCCAAGTACACGCTGTCCCACCCATGGTATTCGAACAAATCGGAGACCATCCGCCCGCCCATCTCGTGCAACTCGCTGCCCACGCAACAGGTCAGGATGCGGTGGTTCTTTTTAGGGGTGGCGAAAATGTCGGGATAGAACATGGCCAAGACCATTTGTGTCGTCGAGGTACAGTAATGCTCCTTGTCGATCGTGATGAGGTTGCCATGCCACAACTCGCCCACCTCGCGCATCGTCTCCATGATTACGTCTTCGTACAGCTCCTGGAGCGGCATGCCCCCGGCGGCAACCCGTTTGATGGTGGCGATCGCCCGGGCCGTATCACCACGCATCAATGCACTCAGGTATTCCTTGCGCACCTCGACATGCTTGCCCTCCGAGAACCTTCGGGAAAGCGGGACATTGTCGACGGCTTTATCGGTCACCTCGATGGCCATGTCCAGATAGGATGCTGCAACCTGCGCCTCTTCTGCTGCGAACAATTCGCCGACATAACGGCGCAGGATGGAGTAATGGGCCACCATCTGCTCCTTGATGCGGTCGCGGTCCAAGTCCTTCATCAAGTTGCACAGCAACTCGTACAGCCATACGGCGTAGTTGGAGAAAATCTTGTCGTCTTTCAGATGGACCGCAGTGCTGAGGAAGCTGAAGTTGTAGAGGATGTCTTGGAACATGGCCTGCTTGCGCCGCTCGTCCATCTGCCGGCCCAGCAGGGGGTCCTCGGCGAATTGACGATCGAAAACCTTCTGGGCGAGGATGATCATGTGCGGATCGGCACTGGTCATCAACAGGCTCATGGGCAACTCCTTGTCGCATGCATCATACTATGATTCAGACAGGTGCGTCATCGTTTTCCATAATCTGCATGAATCGAGTGACCACATAGGGATCAAAGCGCGTCCCGGAGCCTTCGGCGACCATCGCCAACGCCCGTCTCTTGCGCTCCCGATAGGGACCATCCCCCCTGTTAAGGGCCCGCTCATACGATTCGGTGATCGCGATGATCCTCGAGATGAGCGGGATATGGTCGCCGGCCAATCCGCGGGGGTAGCCCGTCCCATCCCAATGTTCATGATGCCCGTATACATATTCGGCCACATCCACCGTGTCGTCGAACAGGTTCAGGATCCGGTACCCCACGACCGGGTGTTCCCGAATGTACTCGAAATCCTCATCTTCCACCAATTCGGGGAGGAGGAAGCGGTCCTCGAGGGTGATCTTGCCAATATCGTGCAGGTACCCCGAACGCACCGCCTTGCTGACCTCTGTCGCGGACAACCCAAGCGCACGGCCCAAGCGACCGCACAGCTCCCGCACGGCCAATGCATGCCGGTGCTCGTTGGGATTTCTGGCATGCAACGTTTCTTGGATGGTCTCGATGATGTCGTCGTTCACTGCCTTGCGGTTGACCGCTTTGTCCTTGTACATGCCGTTCTCGGCATTGGCCATGACCAACTGCAACGATTGTCCAGCATGGTTTTTCGTATCGCATCCAATCGAAATGCTGCACCGGATAGAGGAAACCCGCTCCTGTTCGAAGCCTTCCCTGATCCTTTGGACAATCTTGGCCGCATCTGCAGGAGTTGTTTTCGGCAACAATACGATGAATTCGTCCCCTCCCACCCGGGCAATGAGGTCGTCCGCCCGGCAGGACTGCCGCAGGATGGCGGCGGTCTTCTTGATCAGTTCGTCACCAGCGGCATGGCCGAATATGTCGTTGGTCATTTTCAAGCCGTTGATGTCGGCGAACAGGACGGATAGCGGCAATTGTCCGGGAACGTCGAAGAGTTGGGACTGCTGTTCAAAACAGCGCCGGTTGCTCAAACCAGTCAACGAGTCATGGCAGTTGAGGAACTGGATTTGGGCCTCTTTTTGCCTTCGTTCGGTAATGTCCGAGAAGGTGATGACCCCTCCGATGACCTTCCCGTCTCTGATTTGCGGATAAGCATGGTATGAGACATCGAACGAAGTGCCG